>CAIMSU010000022.1 GCA_903844155.1 uncultured Pseudomonadota bacterium | reverse complement strand
GTCACCTTGGACTCGCCTTGCGTGAGCTGCTTCAACGGCGACGGCGGGGGCATGGGCGACGTCAACGGCGACGGCTTCGACGACCTGATGTTCGTGACGCCCGGCGACGATGAGGGCGGCAGCGCCTGGTTGTTCTACGGCCCGATCAGCCCCGACCTGGGCGCGCTCACCGACGCGGACGCCCAGTTCGTCGGCCGCGATGGGGAGGTCGAGTACTTGGGTCGCCGCACGGGCGGCAACCGGACCTTCGATTTCGGCGACGTCAACGCCGACGGCTTCGACGACTTCGTGCTTCCCGCAATTTATGACGCCGACGACGGCTGGCCCGACCAGATCATGCTATTCTACGGTGCCGCGGGCCCCTGATCGATACACCTTGGAGGACTCCCATGCCTGATGCCGACACCCTCATCACCGCGGACGACGTCATCGCGAACGTCGACAACAACAACACCGCTGGGAACGACAACTACTTCTCGGTGGAGGGCCACGGCGGCGGCATAACGAAGCGCTGCATGTGGATCGACGAGACCGGCAACGTCTACCTGAAGGGCGCGCTGCAGCAGGACGCCCCGCTCGTGTTCAACTGCTCGACGGCCGGAGGAGACCCAATCGAGTTCTTCGCGAACGGCACCCGTCGCGCCCAAATCGACTCCGTCGGGCACGCGGACTTCAGCGCTGGGAGCATCCACCTCCCGGTGCTGGGCCTCACGCCGAACGGCTCACGCAACGGGAGTCCCGGCGACTGCGTGATCTGGAACAACGTCGGCACGTTCCACTTCATGGTCTGCCAGACCGGCACGACCTGGAACAAGGGATAGCGTTTTTACCACCACGGAGATCCGACATGGCAAACTACACGATGACCAGCAATGAAAACGTCCGAATGCTCCCGGACGCAGACGACGACGAGATCGACCGGGCGTTCATCATCGAGTCCGGGAGCGCCGGCAACAACTGCCTCAAGGTGGGCGAGTCCCTCGGCCCGATCACCGTCTACGGGCAGGTCCGGCGCACGGGGACCCCGATCAAATTCAAGACCATCAGCGGCACCGGCGACATCGTCAGCTTCCAGAGCGGTGCCTCCGGGAAGGCCACGATCACGTTCGAGGGAAAGTTCGTGTCACTTGGTGGGATACGCCTTCCGGTCATCGGGGGGGCAGATCCGAACACCGCCGGCCGGGCGGGGGTGACCGGCGACCTCGTGATCTGGAACAACGGGTCGGGTACCTACGAGATCTGGGCGTGTAATACCGTGGGCGCGAACACCTGGAACCGCGCGACTCAGTGAGTGAGTTGGCTTGTGCACCGCGCTTCTGGCGCTGACCGCTGCAGAACATGCAGCGGTGCGGGAGCCCATCGCGGAGCCGCTTGTCGCAAGCCTGGAGGTTGAGGCCCCCCCCTCCGCGCCACCGCCGCGAGATGGCCCGTCGCGCTCCCGAGGGCAAGTCACCGCCCAACCCCCCGCTCCCCCGCCGCCAGCCCCGCCCTCAGCACGTACTCCCACGCCCCCGCCGTCGTCCGCAGCCCGAGCCGCTCTTTTATCGCTTGCAACCTACGGTACAGCGCCGGCTCGACCCGCACGCACACGTCCTTTCGGTTCGCCGCCGCAGCATCGTAGGTCAGCGGGTTCCCGATGGCGTCGATCAGCCACGCGGGCACGCCGCCCGGTGCGGCGGGGGCCATCTCCAAGCGCGCGAGGATCGCGGCGAGCAGCGCCGTTGGCACTTCCTGCGTGCCCGCGGGCACCTTTCCGGTGGCTCGGGGCGGCACCACCCGTGGAAGCGCGGCAACGCGCGGCAGGGCGCGCTGGACCTCGCCGCCATCCTCCACCACCGGCACCACCTCAGCCTGGGAGACCGTGCCCACGGTCACCCCCTCCCACGCCACCGGCCCCGCCGCCCAGAGCGTCCCCGCCCCGCGGCGCTCGGCAGCATCGGCCTCGGCGCGGGCGCGAACGGGATCAAGCATCGCCGTCCCAGCCCGGGATGTGGACGGCGGACGCGGCAGCGGCCGCCAGCGTCGGCAGCGTCGTGTCGGGCCGGATGCGAGCCCATGCCGCGCCCGCCAGCGACTCGACGCCCTGGATGAACTCGCGCGTCGGGCCGCGCCGAGGGAGCGTCCAGACGGACTGCCCGCGGTTCAGCGCCTCGCGGACCTCGTCGGTGCGCGGCAGCGGGCCGGGGAGGTAGGAACCGCCGGCATGGTTCGAAGCATCGTGGATCGTCGTCGCATCGCGCTCCCACTCCTTCTTCGGGACGGCCTCGATGCGGACGAGCACCACGT
>CAIMSU010000021.1 GCA_903844155.1 uncultured Pseudomonadota bacterium | reverse complement strand
CTGAATTCTCGCCGTTCCAAGGCCACGAACCCCGCCAGCCGGCGAGTACGCCAGCCGGCACGGTTCGTGCGCGGAACCGCGCGCCGGGGGGCCATTGCTCTCGCCAATCGCGCGCTTTCAGCCACTTACGAGGTGAATGTTCGCCCAGCGCCAGCAATGGCCCCCCCCGCGCCCCGCCAAGCACCCGCGCACCCGAAAACACCAGGGCCGACGTCGTCAAAACCTGCAGGACGTGCTCCATCCCGAGCACCGCGAGCGCTGGCAGTGGGGTCAGCGCGACGCCCGCGAGGACGGTCACCGCGGTCGCCCACACGGGGAGCCCCCGGCGAAGCACCCATCCGGTCCACAGCCAAACCACCCCCAGTGAAAGCAGGATGTTCAGCACGAGCGGCGCCCACACCGTCGGCCCGAGCACGGAGAACGCCCATGCCAGAACCATCGCCCACAGTGGCGACGACGTGCTCCCCGAAAAGCCCTCCGGCGACACCCCCCAGACGCCCGACGCCTCCAGGTTCTTGGCAAGCGCCATGTGGATGTACGTGTCGTCGAGCGGGTAGGTGAAGTCCCCGTGACAGGCCGCCCGGACGCGCGCGACCAGCACGGCGATGCCACCGAGCAGGCCGAAGGCAATGCCCCCGTAAGCCGCCGCCAGGCCGGCCTTTCCACGGGCCTGCTCCGGGTCGGTGTTCGCCATGAACCTACCTACCCCGCGCCCGAGCCCGAGACATCCCGCGACAAACCGCGCAGCCCGCGGCATACTGCGGCACCTTCCCCGAGTGCCCTGCATGTTGCTCCGTCGCCTGCCGTTCGTCCTCGCCTCCCTCTCAGCGCTCACCCTCGCCGTCGGCTGCAACACGTCGAAGACGCAGAACACCGGGGACACCTCGGTCATTGGGCACGATGGCGACAGCGCGGACACGGGCGGCGTGGACGCGGACGGCGACGGTTACTTCGCGGGCACCGGCGCAAACAGCGATTGCAACGACGCCGATCCGACGGTCAACCCCGGCGCCACCGAGATCTGCAACGGGGTCGACGACAATTGTGACGGTTACATCGACAACAACGCCAGCGACGCCACCACCTGGTATACGGACGCGGACGGCGACGGCTATGGCGACCCGAACGCCGCCGTCGTCGCCTGCGACCAGCCCGGCGGCACCGTCGCAGACAACACCGACTGCGACGACACGAGCGCGCGCTACCACCCGGGCGCGGACGAGTCCGATTGCAGCGATCCGAACGACTACAACTGCGACGGCTCCGTTGGCTACGCGGACGCCGACGGCGACAGCTACCCGGCCTGCCAGGACTGCAACGACGCCGAGTCCGCGATCAACCCTGCGGCCATCGAGGTCTGCGACGGGGTCGACAACAACTGCGACGGGCTGACGGACGACGCCGACCCGACCGTCGACCCGTCCACGGAGTCCACGTTCTACGCCGACTCGGACGCGGACACCTACGGCGACCCGAACACGCCCGTGCTCGCATGCGCGCAGCCAACCGGCGCGGTCGCCGACAACACCGATTGCGACGACACCGTCGCCGCCGTGAACCCCGGCGCGACCGAGGTCTGCAACGGTATCGACGACGACTGCGACGCGCTCATCGACGACGCCGACCCCAGCCTGGACGTGTCGACAACGACGACCTGGTACACCGACGCCGACACGGACGGCTACGGCGCAGGAGCGGGCGTGCAAGCTTGCGAAGCCCCCGCGGGTGACGTCAGTGACAACACCGACTGCAACGACGCCGACCCCGCCTACCACCCCGGCGCCGACGAGTCCGATTGTGCCGATCCGAACGACTACAATTGCGACGGCTCGGTTGGCTACGCAGACGCGGACGGCGACGGCTACGCAGCCTGCCAGGACTGCAACGACGGCGAGGCGGCGATAAACCCCGGCGCCACCGAGGTTTGCGACGGCGTCGACAACAATTGTGACGGATTGACGGACGACGCCGACCCGGCGGTCGACCCGTCCACCGAGACGACCTGGCACACGGACGCGGACGCCGATGGCTACGGCTCCTCCGCCGGCACCACGTCCTGCGACGCCCCGAGTGGCACCGTCGCCGATTCCACCGACTGTGACGACGCAAACGCGGCGATCAACCCCGGTGCGAGCGAGGTCTGCGATGGCATCGACAACGACTGTGACACGCTGATCGACGACGCAGACCCAAGTCTGGACGCGTCGACGACCTCGATGTGGTACGCCGACGCCGACAACGACGGCTATGGCGCTGGTACTGCGGTCTCCGCCTGCGATGCGCCTGCCGGCAGCGTCTCCACGGGCACCGACTGTGATGATGGCAACGGCGCAGTTCACCCCGGCGCTTCTGAAGTCTGCAACGGCATTGACGACGACTGCGACGGGGCCATCGACGACGCCGACAGCGACCTCGATCTTTCGACCGCTACTTCCTGGTACACCGACGGCGACAGCGACGGGTACGGCGCGGGGACGGGCGCGCTCGCGTGCGACCAGCCCGCCGGCAGCGTGTCTGACGGCACGGACTGCAACGACGCGGACGCCGCCATCAACCCCGGCGCGACCGAGGTCTGCGACGGCATCGACAACGACTGCGACACGCTCATCGACGACGCGGATCCGTCGATCGACCCCGCCTCCGAAACGCGCTTCCACAGGGACGCCGACAGCGACGGCTACGGCGCCATCGGCATCGGCGCGCTGGCCTGCAGCGCCGCGCCCGGGCTCGTCGCGGACGCGACGGACTGCGACGACGGAGACGCCGCCGTGAACCCCGGCGCCACCGAGGTCTGCAACGGCTTTGACGACGACTGCGACGCGCTCGTGGACGATGCCGACCCAAGTCTGGACGCGACGACCGGCGCCGATTGGTACGCGGACGCCGACAACGACGGCTACGGCGCTGGCAGCGCTGTCCAGTCCTGCGAGGCCCCCGCCGGGAGCGTCAGCGACAACACCGACTGCGACGACGCCGACCCTGCCATCAACCCCGCCGCCACCGAGGTCTGCGACGGCGTCGACAACGACTGCGACACGCTCGTCGACGATGCCGACCCAAGTCTGGACACCTCCAGCGCCGGGAGTTGGTACGCTGACAAGGACAGCGACGGCTACGGCGCCGGCGCGGCGATCATCGCCTGCGACCAACCCGCTGGCGACGTCGCCGACAACACCGACTGCAACGATCTCAATCGTGCCATCAACCCCGGCGCAACCGAGATCTGCGACGCGCTCAACACCGATGAGAATTGCAACGGCACGGCCGACGACGCCGACCCAACCGTCGACCCCTCGACCCAAACCATGTACTACGCGGACGCCGACAGCGACGGCTACGGCGCGATGACCGGCACGCTCTACTGCGACGCACCCGCCGGCGCGACCACCGATCACAGCGACTGCAACGATGCGAGCGCGGCAGCGCACCCGGGCGGCACCGAGATCTGCGACAACCTCGACAACGACTGCGACGGTAGCGTGGACTGGGGCAACCGTGTCCCAAGCGATTACCCGACGATCCAGGCGGGCATCGACGGCGCCACAGACGGCGAGACGGTGTGTGTCGAGGCCGGCACGTACACCGAGCAGATCGACCTCGCCGGCAAGGCGATCACGCTGATGGGCACGGGCGGATCGGGTGTCACCACCATCGATGGCGGCGGGACCGGCCCGGTGGTGACCGTCGATTCGGGCGAGACGACGAGCACGGTCGTCGACGGGTTCACGATCACGGGCGGGAGCGCCGGCACGGGCGCAGGCGTGACCATCAGCAACTCAAGCCCCACGCTCACGGACCTGTCGATCACCGGGAACTCCTGCGTCGCGGCCAACTGTTACGGGACGGGTCTGTATGCGGTCTACAGCGACGCGGTGCTCGACAACGTCTCCGTGAGCGGCAATTCGGCGACCGCGACCACGTTCACCGAGGGCGTCGGCGCTTCCTTCGTCTACAGCTCACCCACCGTCACGAACAGCCAGTTCAACGCCAACACCACCACGACCACGGACTACGTCTACGGCACCGGCCTGTACATCTCCTACGACGGCGGCACCGCGGCGAGCTTCAGCAACGTGAGCGTGGATGAGAACGTCACCACGCTGACAGACGCCTCCTACGGCAACCAGTACGGCTCGGTCTACGTCTCCTACGCCGGGCCCAGGTTTGACAACGTGACCGTCGACGCAAACGAGGGCTACGACGGCTACAACGTCTGGACCCCCGCGGTGTGCGAATACGGCGGCTCCTCCACCTGGACGCGCACCGAGATGCTCGGGAACATCGCCGACACCTACTATGCAGACGCCGCCGGCTTGCGCGAGATGTACTCGTCGTCGAGCTGGACCAACGTGACCATCGCGGGCAACCAGGCGATCGCGACGTACACGATCCTCGCTTCTGGGGCGTTCGTCGACCGTTCATCGTCCGCGAAGTTCACCAACGTGGACATCAGCCACAACTCGGCGGACGGTGAAGGCACCGCGTCGGTCTGGTCCAGCGCGCTCGGCGAGCACTACGACTACTACACAATCGCCTTCGACAACGTCATCATCGCGGACAACACCGTCACAAACGCCGCGTCCAGCTACACCGGCGGCGTGTTCACCAGCGGGTACATCTCGTTCGCCTACTCGGACATCTACGGGAACACGGGCTCCAACGTCTACGGCATCACCGACCCAACGGGGACCGGCGGCAACATCTCCGCAGACCCTCTGTACGTCGATACGGCGCCCGCGGACCCGCGCAACTGGGACCTGTCGCTCTCCGCAGGCTCACCCGCCGCCAACACGGGCGATCCCGCGATCCTCAACAGCGATGGTTCGCGCTCCGATATGGGCGGTTATGGCGGGCCCGCCGGGTCGAGCTGGTAGCCCGAGGCTACGCGCGCCCGCCTACGACCGCTTGCGCCGGAACGTGTCGAAGCCGTTGTTCCACAGGGCGACCGCTAGCGCCGACCAGTTCCCCTTGTCGATCGCGGGTTCCTTGCCCGCCGCGATGAGGTGGAGCGGCTGGGTGTACCAGAACACCTCCAGGATGGCGTCAAACTCGGCCACCCCCACGCGGCGCGGGGGAAGCACCATCGGCTGCGCCGTCCCATCGAGGAGCTTGTTCGCAAAGTCGGGATCCACGCAAAGGGGCCGGCCGAGGCCGACAACGCCCACTGCACCCGCCTCGACCGCCGCCTTCATGCCGGGCAGTGACCGAAACCCGCCCGTGAGCATGAGCGGGACGCTGGTGACGGCCCGCGCCTTCTCGGCGAACGTGAGGAAGTAGGCCTCGCGCGCCTTCGTTGACTCGCGGACGGTGAGGTCCTGCCCCATCATCACGGCGTTCTCATAGCTCCCGCCCGAGATCTTGACCAGATCAATGCCCTCGTCCTCCAGCGTCTTCAGCACACCCAGGGACTCCTCCTCCTCGATCCCGCCGCGCTGGAAGTCCGCCGAGTTCACCTTGATGCTGATTGGGTACGCCTTGCCCACCACGGCGCGGACCGCACGCAGGGTCTCCACCATGAACCGCGAGCGCTTCTCCGGCGATCCGCCCCAGTCATCCTCCCGTTTGTTGGTGATCGCCGAAAGGAACGAGCTGATGAGGTAGCCGTGCGCGCCCATCAACTGCACGCCGGAGAAGCCAGCGTCCTTCATGATCCGCGCAGTACGGGCGAACTTCTGGATGATGTCCAGGATCTCCTTCTCGTCCAGCGCGCGCGGGGTCGCGTACAAGCCCCGCCCGAAGGTCATCGGGACCGCCGAGGGGGCGACGGGAACGGGCGTGAGCGTGCGTAGGGACTGCCGACCGGGGTGGCTGAGCTGGGGCCAGCAGTGAGCCCCCGTTGACTGTGCTGCAGTGGCCCATTCCTTGAGCATGGGCAGATCGCGCTCATCGTCGACGACCACGTTGCGGGGCTCTTCCAACGCCGTGCGGTCGATCATCACGTTGCCGGTCATCATCAGGCCGGCGCCGCCGTTCGCCCACCGGGTGTAGATCCGGACAAGGTCGGACGTCGGCCGGTTTTCCCGATCGGAGATCTGCTCGCTCAAGGAGGACTTGCCGATGCGGTTCTTCAGCGTGGCGCCGCAAGGCAAGGGAACGGGGTCGTGGAGGTCGCGGGTTGGCATGGGGCGCGCTCGGGGAGTAAAGGGTCTTAACCCGTCGTATTCATCCACCCGACGATCCGGCTCCTCAAGCGCACCAGATCCGGAGATCCAGCGGGGTTCAAGGCTGGCATCTTGACCTCCGTCGCTCGGGGCGCACACCCGTGGCCTGAACCCACGTGGGTCAAGGTGGCGAGTGTCCGATCGGCGGCGAGCCGAAGGTCTACGCGGGCGCGCCCTCCGTCGCTGGCACAGTGGGGAGCATGATTCTCCCGATCAACGCCCATAGTGCAGCTTTGGCGGGGTTGATCCGGACGATGACCTGTCGGGCGTGCCGGGTGACCGTGGCGGCGGTCTTGAGGACGCGCTCGCGTAGGGACTTGACCGAAAGACGGACTCCCAACGCCGGAACTAGCTCCATTCGTAGGGCGTGCAGCAAGTTGTACGCGAAGGCGCCCAGGAGGAGGGAAACCTCGTTTTCGGCGGCGCCGACCGGACGCTTGTGGACGACCTGACGCTCGACACCGGGGCCGCGGGCCTCTGCGGTTGTGTCCTTTCGCGGATGCGGAACGCTCGAGACCGGCGCCGCGATGTCCGTGAGAAACTCCCCAATTCGCTGCTCCGCTTCGCCTCGCTGGCGGTAACGGGCGAGGATTTCGGCGCTGGTGCCCTCGGTCCGCGCCGCGTTCGTCGCAAGGAAGAACTCGTGGTGGAACAGCTCGCCGTGGGCGTAGTCGCGTTCGACCAGGACGGTGACGACGCGAAGGACGTTCGTCCAGGACTTGGCACGCCACCAGAACTCGTACGTCGCCTGCCGAGGACGCCCATCGGCTGCCGGGCCCAGTCGCCACTCCGCCAACGTGCGGTCGTACCAAGCCTTCGCCTCGCCTCGGAGTCCCGGATTGTTCGCCAGCCTCGTGATGAATTTCACGCTTCGTTGATGCAGCCACGCCATCAACTTCCCGTTCGCGTACCCACAGTCCATTCGCAACCAGACCTTCTTTCCGAGCGTCCTCACCTTCGGCAGCAGCGGGGTCAGGAGGCTGCGGACGTCGTCGGCGGTGTGCACGTTGCCCGGGCGCAGGCGCACGGCCAGCATGTCGCCCGTGTCTGCGTACGCCACGAGGGGGTGGAAACACTCCATGTGATAGTGGCCGTTGTACCGGACACCCTGTTGCTTACCGTGAGCGGGTCGGGCGAAGGAGTCGATGTCAAACGTGACCTCGTCGCGGTGTCCGACGGCCGCCAGGATCCGAGCGCAAGCCCGGTCCACAAGTGCCTCGCTCAGCTGGAACCTGTTGAACTGGCTGCCAAGCATACCTTGCATTCGCGAAAGTGTAGGTTGAGAGGGCAATCCATCTGGCGTCCGCGTGGTGTCCGGGTGTTGGAGAGGTGCCGTCCCTGTCCGCGTCGAGACCGCGAGGCGCAAGGCTGGGTCGTTTCGCAGCTCGTCGGCGTTGTCCTGGTCGCGCCAGCCCTGCGCCAGGAGCAGGATCCGGGTCGTCAGCAGCTCGACGAGCGGGTGAGTCACCAGGTGCTTCACGCGGTGGTCGAGGACGCGGGCAAGAGCGCCGGGCAACCCCAAGCGATCCGCGACCGTGCGGAGCAAGATCGCTCCGGCGTCCTCCGTAAGCGCACTTGGCGCCGCTTCAACTCGAACGGACCGGTTGAACTCCGGCCGGAACAGGGTACCCTCAGCTCGCTCACCCATCTGTGCCTCGCGGTGGTTTGTTTTTCACACCGGAAGCGTAACTTCTTCCTAATCTATTTGCGAACTAGGATGGGTGGGCTTCGCCGTGCGTGCATACGACGGG
>CAIMSU010000020.1 GCA_903844155.1 uncultured Pseudomonadota bacterium | reverse complement strand
CGCGCTCGTCATCGAGATGATCCCGCCGCTCGTGAAGCGTCAGTGGATCGAGTTCGCCCGCAAGCTGGAGATGTACCTCCTCGACTCGTCCGAAGATGTCGACGACATCCTGAACCAGAAGCCCGACTGGCGCGAGGTCGAGGTTGATCACTCGCGCACCCCCCGCAACCCGCGCGCCCCGAAACCTGCAACCAAAGGAAAAACGCGATGAAGTGCGTCATCTACTGCCGCGTCAGCACCGACCGCCAGCGCGAGGCCGGGACCATCGAATCCCAGCGCGAGGCCCTGCTCCAGTTCGCCCGCGCCCAAAACTGGACGGTCGTTTCCGTCGAGGAGGACGACGGCTTCAGCGGCACCGTGCCCGCTTGGGAGCGGCCGGGGATGGCCCGTGCGTTGCGGCTGATCGAGAGCCGGGCCGTGGACTACCTGCTCGTCGTGGATCTCGACCGCACTTCGCGCGCCGAGGACCCCTTCGAGCGCGCAATCGTGCGAAAGGCGTTGCGCGACCACGGCGTCCTGCTCGCGACGCCCAAAGGCATCTTGCGGGACATCACGCCCGAGGAGAAGCTCACTCAGGACATGCTCTCGTCCGTCGCGTCCTACGAGCGGTCCAAGACGCGCGAGCGCACGGTGCGCGGCCGCAAGGACGCGGTGTTGCGGAAGGGCGGTCGCCCGCTCACGCAGACGCCGCTCGGCTTGCAGTGGTCGCCGGAGAAGCACGGGTACATCGCCGAGCCCGGAGAAGCCGCAGTCGTCCGCGAGATCTTCCGACTTGCCACGGAGGGCCTGGGGCCGCTCCAGATCGAGCGCGACCTGATGCGCCGCAACATGCCGTCGGGCCGGATGCAGCGCTATCGTCCACGGGGGACGCCGAAGGGCACGGCGAAGGAGCTGGGCACGAAGTTCATCGTGCGGCGTTCGATCCAGGACATGCTGGCCAACCCGGTGTTCTGTTCCGACCGCTGGGCGCCGAACCCGGCGTGGGACCCGAACTTCACCGTGTCCGTCGAGCCGATCGTCACGCGCACGGTATGGGATGCGGCCAACACGGCCCTGCACGGTCGTCCACGCCCCCCCGCTCGCCCGCTCAAGTACGACTACCTCCTTCGCGCCGTCGCGTACTGCGGCCCGTGCGGCCGGAAGCTGCGCGGGCACACCACGACATCGAGAGGGATCGCGTACTACCGCTGCTCCTTCGGGTCGCGCGAGCAGATCAACTGCGAGCGTTGCACGGCGCGAAAGTGCATCCGCGCGGACGAGTTGGAGGCGGTCGTCTGGAAGTACGTCCGGCAGCTCATCACCGAGCCGGGCTACTTCCGCGCCGAGGTCGAGCGCGCTGTGGACGCCGACGCGAAGAAGAACGCGGCCGGGGCCGACGTGGCGCGGACCCTGCGCGCGGATCTGGAACGGCTCGCCCTGGAACGCAGTAGGATTCAAGCGGCCTTTCGGAAGGGGCTGTACTCAGAGGAGGAACTGGCGACCGAACTGGAGACGATCGAGCGGGAGCGTGCGCCGCTTCTGAACCGGCTCGAACTGTCGCAGATGGACGAGCGCAATCACGGGGCACGCTCCACGCGGCTCGCCGCCGCGGACAAGCGCCTGGCAGCGATGCGCGCGGCGGTCGAGACCGTGGACCGCAACCAGCGGCGAGCCATAATCGCGGAGCTGATCGAGCGGGTCACGGTGGACACCGAAACGCGGGAGGTCGAGATCCGGGTGCTCGTCGGGGACGCGCCCCTCACGGACGACGGCGCATCAGGGGCGGCGGGCGGCGAAGGAGGAACCGGTACCCCGCACAGCTCGAAGGGCGGCCGACGACCTGCTCGGCCGGGATCAGAAAGTTACGGTAGCGGACTCTCTTGTGGATCAATCCCCTTTCCTCGGGGACGGGGAAGCCCGGCGGGAACTTGGCGGTCGCACCCTGGATGGAGAGCCCACCCCAGCCCGAGTAGCCGGCGATCACGGTGCGCTCGTCGTGGGTCGGGGCACGTTTCTGGGCGTAGAGATTCGCGGCGGTCGCCATCGCGGCGATGTTGCCTGCCGTGCGGCGGGAGGCGGTCCAGAACTCCGGGATGTCTTCCTGAATGAAGCTGGCGTTGTTCGCTGCCTCCATCCTGCGGAGCATGGGACCGAGGTTCTGCTCGATGACGGCTTCGAGGAGCAGCCGGTTGCGGTCGACGAAGTCGTCGAGGTAGTCGATGTCCACGCCGCGTGGGAGGCGCGTCCGGACGATGGGGACGACGGCGTCGAGGAGCTGGGCGGCGGCGGTCATGGGCCACCGAGCGGCAGGAGCGGGAGCATGCGCATGGGGAGGGAGTACCCACGCGATTCGTCAGGGGGAAGCTTGGTTCACTTGCCGCGGGGGGGTATTGCTTGCCGCGTGGGCCCGCCTAGCCCAAAATGTGCGCGAACAGGAAAAAACGCGCCTCCTGGACTAGCTAAAACATAGGTTCCGCCTTAGTAGTTGGTAGCAAATAACCCCACTACGAACGAGGAACCTATGGGTAGGAGTTCTACCACACGCCGCGGCCCCCTGCCACACCCCACCGTACGGGCCGACGATCCGCACCTGACGCGGTTCGCGGGGGTTCTCCCGTTCGTCCACTTTTGCGACACGCTGGGTCTTCCCCAGCTGCTGAGCGCAGTCGTGCCCGCGACCGGGCGGACGCGCATCCACGCTGTTCACAACGTGATCTTCGCGTTCCTGGTCGCTACCGTCGTCGGCATGGAGCGCTTGGCGCATATGGACTGGTATCAGGGCGACGTTGTGATGCTCAAGATGTTGAGGCTGTCGTCGTGGCCCGTTCGTCAGGTGTTTTCTCGCGCACTCGCCGGCGTCGAGAACTCTGGCGTCGCGGCCCTCCTGACCATCATCACCAACCTCGGTCTTCGCTCCATTTCGGGTGCCACCATCGCCGTGATCGACTTCGACAGCACCGCCATCGTGAGCTTCGGGGAGCAGGTCGGGGCGTTCTTCGGCTACTGCGGCAAGGGGCGGAACCGCCGTCGGCATTACCCGCTCGTCGCCTCCATCGCCGAGAGCCGGGCGGCCGTGCATGTGAAGTACCGCGACGGGAGCGGCATCGACGAGGACGAGTGGATCGCTTTCTTCGCGGAGACGGTGGCGAGAGTGCGCGCCAAAATGCCCGGCATCGCGCTGAGCATTCGGGCTGACGCGGGGTTCTGGTCCGCCAAGACGTGTCGCTGGTTCCTGGACCAGAACATCCCATTCGCCTGTTCGCTCCCTTTCCAGGCCAACGTGAAGCTCGCGCTCTGGAACGCGACGTTCAGCCCGGTCGAGACGCCCGACCGGGTCGCGGCGGAGCCGGACGAGGATGACGAGGACGACGACGAGGGGCTCGACATCGCGACCATCCCTGGACCCCAACTCGGCTTTGACGAGCGCGTCAAGGTCGTGGTCGTCCGGCGCCGACTCCACGACAAGAAGGCCCCACCTCCTGGCAAGAAGATCCCTCAGGATGCCGACAGTCGGTACCAGGCGATCGTCACGTCGCTGGATTGGGATGCGGTCGACGTTTGGCGATACTACAACGGGCGAGGCGACTGCGAGCGCGTGTTCAAGACCGGGAAGCAGGCCCTCGGTCTCGGCAACCTCGTGTCGCAGCAGTTCCGTGCGAACGAGGTTGCCTTCCTTCTGCGGATCCTCGCGTTCAACACAGACCTCCTGTTCCAGCAAGAGGCTGAGGAGGCCGCGGTTGCCGAACAGCGCCCGGTGATCCAAATGGGCCTGAAGGCGAGGCAGCCTCGGCTCTACAATCTCGCAGGCAGGCTGCTGCGCGTCCACGACACCTGGGTGCTTCGCCTTCCCAAAAGCAGAAAGGTGGCTGCACTCTGGGCGTTCTACGACCCGAGTTCGATGCGGCCCGGGTGAGGTAGCCCGACCTCGACGCCGAACGCTCCCAACCGAGGGGCTGGCGGAGCTGCGCCCGTTCCCCCGAAATGAACGGCCGAAACCTCTCGCAGAGGCAGGGAAGGACCAATCCGGTCCGTATGACGGCGTCCGAGGGGTCGGCACGGCGCTTGGAGACCCGGGGAGACCGCCGGAGGCGCCCAGGGGCCGGTTCCGAGCCGGTTCGCGCACATTTTGGGCTAGTCGTCCTCACGATCGCGCGTTCGCTGGAGTTGGGCATGACGCACCCGCGTGCACGCGTCGCGCGGTACCTCGCTCCTTTGATCGGCGCCATTTTCCGTCGTCGAAGGACGGCGCCGCCGCCACGCTCGGGCTCTGACCAAGATACTGGGTGCGGTGCCCTTCTACCTGCGAACGCCCGGCCTGGTACGGTTCCCGCTGGTCACTCTCGCGAGTGGTTGGGGAGAGGCCCTCGAAGTTCGATCCGAGTTTCCCGCCGCACCCGGGGTCTACGCTCTCGTCCGTCCGCCCGAGGGGCCCTCCGCGCTTCCAAAGATCGTCTACGTGGGTATGGCCAAGAGCGGCCTTGCAAAACGCTGGACGGCGCACCTCAGCAGACGCCTGGCCCTTCTCGTCGGCACTCGATCAGCCACGGGACATCTCGACGAAGACCACGTCCTTCACGCGACTCAGCTGAACGAGTTCAGGCGCCGTGCCATGAACGTCTGGTTTTGGACCTCTGATCGGCCGGCCGACGACGAGGCACTGTTCGTGCGGGCCCACGCCCGAGCGCATGGACACCGCCCGCTCCACAACGGCACCAAGCCGACCGGGGACGCTCAATTCGTCGGGCTGCACTTGGCGGGTGCGGCGGAGTGGGTCCGAGGGCGAACAGCGGGTATGATGTGAGCCCTTCTCGGGGAGGTTGCGAGGAGCCTGTGCGAGGAGCCCTCGACACTGGCTCCGGCCCGCGCACCACTACAGAGCAACCCCGAGGATCAAATAGGCAGCCCCTGAACTGCTGCCCGCCGCATCAGAGTAGGGTGCCCCGACGAGCAGGTCCGGGACGCCATCTCGGTCAACATCGCCGGCACCGGCAACGGCGAAACCCGCGTAGTCCGCCGTGGCCTCGCCGGAGAACTCCGGGACCGTCGAAAGCCCCGAAGAGGCGGGTGCGGCGCTTCCCATCACAAGGTACGCCGCCCCCGCCCCGCTGCCCGCATCGCAGTTGTCCGAAGCGCCGATGATGAAATCGGAAAATCCATCCTGGTTCACATCGCCGGCGTTCGCAACCGAGGTGCCCGCGAAGTCAGAGCCGCTTTCCCCCGTAAATTCAGCGTCGGAAGATAGCCTTCCGGAAACCGGCACGCTGCTCCCCAGCACCAAATACGCTCTGCCGGCGTCCGGCGCGAAGCTATCTCCGCCCAAATAAGCCCCAACTACGACGTCATCATACCCGTCAGCGTTCACGTCCCCCACCACTCCCACAGCCGAGCCTGCGGCGTCGCCATCGGCGTCGCCCACCAACCGGACCGCCGCGGAGAGCGTCGAGGACGATGGTGAGGGCCCCCCAAGGACGATGTAGGCTGCACCTGGGGAGGCAGCACCATCGGCGCTGTACTCCGCACCGACGACGACGTCATCGTATCCGTCACCATCCACGTCCCCGCCCCCTGCAACCGCGACGCCAGCGGAGTCACCAGACGCCTCGCCCTGATACCTCAAGGCGTCGGCCAGACCCGCAGAGACCGGGGCGTCACTCCCGAGAACGATGTACGCTGCCCCGGTCGCGGTCGCGGTGCTGTCGACGTAAATGTCCGCACCGATGACGGCGTCGTCGTACCCGTCACCGTTGACATCCCCCGCCCGTGAGACCGCGCATCCGGCGTGCTCCCCAGTTCGATGGTAAATCGCGCCGCTGTACTCAACTGTTGTGCTCAGACTTGCCGAAGCCGGATGTCCACTCCCGAGGACCAAGTACGCAGCGCCGGCCTGCGAGCCGCCGTCGTCGTTGTACACCGCACCAACCAGAAAGTCGTCGAACCCGTCTTGGTTGACGTCCCCGGCGGCGGAAACCAAGAGTGGCGAGTCAGAGCTGTGCCCGCTCGTTGAGTAGCTCAAGCCGACATCGAGCACGGAGGACGCGGGTGCTGCGCCACCCAGTGTCAGATACGCTGCCGAAAGCGCGCCCGTCACAACGTCGTCGAACCCGTCGGCATTCACGTCCCCGACGCCAGCGACGGCGTAGCCCGCCGAAAAACCCGCAGGGCCGACATACCGGACCGCGTCGGACAGGCTCTCCGACTCGACGACGCACGCCCCTGGCCCGCCGTCACAGTTGTCATCCAAGCCGTTGTTGCAGACCTCGGCCGCCGCGGGGTTGACCGAGGCGTTGCCGTCATCACAATCGCCGTCGATCCCCGCCGAAAACTCCGCGGTCGCGACACAGAGGCACTCGCTCGTCGCGCCTCCGTAGCCGTCCCCGTCCGCGTCCGCATAGAAGCCCGAGCAGCCCGCCGCGTTCACATCGTTGCTGTCGCCGTTGCAGTTGTCGTCCGCGGTCGTCGAACAGTCCTCCTGCACGCCCGGGTTCACGCTCGGGTCCCCGTCGTCGCAGTCCCCTTGCGCGACCGTGAAGCCGTCGCCATCGGCGTCCACGCCGGTGTTGGCATCGGTGTCGGCATCCGAATCGGTGTCTGTGTCCCCGTCCGACGCGGACCCGCCGCCGACCTTGACATCGATCGCCGAGTCGGTGATCAAGATGCAACTCGTGAGCAACGCGAGGGTCACCATGCGACCACCGTAACAACGCCAAAGGCGAGACCGAGACCCGCGGCCGCGAAGCAGCCATATGCGACGGGATTGGTGCGGGCTTGCATCCCCTCAAGCTGGGTCCGGTACGCGGCACGCTCGCTGTCGGTTGCATCCGGCCCCATCACCTTCTCCGCATCGAACTCGCCGTATCCGTGTGCGGCCACCGCGTATAGCGCCCCAGACGTGACCAGGGACGCGAGGGTCACCCCGAGAAGCGGCGCGCGATGCCCCCACGACGTCGGAGCCCCGTGGGTGTGGCCCTTCTCCGCGACGGCGGGCGCGGTGGACGCTGCCACCGGGACCACCCAATCGAACCCGGGCTCGTCTGGCCAGCGGAGATGCGTCGCCACGACCGCCCCCTGACCGTCGATCTGCTGCAGCACCGCGATGCGTTGTATAGGAGCGACGAGGGCGTGCGTCCCGTCCACCTCAAGCCAGCCGCTCGGGGGAACCGGCAGCGTCACGCCGGGATCTTCCCGCAGCAAGAGCATGGCGGGGGTGATTAGGGCCCGGATGGGATGACCGTCCGGGAGCAAGGCGATTGGAATCTGATGGCCGGGTTCGGCGGCGAACAGACCCGCCAATGCCTGCGGGACCTGGGCGTCGCGCTGGTCCAGAAAGGCCCCGAGGGCCTCCACCCGCTCGATTCTCGCCACCGCGGACGGACTGATCACCTCGTTGAGACACTCGAGGCGCTTCTCCATGGTGTGACGAGCGGCGGCGAACGGTGCGGCCTGCATCGCCGTGAAAGAGCCTTCGGCGAGGGAGGCCGCGTCGAGAACCTCGGTCGTGTCGAACTGGCGAGGACAGTCGACGGCGGCACGGGCGACGGTGGAGAAGAGGAGCAGGATCACGCGAGGCACCTGGGGCCGGGTGGGGCAAGTCCGGCTACTGGGCCCGCTATCCTGAAGTAACCCTTTAGTCCACCCCTATGTCCGCCTGCTCCGGCCGCGACACCCGATCCCCCGCCCTCAGTGCGGCGACGCGAACAACGACGGCATCGGCGTACCCAACTCGACGGCGGCGAGCGCTCTCGGGATGTAGCTGACGAGGTGCTTCCGTTGCTTCTTCAGGGTCTTGGCGATGGTCACGCCCTCGGCCCACTGAAGCGATCCTCGCGGGTTGCGCGTGCCGAACGACAGCTTTCGGACTGGGATGCCGCCTCGCAAGTCCCGCTCGACCTGATTGGTGGTCAGCGGCACCCGCTTGTCGTCGAGGCAGAGCAGGTATCGGATGCGCTGACGGTCGAGCCGGGCGCCGAGCGTGACCAACTTCTCGTGCTTGGCCGCGCGGGCGACGACGAGCATCGCCTCGAAGGAGGCGAGTGCGTTGGCGTGCGTGGTGGGCGACGGCCACTCGACCTCTCGGTGCGCCTTCGCGGCACCGATGAACGCGCCGATGTGGTCGTGCATCGCCGCATCCGTCGCGTCGCCGTGGATCTCGGCGATGTCGCGGGCGGTCCGCAGCGGGTGCGCCCAGCACTGCGGGTGGCGGGTCTCGGGGAGGTGGTCGTAGACGACATAAGCATCCGTCGCGACGATCCCAGGATACCACGACGGTACCACGGCTTCGAAGGCTTCGCGATCCCTGTGAGGCGCGATGTGGAAGAAGCTCAGCTCGGGTGTGACGGCGGCAGAGAGCCAGGCGCGCTTGCCGTCCTGCCACCATCCGGTCTCGTCGACAACGATGACGGGCTCCATCAAAAGCCGGTTGTGAACCTCCGCCGTTGCGGGTTCCAGCTTGGCGACGTTGCGCTCGAACATCTGGGAGAGGCCGCCGGGACTGAACGGCAGGCTGAAGATCTCGCCGAACACCCTGGAGATCGCCGAGACCGGGACGCCGACGTCGAATCGCAACGCCATGGCGACGGCCTGGGCGTGCGGCCCGATCTTCGGCGCGCCGCCCAGCTCGGGCGGCAGCGGGGCCTCCGTCACAGCACCGCACCCGTCGCACAGCTCCAGCATGCACTGGTACTCGGTCACCTCGACGGTGATGACCAGTTCCTCGACGCGGTGACGACGGCCGATGCCGACGTCCGCACGCGCTCCACCGCAGGCACACGCGCCCCCCGCGCGGCACGTCACGGTGCGATCCACATGCGTCGGCCCAGGCCGGCCCGCACCCGGATGACCCTCGGCGCGCCCGGACTTCCGTTCCGGCTCGCCCGCAGCCACAGCGGCGGCGACCTTCGCCGCGCGCGCTGCCTTCTTCTCCTTCGACCGACGACGATGGTCGCGCACCCGATGGCCGCGCTTCCACTCCTCAAGCTGGTGGCTGAGGTCCGCGACCACCTTGCCGAGTTCGGCGATGGCAACGTCACGGTCGGCGAGCATCCTCTCCAGGCGGGCGATCTTCTCGGCGTCGGTCTCGGTGGCGGGCGGATTGGGCATGCCGAACGTCTACCATTGACATGTCAAGATGTGTAGTTTTATTTTCGACGTCGAGCGAGATAGTCGCGTGGTACGATCCCGGAGTGCCTCCCAGCATCCCGCTGCCGAATCTTCACCCGACTAAAGGGTTACATCCTGAATGCGACCTTAGACCGACCACGGCCATAGGCGATTTGCCCTTCACGGCCGGGTTGCGCGACCGGCGACCGGCGAGATGTGCCTGCACAAGGGACGATCGAGCTGAATTCCATGCTGGAAATGCCGGCGTTGCCGCGGCACGGTGCCGGCGATACCTGACGGTCCCTGAGAGGTTCCGATGGTGCTTTCGCTGATGTTGCTGGCTGGCTGTTCCACGCTGAGCGGCGGGTCGGGCGCCGCTCCCGACATGACCGGCGTGTGGGCGGTCACGATGAAGTACAACGACGGCTCCTGCGCCGATGTGACGGGAGGCAGCCAGTCCGCGATGTGGACCGTGAACCAGGGGGCTGACGGCAGCTACCTCGTCAACGTCCAGGGCGGCGACAAGATGGCCGTCCTTTGGGGAAAGGCGACCGCCTCCGATGTGAGTCTGACCGGGCTGACCGATGGCTACCCATCGACGATGACGCAGTGGCGGCTTTCGGGAAGCAGCTCCTCGGTTTCCGGCCGGGCGCTCCAGACTCGCGAGGGCAAGGTTACTCGTCCCAAGGCTGCGGAGCCGCCGCCGACGAGCAGGCTCGCTATGGCCTTGAGCAGCCCGGGTGACGAGGAGAAATCCACGATGTGCACGGTGATTTGGTCCGTCAACGCCACGAAGCAGGGGACGTAGCGCCCTCACGGCGCCCGTGGGCCCACAACATGCGGCAGGCTCGGCACCAGCCCCTTCACCGCCTCCGCCGCCTCCCTCGGGTCCACGCCGCAGTCAGTCGCCAGGATCCCGATCACGACCATGTTGCACAGCCAGAGCAACAGCACGGCCTGCGGCACCCACCGGAACGGCGGGCTGTTCCGCTCCCCGCTCGCCCCCCGGGCCCACGGAATACGCGGCGGAATGCCCTGGCCTTTCTCCAGCCCAGCACCCGTCGCCGCCGATCCACTGGGTCCGCGGCCGAAAGTTCGCTGCACGCCTGCCTGGCGAGTCGAGATTTTCAGCGAGGAGGGGGCTCCGCGCTGGGCGGCCGCCACGACGGCGTACGAGCTTCCGGGCTTTCCCGGCGAACGGCCGCAGCAGCACTGGGAGCGCCGCCTGTACGTCTTCGGAGGATCGGAGGTCTACCTCCAGACCCAGCCGCATCGGCCGATCCGGGAGACCAGCGAGTTGCTTGGCGCGATAAACGATGGGTTAATCATGTTCTTTCCCCCCGAGGGGGGCGAGGTGCTCAGGGACGGCGTCATCTTCACCGTCGCGATCCTCCACTCCCTCGTGAGCAGCGAGGACCTGGCCTTGGACGTGGTGGACATCCAAACTCAGCTCAGTGGCGGGGCCACACGGGAGAGCGTCTGCCAGCAGGCGATCATCGCCTGGGCCAACGACCCGTCGGCGGAGAACACGCTCAGGATGCGCGAGAGCTACTACGCGATGTCGCGGTACATGAGGCGATTTCTCGGGGGTATGGACGGAAAGGACAACGCGATCCGGAACTTTCTGGAGGCGAAGGACGAAGCGTCACGGGGTGGGTGGCGGCAATGCTTGCTCGACGAGGCCAAGCGGCTGGCGGAGAAGCGAGGCTGACCGAGCGCACTCGCCGGGCGGCGACAGCATGCCCTCCGACCGACTCGTCCCACCGATGGTCCGTTGTTCGGCCGAATCCCGGCGAACCCGCTCCGCGGTCCTCACGAGGTCAAGCGCTTCCGGCTCCCCGGTCGTGAGTGCCACGACGCCGGGGACCACCGCGCGGAGCAGAAGCCGAAACGTCATGGCGTCCCCCCACCCACAACATCCCCCGTGATTCCCGGCGTCAGCGCCTTCACCGCCTCCGCCGCCCGCAACGGGTCTACCCCGCGCTCCATCGCCAGGATCGCGATGACGAACATATTGAGCAGCCAGAGCAGCAGCATCGCCCAGGGCACCCAGCGAAAAGGCGGGTTGTTCCGGATCTCCCGGATCTCGGTCTTCAGCTCGCCGAGCGCGACCACGACGGCCGACCCGTTCCCGCGGATCTCGGCAACGAGGGCGGCCTCGAGCGGCGAAAGCAGCCCTTCACCCGCGGACGCCGGTTTCGCCTCGATCGCCGCCGCCATCGGCGCTTGCGCCTCGACCACTGGCAGCACAATCGGGATCGGTCCGGCCCCGCCGTTCACGACCTCGCCGGTCGTGTCAGCGCCGTTCACGCCCCACCTCCCATCTGCACCGCCGCCTGCTTGATGGCATCGGCGAAGGCGTTGACGAGGAGCTGGTCCTTGGCGGGGTCCACTTCGGCGGCCTTGGGCTTGCGCGTCCGCGGGGTCTTCGGTGTGGTCGGCACGGCCATCGGCGGAGCGGCGGGCGGCCAGGTCGGCTGCATCGACACTGTGGGCGTCGCCGCCTTCGCGCGACGCAGCGCGGAGGCGGGCGCGGTGTCGGTCAGGTCGCTGCCCTCGCGGGCGATGTCCACGGTGCCGTCGGACCGCACGTCGCGAACGATCCAGGTCTGGCCCTGCCAGGTCACGAGGTCGCCCCAGGTCCAGCCGGACTCGCGCCGACCGATGCCGGTCGCCACGTCCTGCGGGGAGCGCGGGGCCTTCCCGAGCTTCTGCTGGCCCGACGCGCACGACTTCGCGGCGCGTGCCGCGGCGAGCGAGACGCGCTCGGAGATCCGCCGCAGCGTCGTCACGATGTCGGGCTTCTCCCCGCGCCCGATGGCGTCCCACGCCTGGGTGTAGGCGTCCGCGCCCCGGCGGAGGTCCTCGTATGCCATCTCCTGCTCTTTGCCGGAACAAAGCGGCGAGCTGACGAGCGCCTGGGCGTGCCGGAGCAGTTTGCCGGCGCGGGTGAGCAGCTCCGGGGCCTCGGTCGACCCCCAGAGCGAGTGCGACAGCTCCTCGATGGACGCTGCCTCATTCTCCCTGCCCGACGCGATGCGGGCGACCGAGGTGGGACAGGACGGCGTCTCCGGGATGGGGAGGGCGTCGAGCGAGGGGACGACGGTGACGCCGGGCATCGCCGTCAGCCCGAAGCCGCTCGCGATCTCGGGCGAGACGGACGCGACCGGGGCCTTCCCGTGGGTGAGCGCGCTGGCGTGCTTGTCGGCCTTGCCCTTCTCGCGCGCCCCGAATTTGGCGACGACCGCACCCACGTCGTTGACCACGACCCAGCCGTCCGACGCCTCGATGGCGCGGAAGCTGGACTTCCCCTTGTACCGCTCGGTCGGATCGCGGGGGTCGGGTCGCGGGTGCTGCGGGTGCTGCGCGGCGAAGTCCGCGTCAACGGCGTTGCGGCGGTGCGTGTCCCGGAACGAGCACGCCTCGCTGACGAGGCCGACGACGAGGCCCATTCCCGCGGTGATCGCCTCGGTGAGCCCGGACCGGGTGACCGCCTCCTGCTTGGCCTTCGAGAACCACTTTTGCGCGCGCTCGAAGTTTGCGGTCCAGCGGCCGTCCGGCGTCGAGGTGACGTGCAGGGTGCCGTAGGACGCGACCTTCCGCTCGAGGACGACCGAGGGCGTGCCGTCCGTGCAGAACAGGGTGCCCTTCCAGAGGCCGCGCAGCGTCGCGGGACCGGCCGGCGGAGGAGAAGCCTTCATCTTGCGGATCTCCGCGACGGCATCCGCGGGTGCGGTGTCCAGCTCGGGCGCGTGCGAGGGCGCGAGGCCCAAATCGGTGCGCCACACCTTCGCCGGTTGCTTCTTGACCTGGTGGACGAGCAACGCTGTGTTGTCGCGCGGGCGCATGATGAACGCGACCTCGCCGCCGCAGCCCTGCCCGTAGGCGAGCATCACGCGGGGAACGTCCTCGTCGGCACCGACGATCTGAAGGCGGAACTTCTCCATGAATCACCCTTTCCCGAGCTTCGGGATGATGTAGAAAGCGGCCCCGACGACACCGAGCGCGGCCAGGAACCAGCCCCAACCACCATTGCCGCTGCTCGGATCGTCGGGACCGCCGGAATTGTTGCCAGGCGCGTTGGGCGCGGTCTGG
>CAIMSU010000019.1 GCA_903844155.1 uncultured Pseudomonadota bacterium | reverse complement strand
TCGGCGTCGGTGAGCATGTGCCCATTTCACGCGACCGGGCGAGACAGTTGTCAGACGTCTGTCAGGCGGACGTCAGACGATTGTCAAGGTTTGTGGCTTAGAAAAAACTCAGCGATGGCGTGAGACCTCAGAAATGGGGGCCAGGACGTCGACTACGACTACTGGTGCAGTGTGTCGTACACCCCGGAGGCCTGCTACGCGGAGATCTCGGAGTACTGCACCAAGAAGGAGCAGCCGAGCGACGCGTGCCTCTCCGGCTACGAGGCCGCGCTTGACGGGGCCGGCGTCATCGAGCCCGAGGATTGTGCAGCCTCCCACGTGGGGCTGGCGCTGGCGACCGCCATCTACACCGCCGACGACGCGCAGATGGAGGCAGACATCGTCGCCGACGTGCCGTCGTTCGTGTTGGCCGCCACCTACTCCGGGGGGCGTGTCGGCGGCCGGGCAGCTCGCGGGACGACCGACGACGGCGCGTGCCACGTCGTGTTCAAGGGGACGGACAGCACCGCGGACGTCGTCGCAGACCTCGAGTCCGTGTACCTGGAGGCCTGCACCACAGAGGACGGCGAGCCGATGGGCGACTGCGGGGACGGGTTCATCAGCCAGTACGGCGCGCTGCGGGACGACGGCGTCGTCGACGAACTCCGGGCGGCGGTGGACGCAGGGGATTGCCCAGGGGGCATCTACGTCTACGGCCACAGCCTCGGCGGCGCCGAGGCGTCGTTGCTCGGCGCCGAGCTGTCCATCGCGCCCCCGGGGCCGGCGGTGCACGTGTACACCTACGGCGAGCCCCGCACGTTCTCCGTCGACGCGGCCGCGGTCTACACCACCACCGTCGACAAGGTGCGGTGGACGCGCTGGGGCGACCCGGTGGTGGCGGTCCCCTACGAATCGTTGGGTTTCGGGCACTACGGGGAGGCCGGGAGCTCTACCGGAGCTGGTCCGGCAGCTTCTTCGTGACCGAGCAGGTCGACGACTTCGCCCCGTACGGCTTCGACCCCTACCAGCACGCGACGTCAGCCTACGAAGAGGCGCTCGACGCAGCCTGCCCGGTGTAGCCAGCGCCCTATTTGACCGCCGCTCCTCGACCGGCAGCGAACCGCGCCGGGATAGCCCATGCGCGGCCTGTGCCCGGGCGCTACGGTGGAGCGATGTCCCGCGGCCCCCGCTTCACCCTCGACCAGCTGCTCGTCGTGGACGTGATCGCGCGCACGGGCTCGTTCGCCGGAGCGGCGAGGGAGCTGCATCGGGTCCCCTCTGCGGTCAGCTACACCGTGCAGGCGCTTGAGGAGGCGCTCGCGGTCGTGCTGTTCGACCGCAGCGGTCACCGGGCGGCGCTCACGGCAGCCGGCGCCCACCTCGTCCGGGAGGGTCGCGAGCTGTTGACCCGCGCGCGGCAGTTGGACGACCTCGCGAGCAGCCTGGGCGAGGGCTGGGAGCCCGAGCTGCAGGTCGTGGTGGACGGCGTGTTCCCGCTGGAGCCGCTGCTCTCTGCGCTGCGGGTGTTCGGCGAGCGCGGAGTTCCCACACAGATCCGCATCGACGTCGAGTACCAGGACGGTGTGATCGAGCGCTTCGGCACCGACCACGCCCAGTTCATGATCGCTCTGGGGCTCGAAGACGGCGGCCGTCTGAAGGGCACCCCGCTGCCACCCCTTGAGATGGTGCTCGTCGCCGCCCCCGGTCACCCGCTCGCGAGGGCGACCGGACTCACGCGCGACTCGCTGTCGGCACACGTGGACCTCGTCGTGAAGGACTCCTCGTCGGCGTTCGCCCGAAAGCCGAGGGAGTCGTTCCTCGGCACGAGCCACGTCGTGCGGTTCTCGGACTTCCACTCCAAGCGGGCGGCCTTGCGCTCGGGTGTGGGCTTCGGCTGGCTCCCACTGCACCTCGCTTCGGACGATCTCGCCAGCGGTGACCTCGTCCTCCTTGACCTGCCCGACGGCAACCGGTGGACCTACGCTCCCCAACTCATCACCCGTCGGGATGAGCCGCTCGGCCGCGCAGCCGCGTTGTTCATCGAGCTGCTTCTGGAACATCATCAACGCCCTTGATTGAGATGAGCAAAAAGATTCGCTTTCAATTAATGACTGGCTCCGGTAGAACAGGAACACCTCGGAGCCACCATGATCCTCTTGCTCTCCCTCGCGTGTTCGGACTTCGGCCTTTCCCAGATGAAGGAGCCTCACGGCATGCCCGATGAGCAGGACACCGCCGCGCCGCTCGACACGTCGGCAGAGGACCTCGACACCGGGACGCCCCCGGAGGACACCGGCGCTGTGCCGAGCGCGGACTCCGAGCCGGCCGCTGACACTGGCGGCGACGTGCCTGCGACGGACACCGGAGACGATCCCCCTCCCGCGGACGACTGCGCTGAGACCGACGCCCTCGTCTACGTCATCTCGCGCGACGACGGCACGCTGTACACCTTCGACCCCGCGGCGTTGTCGTTCACCTCGCTCGGCCGGGTGAACTGTGGCACCAGCCAGACCCCAGGTTCCATGTCCGTGAGCCGCGATGGCGTCGCGTACGTCCGGTACGCCGACAACAGCCTGTACGGCCTCGATCTGGCCACGATGACCTGCTCGCGGACCGCGTACTCGGATCGCTCGGGCTTCGACAGCTTTGGGATGGGGTACAGCACGGACTCGGCGGACACCTGGCGCGAACAACTGTTCGTCGCGAACGCGGACACCCTGGGCACCCTCGACACCTCCACCGGCGTCATCACGACGGTCGGCCGCATGTCGAGCCAGTCCGAGCTGACCGGCGACGCGGACGGCGAGCTCTGGGCGATGCTGCCCCTGGAGACCCCGGCCGAGATCGTGCAGCTCGACAAGTCCACGGGCAGCACGCTGTCCTCGATTCGCCTGCCGTCCTTCCCTGACCCCGGGGACATCGACGCCTTCGCGTTCGCGACCTGGAGCGGGGACTTCTACGTGTTCGTACGTGAGTACGGGATGGGCAGCAGCACCGACGTGTACAAGGTGACCTCAGCCGGGACGATGACCAGGGTACTCACCGACGTGGGCTTCGACGTCGTCGGCGCCGGCACGTCCACCTGCGCGCCGAGCTGACCGCGACCCGGGGGGTTCCTGGGAGCAGCTTGCGTTCAGGCTACCTGGGACCGCATCGCGGCCGAGCCCGACGGGGTTCCGCTGAGCGAGGCGCAGCGACTGGAGCTTCGGCGGAGTTCGAAGAGGCGTAGAGCTGGTACGAGCACCGGACCCGCGCCCCCCGTCGCCCGAGCGCATCCGGGGACTCCGGCTCGAGCCGTCATCGTCTCGCCCTGGCATCGGAAAGAGCGACATAGTTCACAGCGTGAATGACTGTCCTATACCATATCAATGGGACGTGATGATTCACGAATGCTACCTGTCAGCGGGAGCATCCGCCATGCGCAAAGTCGTCTACGAAAAATACGGTGACGCCGGCGTTCTGTCGCTGCGCGAGGTCCCCGAACCCTCGATCTCGGACGACCAGGTGCTGGTCGGCGTGAAGGCCGTCGCGATCAACCCGCTCGATTGGAAGCTCTTCGAGGGGCAGCTGAAGTTCCTCACCGGCTGGAAGTTCCCTCGGGGCGTCGGGATCGAGTTCGCGGGAGAGGTCCTCGAGGTGGGGAAGGACGTTCGCTCCTTCAAGCCGGGTGCGCCCGTGTTCGGCATGCTCGAGCCCTTCAGCGGGGGGGCGCTCGCGGAGCAGCTCGCGGTGCCGGCCAATGGGCTCCACCCCCGCCCGACCACGCTGTCCTGGGCGAAAGCCGCCGCGCTGCCCATCGGTGGCCTGTCCGCGATCCAGATCGTCGATGACCTCGCTCAGATCCAGCCGGATGCTCGAGTGCTGGTGAACGGCGCGACGGGCGGCGTGGGCGCGTTCGTCACCCAGATTGCACGGCGGCGGGGGGCGCGGGTGACCGCAGCCGTGAGCGCGCGCGGGGTGGCCCTCGCGGAGCGGTGGGGCAGCGCGGAGGTCGTCGACTACGGGAAGACCCCCGTCGCCGGGCTCGGCGAGCGCTTCGACGTGGTGGTCGATCTCTCGGGGAAGCTCCCGTACTCGGCCGCGAAGCCACTCATGGCGCCCAAGTCGGTGTACGTGAACTGCAACCCCAACCCGGTCGACATGCTGGTCGGCGCCGTCCAGAACACGTACTCCGGGCGCAAGCGGCGGATCCTGCAGATGAAATACCGGCCCGAGCAGCTCGCGCAGGTCTGTCGCTGGGTCGAAGAAGGCATGGAGGTGGTCGTCGGGCGCACCTACGCCTTCACCCAGTTCCGCGAGGCCTACGAGGAGGTCAAGGCGAAGGGGACCCTCGGGAAGGCGGTGTTCCTCATGGACGGGGCCACCGACGAGGGGGCGGACGGGCGATGAACAAGCTCGTTTTCAGGGCCTTCGGCGGGCTGGATGTCCTCGAACTCCAGGACGCGGCCATCCCCGCCTTCGGCGCAGGGGAACTGCTGGTCCGGGTCCGCGCTGCCGCGATCAACCCGGCCGACTGGAAGATGCGGGAGGGGCAACTGAAGCTGCTCTCGGGCTGGCGGATGCCCCAGGGGTTGGGCCTCGAGTTCTCGGGGGTCATCGAACAGGTCGGACCCTCGGTGAGGAGCTTCGCAGTAGGGGACGAGGTCTTCGGCGCGGCCAAGAGTTGCATCGCCGACTTCGTCGTGGCGAAGGAGGGCCAGATCGCGAAGAAGCCGCCGGGGGTCTCGTTCGCGGCCGCGTCAACCATCCCGGTCGTGGGGGCGACGGCCGCGAGCCTGTTCGAGAAGGCGGCGATCGGCGAGGGCACCACGGTCCTCATCAACGGCGCGACGGGCGGCATCGGCACGTTCGCCACCCAACTGGCGGTGCAGCGGGGGGCGAAGGTCACCGCCGTCGTGAGCGAGCGGGGTCTGGCGATGGTGAAGCGTTGGGGCGTCGAACACGCGGTCGACTACCGCAAGACCAGCCTCTCGGAGCTCGGTCCCTCGTTCGACATCGTGGTCGAGCTCTCGGACAAGCTCTCGTTCAAGGAGGGCCGCGCGCTGCTGACGCCGACAGGCCTGTTCGTGGCGTCCCTCCCGAGCGCGACCGAGACCCCGACGGGGCTGATCAACAACCTCTACTCCCGGCAGAAGTACGCCCTCATGGGCATGCAAGCCAACACCGAGGTGCTGACGCGGCTCGCTCAGGACGTGGCGGCGGGTCGGGTCGAGGTCATCATCGGGCAGAGCTTCCCCCTCGCCGACTTCCGGGCCGCCTACGGGCAGACCGCCGAAGGACGGTTCGCCGGAAAGGTCGTATTCACTTTGGAGGAATCGTGAACAAACACCCCGTCATCGTCGTCTCCGTGGAGGCCTCGTGAGTTGGCTCCCCGTCGCGGGTGCGTTCGAAAACACCGAGTTTCTTCCACGATGTTTCCATCCAGCTCTTGCCACGTCAACACTCGGCGTATAAGGTGGCGCTTTCGGCCGCTTCCGCGGCAGGTTGCACCCGATGTCCACGCTCTCAGTTCCGCC
>CAIMSU010000018.1 GCA_903844155.1 uncultured Pseudomonadota bacterium | reverse complement strand
CAAAGCCATGGATCGCATCATCAATGAGATTAGGTTGGAACCGGGGAAAGCAACGATCCACTACTCGTGGAAGGTGGAGCCGGAGGCTTATACCTACCAGGATCCATTAGGCCCGCCTGAGGGGTCAGCCCCGATAAACCGGCGCTGGGTTCTGTGCGGGGATGTGTCGAGGCCGAAGTTCCACATGACAGCGGCATTGTAGTCGCCTCAGGGGTGCAGCACCATGGGGTGCTGCACCCCGATCGTCCGCCCGTAAAGGGCCGAGCTTCGAGGCTACCGCTTCTCGGCAGCCTCGTCTCCCTCCGACTCACCCTCCTCCTCCTCGGCTTCGCTCTCGGTCATCGGCGCGCCGTTGCTGTCCAGCACGACCTCCTGGGTCGATGTTCCCTTCTTGAGTGCAGCGTCGAAGACCGTCTGCGACCGGGTCACCGCGCGCTCGACCTGACTGACGGTCCAGCTCCCGTACTTGGCCTTGAGCGTCGCCTGGACCGCCGCGGGCGCGGTCGTCAGGGGGATGACCTCCTCCTCTTCGATCACCGTACCGTCCGTCGCGAAGGCGAGGTCCAGGGAGCGCGTTCCGATGTGAACGGTGGCCTCGTAGCGATCGACGCCCTTGCTCTTCTCGCGACTGGCTCCGGCCGTCGTGCCGCCGACGTACTTGGCCGCGATCGTCGCCTTGATGTTCGCCGGAAGCGCGGCGGCGTCAATCCGAACCTCGCCGGCGATGGCCGGCTGTGAAAGGCAGAGTCCGAGCAGGCTGGAGAACATGATCGTGTCCTTGGGTTCGGGAAACGGAGCCAACAGGATTGCCATGGCTGGCCTTCGGCTCCGGTGCACTGTTGCTAGACACCGATGTGTCGCGCGAAGTCATAAAGGTAGAACGGTCGGAATCTTCCGCAGCCGCGCCGAATCTCTTCCGGTGCCCGGCCGAACGCGCGTGTCTACTGAAGGCCCATGTCGAACACAGCAGGCCACCCCTTCCACATTGCTCTCATGATCCTCGTAGCGGGGTGCGGCGCCACCACCGCGCCGTCGGCGCCCGTCCCCGACCGACACAGTACGCCCGCGGCGGCGCTCCCCCTCGCGTCAGCCCCAACCGCCGTCGAGGCCCCTCTTCCGGCCGCAGAAACGGCCGTAGAGCCCGAGAAGAACCCTCCCGGGGACATCCCCGACAGCCAGGTGTTCGTCCACTACACCTCACCGACGGACGGATTCACGCTGCAGGTCCCCGAGGGGTGGGCGAGGACCGAGGTTCCGGGCGGCGCGCAGTGGATTGACAAGTTCGACGGTGTCAAGGTCGTCGCGGCACCGGTGAGTGCGGCCCCGACCGCAGCGACCGCGGCGAACACGCTCGTTCCTGCGCTTCAGGCAGGCGGGCACGCCGTGGAGATCGGTGCGGTGCGCGACGTGGTGTTGCCCGGGGGACCTGCGGTCCGCATCGACTACCACGCGAACTCCGAGCCGAACGCCGTCACGAGCAAGAAGGTCCGGCTGGAAGCCAGCAACTACTACTATTTCCACGGCGCGAAGCTCATCACGCTCTCGTTGTGGGCACCCGCCGGGGCCGACAACGTCGACCAGTGGGAACTGATGTCGAAAAGCCTGAAATGGCCGTAGCCCAGGGCCGGTACCCCCGGTCATCGGGCGGCGATCGGTCGCTTGCAAATATCTGCTGGGGGTCATGATGAAACCACGTTTTTTTGCCGCTGCTCTCAGAGGATAGGAAACTTGAACGGCCTGTCGGTGAGCACACTCCGACACGGTACACCCTCCTCGCCCGTGTCCGCAAGCCCTTCGAGCCCCCGAAAGCGGTGTTGCAGGACCGCGAACGGTGGAAATTCGGCGCGCAAGGCGCGGCT
>CAIMSU010000017.1 GCA_903844155.1 uncultured Pseudomonadota bacterium | reverse complement strand
GGCGGAACTGAGAGCGTGGACATCGGGTGCAACCTGCCGCGGAAGCGGCCGAAAGCGCCACCTTATACGCCGAGTGTTGACGTGGCAAGAGCTGGATGGAAACATCGTGGAAGAAACTCGGTGTTTTCGAACGCACCCGCGTCGGGACGATTTGCAGCCGCGATGACGAGAAGCCGGACGACGTGCCCATACCGAGAACGTCCGGAAGTTCCAACTCGAACTCGTGGGCGTCGAAACTCACTGCTTCGCCGGTCTTCCGGGCCGCGCGAAGGCGTTCAAAGACGGCGCGGCTGTCGAAGGTGATTGAGAACGAGAAACCGCCAGGGCCCGGGTTCACGGTGATTTCGGTCTTGCCGGGGGATGTCCTCGTGGTGAGCGTGGTGCCGGGAAACTCCTCGTCAAGTCGGCGCGCCTGCGCTTGCTGTAGGTCATCGAGGCGCGGCGCGAGCTGAGGGTACTGCCGGCTGAGCACCGCCGGTTGCTCGGCGAGCCAATCGCGGAGCGTGGTCCATGGGACAACGCCGACCGGACAAAGTCCCTGCCGAACACGGGTCTCGGAAATCTTCATGACCCCGTCGGCGACGCGCGCATCATTCGGCGCGGTGGTCAGGACCGTGAACGACGCCGGCGGCGTTGACACGCCAGCAAGTTTTTGGACCTCGGCTTCCACCTCGGCGAGGGAGAGAACGTCGACGCGCTTGCACTGGTAGGCCATCAGGCCCTTCGGCAGTTGCACGAAGAAATCGACACCGTGCTGAGCCTGACCCGATCGCCCATACGGCACCGGGTCAACGACGGGGCACAGCCTTGCCGCCATCAAGTCGATGCACAGGGTCTCGAATTCCTGATGATGTTCGGGCGCGGGGAGGTCCCACCCCTTTGGGTCTGGCACGGGAGATCCAAAGAGGCTTCCTATCCCGCTCGGCCGGCTGCACGATTCAGGCGGCAATCCGAAGCCCGCACCCGGCTCGGCCGCCGCGCTACAGCGCAAGCCATGCTCCCCCTCGCCGATATCCTCTCCACCATGCTCCTGGCCCTGTGGCCGAGCCGGCGGCACCAGGAGCTGCTCCTCGACCTCGGCGAGCGGAAGGGTTGGAGCGAGGGTGATCGTGCCGCCGCGACGGAGCGGCTCGCAGCGTGGCTGGCGGCAGAGCTTGAACTCCCCGCGTCCCTCCCGGCCGGACCGTCACATGCCCAGCAGGAGCTGCTCGCCCTCTCGGATCTGCCCGTCGAAGGTGTCGAGCCCGTGGTCGGCGTCGGCCGCCACACCGTCGCGTTGGCCCAGCTCGTCGGCACCGCCCCCAAGACGCTGGCGAACACCCTCAAGGCAGGGCTCCGCTCAGACCGGCGGGATCACCGCTGGATCCTGTTCCTCTCCCGCCTGCACCGTGGCGAGACCGATGATGCCGCCTGGGTGTTCCATCGGCGCTCCCCGCAAGCCGTGGCAACGGCACTGGCGCGAAGGACGAGCGCCCCTCAGCTCGACGCGGCCGACGCCCTCCTGGTCTTGAGCCTCGTCGCCCTGTGGCAGCGGAGGCGACGGTCTGGCGAGGGCCGATCCGCTCGCGGCATCGAGACCGCGCGCCGCCTGCTCCCGAAGCCGGTGAGCGCACTCGACTGCTGGGTGCTCGCCCCATCGCAGCTCCGGCCTTTGGCCGCGCTCGGCGTTCGTCTTGGGAACGACGCCGGCCAGGCTCTGGTCGCAGTCGCACTCGACGCCGCGCTGACCGAGGCCCACCTCGCTCCACATCGCGCCCGTCGGACGGAGCTGACCACGACGTCCTCCGAAACGGCGCTTCGGCTCGCAGAATCGGCGCTCCGGGCCGCCGATGATGTCCTCGGGCGTGCAGACGTCGCCGAGCTCCTCGGACAGCCGGAGATCGACGTGTTCCGGTGGCGGGTCTCGAGGATGCGTGCCTACCCGGCGGGTGTCCCGACGCCCGCCCCCAGCGTCGCCGTAGCTGAGCACCCCTACGTGAGGCTGGCGCGCGCGATCGACGATGCGCGGAGCAGCCCGGAGCGGCCAAAGCGCTTCGCGTCCCACGAGCCCGGTTACTTCATGCTTCTGCCGCAGGCCCGTCGCCTCGGGTTGCTGGAGGATCGATGAGCGCGGACGCGAGCGGGTACTTCGAGGACTACGTGAACCGGCAAGCCGCGACTATCGGACCGGCCGAGCGGGCATTGATGGGCACGATCACGGGAGTCGTGCAGGAAGTCATCCCCGGAGCTGGCGTGCACTGGGCCGGGTCACTGCGGAAGGGCACCGGCGTCCGGGGGAGTGACCTCGACATGTGCGTCGCGTCGAACACGCCTGTCGACGTCGCCTCCCGGAAGAAGCTGCGCACGGCCCTGGCCGCAACCCTGGGACGCGACGTCCGAATCCAGCCGCATGTCGTGCGCGTGGTCGCGGGCGAGGGGATCGCGAAGCTCGATCTCGCCTTCGCGAACGCGGCGTTCGGGAGTCGGCCGCTGCCCAACGTCGACCCCTTCCACAACCAGCGCGGGCGCCAGGGTGCCGCGCGCGCCATGAAGCTCTGGACCCGCGCGGGCAACCTCCCGCGCATCTCTGGCTGGGCGCTGGAGGCCATCGTGGTGCACCTCGATCAGCCGGGCGGGCGCGGTGGACTCGAACTGTTCCGACGCGTTGCCGCGTGGTTGGAGACGACGGCAAAGCCCGCGGACATCGAAGGCGTGCTCCGTGCCGCGAATTTCGCGCAATGGCCTGTCACCTGGTCCGCCGGAGTGCCGGGCCGCTTGGAGGCCCTGCGAAACGCTGCCCGAGCCCTGCGAATGCGGTCCCCCGCCCCCGAGGCTTGGCGCAGCCCTGACGAGGTCGGGCGCTGGCTGTGCCCGTGAACTTTTCGGGAGTGCCCAGGGGCCGCACCGGGCCTATCTGTCCGGTGCGCGGATTCCCCCGCGTCTCACCCCTCAAGGAGGCCACATGGCCACGACCCCGACCGCCCCGACCCCGACCCCGAACGACCAGCGCTCCAACGTGAAGAACCCGAACAATCCGGCCCAGAAGTCCGCGCAGGACAACCGGTCGAACCAGCTCAACCCGAACCACCAGCCCACCAAGGGCCAGCCCGCCAAGAAGTGAGATCCTGATGCCCGCCGACGCCACCCAGCCCTCCGACGCCCCCGCCGTGCTTGCGGCGGGGGCCCTCCCCGCTGACCTCACTGCACGCTTGCGATCGCTTCGCGATGCGATGCTCACCGGACTCGTCGAGCGGGACGTGGCGATCCGCCTCGCGTTGCTCGCCGCCCTCACCGGCGAGCACTTGCTGCTCGTCGGGCCACCCGGGACCGCAAAGAGCGTCCTGGCCCGGCGCCTCCATCTGGCATTCAAGGACGCGACCTACTTCGAACGGCTGCTGACGAAGTTCAGCGTGCCCGAGGAGCTCTTTGGGCCACTTTCGATCAAGGCACTGGAGCAAGACAGGTACCAGCGCCAGACCGAGCACTACCTCCCGACCGCCGCGATCGGATTTCTCGATGAGATCTTCAAGGCGAACAGCGCCATCCTCAATGCGCTGCTCACGCTGCTGAACGAGCGGGAGTTCGACAACGGGACGCGCCGCGAGAAGACCCCGCTCATCTCGGTGGTCGGGGCGAGCAATGAGCTGCCGGAGGGCGAGGAGCTCGACGCCCTGTTCGATCGGTTCCTCCTGCGGCTGCACGTCGGCTACGTGTCCGACGACGGCTTCGCGACGCTGCTGGACCTTCGTGGCGAAGCCTGTCCGGAGATCGATCCCGCCTGGCAACTCACCGCCGACGATATTCGCGCGGTGCATGTCGCTTCGACCACCGTGGTCGTACCGACCGATGTCATCGCGCTCCTGCGGTCCTGGCGCAAGTGGTGCGCAGAGCAGTCCATCGAGATCTCCGACCGCCGCTGGCGGAAGATCGTCAAGTTGTTGCAGGTGTCTGCGGTGACGAACGGACGCAGCACCGTGTCTGTGTGGGACGCCTGGCTGCTCCAGCACTGCTTGTGGAACGCCCCGGAGCAGCGGGAGGCGGTGTACGGGTGGTACTCGGACCGCGTTGGTGCCAGCGCTGCGATGGACCCAAGCCGACTCACGAAGATCGTCGTCTCCTGGGAAGGGAAGCTCAAGCGGGATCAGGAGAGCCAGGGGCAGCAACGCGACTCCACCGGACGCCTGTTGTACAAGACAGCAAAGGGCAGTCCGACGGCCAAGAGCCGCGGCCCAGTCCAGCGGCAACGTGACGGCAAGCCAGTGTACGTCGCGCAGTCCGGCTGGCACGACAGCCGCGGCTACGAGCTGGACGCAGCGCGACTCACGAACGGGGGAAAAGGGCACACCGTCGAGGAGCTCGACACGATGAGGTTCATCGAAGCGGGAGCTTGGGTCTACTTCAACGCATGGCTCAAACGCGCGTCCTACCTGTCTTCGCCGTCGAGTTGGCTTACCGCAGCGGGTGAACTGGCAGCGTACATGGGGACCGTGCAACAAAAGCCGGAGTACATCGAAGCGAAGCTCGCCCAGCTCGACGCGGTCAAGGGAACCATCGAGAACTACCGGGCGCAGGTCATCGACCACATCGCCGAGATGACTGCCACGATCCGAAGCCATCTTTGGGTCACCCCCGAGTTCATCCTCCCGGCCGCGACGACGCTCGGATCAACGCTGGCCAGCGTCGATGGCCTTTTGGCCCGGCTCGCTCACGTCCGAGCCGGGTTCTCGGTTCTCCCCGTTGAGCCTTCCGAAGCCTCCGGCGACGAAGCGCCCGACGACGAAGCGTCCGAGGACAGCGTTGAGACGAACGAGTGAGGCCGGCATTCGATGCCAACTCGCTGACCCAGGACTACGCATTCCTGGACGACTGCCCCGACCAGGTGTTCGAGGACGTGGTCACGCTTTCGATCGGCACGCTCCCAGAGCGTGTGGCCGGGGTTCGGGCGTGGCGGTCGGCATTGTTCGACGGGCGCCTTCCGGGCTCGGAGGTCTGGCCCCCGGAACCCGTGAGCGGGGCAGTCAGGAAGGCGCTGACGCAACTCGACATCCCTCGGTTCTGTAAGGGCCAGGACGAGCTCGTTGACCGGCTGCTCGTCGATATAGTGCAGTCCTTCGGCCGCTGCGCCTCAGCGATCAGCGGCGAGGTCGCTGCGAGGATGCGCGAGCTGGAATCGCTGGAGCGCCGCCGTCTCGATGAGATCGAGCAGGAACGCGCGGCGAAGGAGGAGCGGCCAGCCCGTCGGGTGCACCTCGACCCCGAGACGCTCCGTCGGCTGCGTGACCGGGTTGAACACGACGTCAACAACCGCAGCCGCGACGCCGACGGCGATGTCGTCCTCGCCTGGGGCGAGACCGCGCGCGCCTGGGCTTCGATAGCCGACGTGTTCGGTGACCTCGGCGAGCTGATGGGGCGCGGGTGGGACCTCTCGACGCGCGTGCTCGGCGAAATCGGATGGATGGAGGTGCTCAAGCTGCGGGAGCTGATCGAACGCCTGCCCGAGCTCCGAGAGATCGTGCGCCAGCTCGGCCGACTGCAGACCGCGACGGACGGCGAGTCGATCGCCGAGAAGGTCCTGGTCCCGGTCCGCCGTGTCGAGGAGGAACGGCGACAGGTGCGGACGCCTCAAGCGCCCACGGAGATGCGCGGCATCGAACGCTCCGGGGAGATCGCCCGGATGCTCCCGGTGGAGGCCAGCCTGCTCGGTCACCCCCAGCTTCGCCTCCTGTGGCACGCCCGTCGAGCGGAGCGGGGGCTCTTGAGCTACCGGGTCGAGGGCGTCGTCACGGAGCGGGTGCGCGTCGAACGCGAGTCGACGGAAGAGGTCGAAAGCAAGCGTCCACGGCCCCAACGCGGGCCCATCCTGGCGGTGATTGACACCTCCGGCTCGATGAACGGGCTCCCCGAGCGGGTGGCGAAGGCGGTCGTCCTCGAGGCCCTGCGAACCGCGCACGCAGAGAAGCGCCGATGCTTCGTCTACGCCTACGGCGGACCCGGTCAAACGCTCGAGCACGAGCTGAGTTTGTCGGCCGGTGGCCTTGGCCGCCTGATGATGTTCCTCACCCAGTCCTTCGGAGGGGGCACAGACATCGGGGCGATGACCATCGTGGCCGAGCGGCTCAAGCAGGACGGCTGGGTCAAGTCCGACGTGATCCTGGTCACCGACGGCGAGTGGCGGGCGCCGGCAGGCGTGGTCGGCGCCGTCACAGCCGCCAAAAAGAATGGAACACGCTTTCACGGAGTGCAGGTTGGCAACCGCGGACGCACGGGCCTGCACGATCTGTGCGACCCGGTGCATGTGTTCCAGGAGTGGACCGCGCTTGGGGGGTGGTGAATGGACCCACGTTCCAACGCGAAGAATCCGCACAATCCGGCCAAGAGGTCCGCGCAGGACAACCAGTCGAACCCGTTCAACCCGAACCACCAGCCCGCAAAGGCCAGTCCGCCAAGAAGTGAGACCCGAATGCCCGCAAAAGCCACCGACGACTCCGTTCTCGCCCTCGCCACCGCTGCGGCGGGGCCCCCTCCCAATGAGCTGACCGAGCGGCTCCGAAAGCTGCGGGATGCGCTGATGACCGGCCTCGTAGAGCGGGACGTGGCGATCCGGCTGGCCTTGCTGGCCGCGTTGGCCGGGGAGCACCTCCTCATGGTGGGCCCGCCGGGAACGGCGAAGAGCATGGTGGCGCGGCGTCTCCACCTCGCGTTTCGTGAGGCCTCCTACTTCGAGCGCCTGCTTACGCGGTTCACCGTGCCCGAAGAGCTGTTCGGCCCGCTGTCCATCAAAGGACTTGAGGAGGATCGATACGAACGGCTGACCGATCGTTACCTGCCGACGGCGTCGATCGCCTTCCTCGACGAGATCTTCAAGGCGAACAGCGCGATCCTGAACGCGCTGCTCACCCTGCTGAACGAGCGGGAGTTCGACAACGGCAGCAAGCGTGATCACACCCCGCTCATCTCAGTGGTCGGCGCCAGCAACGAGCTCGGCGAAGGGGAGGAGCTCGACGCCCTGTTCGATCGCTTCCTTCTGCGCCTTCACGTCGGTCCGGTCTCTCGGGGCGCATTTCTCAAGCTCATCGGGCTCCGGGGACACGTCTCCGCCACGGTGCCCGCTGCCTTGACGCTCACGGCGGACGACCTGCGCGCGGTCCAGACCGCAGCCGACGCTGTCGATGTGCCCGATGACGTTCAGGTCTTGTTACTCGACCTCCGCGATTGGGCCACGGCAGAGGACATCGCCGTTTCCGACCGCCGCTGGAGAAAGGTCGTCAAGCTGCTCCAGGTGGCCGCCTGGACGAACGGCCGAAAGAAGGTGTCGATCTGGGACTGCTGGCTACTCCAACACTGCCTCTGGGACACCCCGGAGGAGCGCGAGAAGGTGTACGACTGGTACGCAGCGCGGGTGGGAACGAGCGCGGCGATGGACCCGTCCAGGCTGACAAAGATCGTGGTCTCCTGGGAGGCCAAGCTCAAGGCCGACCAGGACAGCCGCACTCAGGCCAAGGACGCCGAGGGGCGGGGTCTCTTCAAGAAGGTCGACGGGAAGTCGACGACCGAGGAGAAGGGCCGGGTCTATGCTCTCAGAGATGGAAAGGAGCAGTTGTACCTGTCGCCGGCCACGGCTTGGAACAGCCTGAACCAACAACTGAAGGAGCGAACGAATGCGGGGAAGGGCTACACGGTAGCGGAACTGGACGTGCTCAACCTCCAGAACCCGAACCACTACGGGACCCAACGGTTTCAACACTGGGCGAACCGGGATGCTTATCTGGCAGACCGGAGCAACTCACTCGTCGTCGACGCAGTCTGGCCGGCGCTGTTGGAGCCGACTCGACAGAAGCACGTCTACGTCGAGGCGTGCGCGCGAGAGGTCGAGCAGCTCAAGTCCGACGTCTCGGCCTACAAGGGCCAACTTCTCCGACACGTCGAGGAGATGGAGCGTGACATCCGCACCCACCTCTGGGTGACCCCTGATTTTGTGCAGCCGGCAGCGACGACACTCAAACAGACGCGAAGCGAGGTTGACACGCTGCTCGCGAGAGTCGAGAAGTTGAAGAAGGGCTTTGAGCTACTTCCACGCGAAGATGGCGAACAACCTCCCGCGCCCAAGCCGGCAAAGAAAAAGTGAGCGCCCTGTGACCCCTGTCTTTGACGCCGGCGCGCTGGAGCGCCGCTACGCATTCCTCGATGACTGCCCTGAGGCCCTGGTCGGCGCGGTGGTGACGATGCCGATCGGCACCCTTCCCGAGCGAGTTGCGGGCGTGAGGGGTTGGCGGGATGCCCTGCTCGCCGGTCGGCTCCCCGCCGAGGGTTGGCCGACGGCTGAGGTTGCTGACCCCGTGCGCCAGGCCCTTGAGGAGATGGGGCTCGTGCGGTTCTGCAAGGACCAGCCCGACCTCGTGGACGCATTGATGAAGGATGTCCTGGCCGCGTTCGTGGTGCAGTCTGAAGTGCTTGCATCCGACGTGGCACAGAAGCTTCGGTCACTCGAAGCTCTGGAGCATCGGCGCCTGAGCGAGGAGGAGGCAGCGCGTGCGCGGAAGGCGAAACGAGAGCCACAACCGGTACAAGTCGATGACGCGACCATTGACCGCCTTCGCGAGCAGGCGGAACGCGAAGCTCGGCGACAGCGGCGAGGAGCAGATGAGAGCCTCCTCGCGACGTGGGGCGACCGCGCCCGCGCCTGGGCAGACATCGGCGATGTCTTTGGAGATCTGGGCGAGATGATGGGCCGGGGCTGGGACATGGCGCGCGGGGTCCTCCGGCACACAGGCTGGCTGGATCTCGTCCGACTCCGGCGCCTGATCGAGCAGCTCCCGCAGCTCCGGGAAATCGTCCGGTCTCTCGGCCGGTTCCAGGTGTCGGCGGCTGATGAGGCGGTAGCCGATCGGGTCTTCGTACCTGTGAAACGCCTCGAGGAAGAGCGCCTCGAAATCCGAACGCCCCACATCCCAGCCGAGACTCGCGGAGTCGAACGGAGCGGCGAGATCTCGCGAATGTTGCCGGCGGAAGCGCTCATGCTGGGCCACCCGAAGCTTCGGCTCCTCTGGCATGCCCGGCGCGCTGAGCGCGCTCTCGTGACCTACCGCGTGGAGGGGATCGAGATCGAGCGGCGCTGGGTGGAACGCGACGGAATGGAGGAGGTTGAGGGACGTCGCCCTCGTCCCGAGCGCGGTCCAATCCTGGCCGTGATGGACACCTCCGGATCCATGCATGGGCTCCCCGAGACGGTCGCCAAGGCGTTGGTCCTTGAGGCACTTCGGACCGCACACGCAGAGAAACGGCGGTGCTTCCTGTACGCGTACAGCGGCCCCAGTCAGGTCCTCGAACAGGAGCTCTCCTTGACGTCCGACGGCATCGGGCGGCTCCTCGCGTTTCTCGGCCTGTCGTTCGGCGGGGGGAATGACGAGACTGGGGTCATGGCGAAGGTCGTCGCGCGCCTGAAGGAGCAGGACTGGAAGAAAGCGGACGTCGTCTTCGTCAGCGACGGGGTCTGGCCCGCGCCAGCGTCGCTGGTGGCAACCGTGAAAGAGGCGCGCGAAGCTGGCACGCGCTTCCACGGCGTGCAGATCGGCAACCGGGGACGAAGCGGCCTTCATGCGATCTGCGACCCGGTACACGAGTTCGGCGACTGGGCGGCGCTCGGAGGATGGTGAGTTGAGTGTACATCCTCGCCCCGCCCCCATGTCGCTTGACGGGGACCGCGTGAGACTCCGGGCCAGAACAAGGAGTTCGGAATGGAGTCTCTCGAATCGCTGCGGCCAGTCATCGAGGCCGGTCGTCCACGCCGGCTGAGCGCCGGGT
>CAIMSU010000016.1 GCA_903844155.1 uncultured Pseudomonadota bacterium | reverse complement strand
CGGGCGGGACTGAGATGGAGGACATGGGGTGTGGCCTGTCGCCGGAGCGATCGAAAGCGCCACCTTATACGCCGTGTCTTGACGCGACAAGAGCTGATCGAGAACATTGCCCAAATAACTCGGTTTTTTCGAACGCACCCCCGATGTCGCCACTCATGTCGCAGAGCGCGAACTCATTTGCCAACAGCCCGCAGACGGGCTCCGTACTGGACGGACTGGTCTCGGATGTCCAAGCAACGTCGGAGGCAGTGCTCGATCCCGACCACTCCGTGCTGCTGCCCGCCTGGGCTGCGTATTCCCACTCCGCCTCCGTCGGCAGCCGGTACCCCAAGCAAGACCCAATCCTACCGACGAATGTTGCGGCGACGTCTTCACCGTCGGCTTCGTAGCACGCGGGCAGTCCCTCGGCGGTTGAAAGGGCGTTCGCGTATTCGGCGGTGTCTCGCCACGAAATCGTATCCGCCGGGCAGTCACCGGCAGCGCAGGTAGTCCCCGTCAGTGCATAAGTCCAGCCGGCGTCCGCCGTCGACGCCTCCCACTCCGCTTTCGTCACCTCGGAACGCCCAATCCAGAAGGCGTGGGAAAGCGAAACTTGGTGGTCGGTGTACGCCGAGTAAACGTCGGCGGCGCCACCCCCCACCGTGAACGATCCCGCCGGAACCGCGATCATCTCGCTCCCCCAGACCGTCGCGTAATCCCCGTGGCTTGGCGCATCACAAACCCCGTCCCCATCCGCATCCGCGTGCTTGGTCGCATCCCCATCATCACAATCCGACCCGTCGGCGACCCACCCGCCGCCGGCGGCGCAGCGCGTCGTCGTGGTCGCCACGTCGCCGTACAAATCCCCGTCGACATCGGCGTAAAAGGTCGTCCCTGAAGAGAGATCGACGCCCGGGTCCGCATCGTCGACGAGCCCGTCGCAGTCGTCATCGACGCCGTCGCAGACCTCGGAGCCGCCCGGATTCACGCTGGCGGCGTTGTCGTCGCAGTCAGAATTGTCGGCGACATAACCGGAGGGTTGGAGACACGCGGTGTCGGGCAGGACGGGCGCACCGTAGCCATCGCCGTCCTGGTCGCGGTACCACTCGGTCGCGTCGACGGAGCCGTCCTCGAGCGTGTAGCCGTTGCAGTCGTGGTCCACGCCGTCGCAATATTCGGGCGCGCCCGGGTAGACGGTCGCGAGGGTGTCGTCGCAATCCGTCGAGTCAGCGACGTAGCCGGCGGGCGCGGAACAACCGGCCTCGGTCGTCGATAAGTCACCGTAGCCGTCATGGTCGGCGTCCGCGTAGAAGGTCGCGGCGTCGGTCGCTGATGCTTCGTCGACGGTGCCATCGCAGTTGTTGTCGACGCCGTCGCACAGCTCGGGCGCACCCGGGTAGGCGGTCGCGTGGGCATCGTCGCACTCCACGCAGGCGGCCCAGCCGTCACCGTCAGCGTCCGCATACCCGGTTGAACCGTCGCAATTGTAGTCATGCGGGTCGGTGCAGTCGGTCTCGGAGGCAGCGGGGTTGTAGGCGACGTCGGCGTCGTTGCAGTCGCCGGAGAGGGCGACGGAGCCGGCGGGCTGGGAACACGCCAAAGTGGCGGTTCCAGTGCCGTAACCATCCGAATCGGCGTCGGGGTACCAGGCGGTCGCGTCGACGGCGTCGGCCTCGTCGGTCAAGCCGTTGCAGTCGTGGTCGATGCCGTCGCAATGCTCGGGTGCGGCGGGGTAGACGGTCGGGTTGGCGTCGTCGCAGTCAAAGCTGACGCCGTCGGCCGGCGGGGCGACGTAGCCGGCGGGCTGGGCGCAAGCGGGCTTGGAGGTCGCGGCGTCGCCAACACCGTCGCCGTCGAAGTCGATGTACCAGAGCGGGGCGTCTGCGGCCGAGTCTTCGTCGACGGTGCCGTCGCAATTGTCGTCGAGGCCGTTGCAGAGCTCGGTGGCGGCGGGGTTGATCGCGCCGTTGCTGTCGTTGCAATCCGGGTTTGTGGCAAACGGGTAGGCGGCCGAGGCGTCGCACCGCAGCACGCCGACGGAGTTGAAGTTGCCGTAGCCATCCGAATCCGAGTCCGGAAACCACAGGGTCATGCTGCCGATGTCGGTGCCGGGGTCGGCATCGTCGGCAGCGCCGCTGCAGTCCTCATCCACGTTGGCGTCGTCGCAAACCTCGGTGGCACCTGGGTTCACGGCCGCAGAGCTGTCGTCGCAGTCCCAGCTCGTGCCGTCGGCTGGCGCGGCGAGGTAGCCGTTGCCGGCATCACACTGGGCGTGCGGAGCGGCCTCGTCGGCAAATCCATCGCTGTCGGAGTCGGCGTAGAACATCGTGAACCCGCCGCTCTCGACGTTCGGGTCGGCGTCGTCCGCCAGCCCGTCGCAATTCTCGTCCACATTGTTGTCGTCGCAGATCTCGTGGGCGCCGGGGTTGATGGCGCTGTCGTTGTCGTTGCAGTCGCCGCCATCGGGGACGTAGCCGCTGGTCGCGGTTGTACCTGGACAAACGGTGGCCGTGCCCTCGTCCGCATCGCCATAGTTGTCGCCGTCGACGTCGAGGTACCAAGTCGCGCCTGCACCGACGCTGGCGTCGTTGTCATCACAGTCGTCACCGCCGTACTGACTCGCGATCAGCCCGTCGCCATCGAAGTCCTTGTGGGCCTCGAGCTCGGCGCGGGAGATGTAGGCGCAGCCCGGGAGCAGGCCGGTCAGCGCGGCGACGAGCGAGAGACGAAGCATTCGGACACCATAACCGCAGGTCGGGCGGGGTTGATCCCCGACGCGACGCCGTCGAAATCAGCATACCAAGCCCGATGCTGCCGCTCACCTTGCTGCTTCGACGACCAGGGAGACGGGGGATCCGAGACGTGCACCATCGCCGCGCTGACCCTCAGGCCAGCATCGCCGCCGTGCCCGCCGCCTCCGCCCCACGAACGGGAGCCCCGTGCGCTGGCAGCACCACCGCGGGGGTCGCGCCCGCGAAGGCAGCCTTTGCTGCGGCTTTCCACGCGACCTTGTCCTTGAGGTAGACCATCGACGGAACTGGGTTGAACCGGTAGCCGGAGCCGCCGCCGAGCAGGCTGAACACCATCCGCGGGAACCAGGCGGTGTCCTCCGCCGAGGTGTTGCTGATGAGATCGCCGCCAAACCACACCGGACCGTCCGCAGTCGCGACGTCGACCAGCAGATCCGGGGCTTTCATCCCCGGTAGTGAGTGCACGTGGACGGTGTTGCCGAGGCGCGGGAGGAGCTCCTCGATGGGGTTGTACCCGAGGCCGCTCTGCTTCGCCAGACGCTCCAGCGCGCCAGCGTGCGCGTACCCCTTCGCGTTCGGGAACCGCGCGCGCCAGGCCTTCTGGCCGAGGTGGTGGAACGCATTCGGCGCGATCAACGCGGAGACATCCCCTTTCGCCGCGATCTCGTCCAGCGCGCTGTCGGGCAACCCGGCCCCGGGGCTGACGACCATCCACGTGCCGTCGTCCAGCTTCGCCGCCAGCGTGTTCGCTCGTCCAAAGCCAAACGAGTACGTCAGCGCCATCGCCCGACCGTCCGACGACAGCGTTTCCCATTTATGCAGGTCCATGAACACCTCTTTCAACCGCTCTCGTATCCTGCGGATCCCGCCGTGACAGTCCTCCTCCCGAATTTCGTATCGCAACGATACGAAATGCGGGAGGAGCACTGTCACACGGACGGTCAGGCTGGGGCGTTCTCGGACCTGCCGATCTCTCGGACCTGCCGATCGTAGAGACGACGAGGACGAACAAGCCGACGCCGATCACGCCGAAGAACGCTTCGGTGTACAGCATGGTGACCGCGCCGGGGGTGGCGTGGACCGCGTGGAGGACGCCGGAGAGCCAGATGTCAAAGGCGTTTGCGGGGACCGCGGGGGTGGCGGCGACAGCAGGGGCCGTGTCGGACGCGAGCTTGGCCGCAACCGCTGCGACCCCCGCGCCGAGCATCGCGTCTGCGGTGCGGCCGAGGAGCAGACCCAGCCACCAGATCGGGAAGTTGGAGAGCGAGGCGAAGAAGCTGTACTTCGTCGCCGCGGATCCGGACCCGATCGCGTTCAGGACCACCGCCGTGAACCCCGCGTAGGCGAGCCCCACGCCAAACGAGTAGATCATGTTCCAGACGACGTACATGGTCACCGTTGCGGGGCTCAAGCCCATCGCGATGGCGATGAGCGCGAGGCCGAGGCCGATGCCCGCGTAGACGGTGCGCGGATGGAACCGGTCGCACAACCAGCCGCCCGCGAAGCATCCCGCCGTCGTCACAAAGCCCGCGAACAACCCCTGCACCAGGCCGACCTCGGTCGCGCCTGCGTGCCAGTACGCCGCGACCTCAGCCTGCGCGAGCACGCCCTGCGCAGCGCCCGTGCCGATCGGCAGGATGCAGAGCAGCGCTGAGAGCGCGCCCGGGCGGGTCTTCAGCATGGCCCAGACGTCACGGATGACCGTCATCGTCGCGCCCGTCACGCCGCCGGCCGGCTTGTGGGACTGGACGTTGGGCACGAACTGGAGCGCTGCACAGCACGCCATGAACGCGCCGCCCATCACCGCACCCGCCATCCACGGCTTCGGCATCTCTTCGAGCAACAGCAGCCCCAACGCGCCGCCGAACGCAGCTCCTCCAAGATTCCCCGCCTGGAACCACGCGGAGACGCGCCCTTGCTCCTCCGTCGACGTCGTGATCGCCATGATCGCCTCGATCGACATGCCGACGATCGAGTTGATGAGGCTCGCCGTGGCGATGATGACGAGCAGCAGAGGCAGCGTGCCCTGGTTGAGCGGGAGCGCGGCCATCGCAAACACCCCCGCAGCCGAGCACGCCGTCGCGAAGACGTACCAGGTCTTGGGCGAGAGCGTGACGTCGATCATCGGCGCCCACGTCCACTTGAGCCAGCTCGTCAGCAGGTTTGCGCCGTTCAGCAGCGAGGTGTCGGCGACGGACAAGCCGTTCGCACTGGCGAGGAACGTGAGCGCAACGCTGACGAAGCCCGAGAGCGCCCCGAACGGGATGTAGAGGATCGTGTAGACGACCGGGTGGGGGACGCGGGCGGGGGAGACGGCGGTGTCGGACAACGGGGTTCCGGAGGAGCGCGCACGGTACTACTGACCGGGGAGGAGGGCAAGGGTGGCGCCGCACGCGGGCCTTCAGGACGAGTCCAGCGTGTTGACCCCCACGACCCATGCGGGTAGAGTCGGCGCATGACCCACGCACCTCAAGTCCGAGCTGCGAAGCGCTCCGTCAACGTCTCGATCGACGGCGCGCTGGTGGATGACGCCCGCGCGCTCGGGATCCCGCTCAGCGCCACGCTCGACGCGGCGCTCCGAGAGCGCGTGAAGGTCGAGCGGGACCGCCGATGGCGCGAGGAGAACCGCGCCGGCATCGAGGAATACAACGCGATGCTCGACCGTCACGGGGTGTTCAGCGACGATCTCAGGCTCTTCTGATGGCTCGGTACGACGTTCACAGGAACCCCAACCCGCGATCCCGCGAGCACACGCCCTACCTCGTCGACGTGCAGGCCGACGCGTTGTCCGGCCTGAACTCGCGGGTTGTCGTGCCCCTGATGGAGGTGGGCGACGGGCCGCGGTCGCCGCGCACGTTGTACCCCACCTTCGCGGTCGAAGGTCGGTCCTCGGTGATGGTGACGCCGCTCGTGGCGGGTCTCGGGCTGGCCGCCATCGGCGACCGCGTGGCTGGCCTCCAGGACCACGGCGCGACGATCCTCGCGGCGCTCGATCTGGTGCTGACCGGGGCGTAGCAGGGAGAGCGGGCGATGGACAACGCCGGGGAACGGCGTGGGGCTTGCGCGGCGTTCCGCATGCGCTCTGGATCGGCGAGGGCCGGTTTGAGCGAGCCGCCCAGAACAAAACCGAAAAACCCCGCTCCGGCATGAACCGAAGCGGGGCAAACCTGCCGGCCAGGGCTACTCGGCCGCGAGCTTCGTCTTCGGCACGCAGTCCTCGGTCACGAGCTCCAAAAGCACCATGTCGGCTTGATCGCCGGGGCGCTTGTCGAGCTTGTAGATGCGCGTGTAGCCGCCGGGGCGGGTGGCGTAGCGGTCGCTGTAGTCGGTGAAGACCTTCTGCAGCACGTCCTTGGAGTTCACCCACTGGCCCGCCTGGCGGATCGCGTGGACGCGCGTGACGAGGGCCTTCTGCAAGGCGTCCCCTTCCAGCGTGCCGAGCGACGCGTTCGGGACGCGCTTGGAGAGCGTGATCACCTTGTCGGCGATCCGTCGGGCTTCCTTCGCGCGCGCCTGCGTGGTGCGGATGCGACCGTGCTCCATGAGCGAGGTGACCATGTTCATCATCATCGCGTTGCGATGGGAGGAGACGAGGCCGAGCTTGTTGCCGCCGTTCTTGTGACGCATAGGATTACCCTCGGTTCTTGGGGAAGTTCGTGAGCTTCATGCCCAACGAAAGGCCGTACTCGGTGAGCAGGTCCTTGATCTCGTTCAGCGACTTGCGGCCGAAGTTCTTCGTCTTGAGCATCTCGGCCTCGCTCTTCTCGACGAGCTGCCAGATGTACTCGATGCCGGCGTTCTGCAGGCAGTTCGCGGCGCGCACGGAGAGGTTGAGCTCGTCCACGCGCTTGTAGAGCGCGTCGGAGTAGCTGGTCTCCGAGCTGGACTCGCCGCCCATGTGGGGCTCGTCGACCTCCTGGAAGTTGATGAAGACCTGGAGCTGCTCCTTGAGGATCTTCGCGGCGAACGCCAGCGCGTCACGAGGGTGGACGCTGCCGTTGGTGAAGATCTCGATGGCGAGCTTGTCGTAGTCGGTGCGGTTGCCGACGCGGGCGTTGGTGACCGTGAAGCGGACGCGCCGGATTGGCGAGTGGCTCGCGTCGACGGGGATGGTGCCGATGGGGCGCTCGGCGTTCTTCGTCTTGTCGGCCGGGACGTAGCCCTTGCCCATGCCGACGTTCAGCTCCGCCATGAACCGCCCGGTGCCGGTGATGGTGCAGAGGACGTGGTCGGGATTCAGGAGCTTCGCGGCGCCGGAGAACCGGATGTCCGACGCGCGGACGACGCGGGTCTGGCCCGCAGCGCCGTCGACGTCCACCGTGCCGGTGAAGGACTCGGTGCGCTCGGTCTGGATGAGCAGGCCCTTGATGTTGAGGACGATCTCGGTGACGTCCTCGATGATGCCGGGGATGGAGGTGAACTCGTGGAGGACACCTTCGATCTTCGCGCTGGTGACGGCCGCGCCCTGCAGGCTGGAGAGCAGCACGCGCCGGAGCGAGTTGCCGAGCGTGGTGCCAAAGCCGCGTTCGAGCGGGCGGACGACGAACTTGCCGTAGGTGTTGGAGGGGTGGCCGTCGATCTCCAGGCCGCGGGGCTTGTGGAGGGAACGCCAATTGCTGTAGTAGGTCTCGTTCATGGGGAAAGCTCCGAAACGGGCTGCGTGTGAGCGTGGCCAACGCCACTCATCGCCCGGTCGAATGAACCCCTCCCGCGGGTGAGCGCGGGGGCTGGCGAGGCCAAAGGGGGGAAGAAAACTCCCGAGCCGGAAAAGGCCCGGGAGAACCGACCGGCAAAAGCCGGTCAGAAGCGGATCACACGCGGCGACGCTTGGGAGGGCGGCAGCCGTTGTGGGGGATCGGGGTAACGTCCGTGATCATCGTGACGCGGAGGCCCGCGTTCTGGATGGCGCGGAGCGCGCTCTCGCGGCCGGAGCCGGGGCCCTTGATGACGACGCCAGCGGTCTTCATGCCGTTCTCGACCGCCTTGCGGGCGGCGTCCTCGGCGACGAGTTGGGCGGCGAAGGGCGTGCTCTTGCGCGAGCCCTTGAAGCCCTTCACGCCGGCCGACGACCAGGACACGGTGTTGCCCGCGGCGTCGGTGACGGTGACGATCGTGTTGTTGAACGTGCTCTGGATGTGCACGGTGCCGTGGGGCACGTTCTTCTTGACGCGCTTCGGGCCTTTCTTCTTCTTTGCTGCTGCTGCTTCGGTAGCCATGGTGTCTCCCTACTTCTTCTTCGCGACGGCGCGACGGGGACCCTTGCGGGTGCGGGCGTTGGTGTGGGTGCGCTGGCCGCGCACGGGCAGGCCGCGCTTGTGGCGACCGCCGCGGTAGGTGCCGAGGTCGATGAGGCGCTTGATGTTCATCGCGACCTCCTTGCGAAGCTCGCCTTCCACGCGGTACTCGCGCTGGAGCACCTCGCGGATGCGGGCGATGTCCGTATCGGCAAGGTCCTGGGTGCGGATGCTGGCATCCACCTGGGCCTTGGCGAGCACGTCGACTGCGTTCTTGCGGCCGATGCCGTAGAGGTAGCCGAGCGCGATGTCGATGCGCTTGTTGCGGGGAAGGTCAACACCTTCAATGCGTGCCATGTGTTGCTCCTATCCCTGACGCTGCTTGTGTTTCACGTTGCTGCAAATGATCCGGACCACGCCACGACGCCGGACGACCCGGCACTTGTCGCAGATGACCTTCACGGAGGCCTTGACTTTCATGATGAACTCCTCGCCGGCTTTCGCCGGTTCAACGGATGGGGGGACTGACGGGCGAGCGGACTGCGGGATCCAGAGTGGTCAGGATCTCAGGGCCCCTCGGGGTGATGGCAACGGTGTGTTCGAAGTGCGCCGAGCGGCTATTGTCTTCGGTGGCGACTGTCCACCCATCGCCGAGGGTTTTGATCTTGCCGCGCCCGCGGGTGATCATCGGCTCAATCGCGATGACCATGCCCGGAACGATGTTGGGACCGGTGTTCTTCTTGCCGTAGTTCGGCACGCTGGGCTCTTCGTGCAGGCGTCGGCCGATCCCGTGGCCGACCATGTCCGTCACCACGCCGTAGCCGCGGGGGGTGACGTAGCCCTCCACCGCGAAGCCGATGTCGCCGATGCGCTTGCCCGGGCGGGCCTCTGCGATGCCGATGAACATGGCCTCACGGGTGGCGTCGAGGAGCGCCTGGTCGGCAGGATCGCCCGGTGGCACCAGCATCGTGAACGCTGTGTCCGCGTAGTAGCCGCCGTAGACCAGCCCGAAGTCCAGGCTGACGAGGTCTCCGGCCCGGATCCGGCGCTTTCCCGGGACACCGTGGACGACCTGCTCGTTGATGGAGATGCAGATCGAAGCCGGAAACGGAACCTTCCCAGGCTTGTACCCCTTGAATGCGGGCTTCGCACCCACCGCGAGGATCGCAGCCTCGGTGAGCTGGTCGATGTCCTTCGTCGTGATGTCGATGGCGACGGCCTCGCGGACGCGCTCGACGACCTCGGCGAGCTTCCTGCCGGAGGAGCGCATCACATCGAGCTCCCACCCTTCCCGGACGGCGATCATCCGCCGATCTACAGGTGCAAAGCGGCGAAGATCCGGTTCTTCACCGCGGCGATGTCGCCCGTGCCATCGATGTCGTGCACGGTCGCGGCAGACCGCAGCACGGGGAGGACGGCGGCGGTCTGCGCCGCGTACTCATCGAGCCGCTTCTGCACGACCTCCGCGGTGTCATCCCGGCGCTGCACGATGTCGGTCGAGCCGCACTTCACGCAGACCGCCCCAGGCGGGTTGTAGACGACATGGTAGGTCGCGCTGCACTGTGCGCACGTCCTGCGGCCGGTGATGCGCTCCAGGATGGCGCCTTCAGGCACTTCCAGGCTCACGACGGCGTCGGCCCGTCGACCGTGCGACGCGAACCAGGCCAGCAACCATTCAGCCTGCGGCACCGAACGCGGAAAGCCGTCGAACAGCACGCCCCCCAGCGCGTCGGCCTGCATCAGGCGGTCGGCGACGATGTCGCACGTCACCGAGTCGGGGACGAGCCCGCCAGCGTCCATGTAGGACTTCGCCAACTTGCCGAGTGGCGTGCCGTCGCGCAAATTCTTCCGGAAGATGTCGCCGGTCGCGACGTGCGGGACGCCGAGGCGCTCCGCGAGATCCTTCGCCTGCGTGCCCTTGCCCGAGCCGGGCGGGCCAAAGAGGAACACGTTCATCCGAACCTCCAGCCGAGTCTAGGTGGGGGCCCCGGCCGCGCCGATGAGCAGTTGCCGCCGGCCCTTGAGCACGCCCGAGGAGCTTGGCCCCTGCAGCCCGTCGTAGTGCCGCGTCAGGAGCTGCGCTTCGACCTGGGCGACGGTGTCAAGGCTCACGCCAACGACGATGAGCAGGCTCGTGCCGCCGAACGCGAAGGGGATGCCGTACTGCGTGATGAGCAGCGTCGGCAGGATGCAGACGCCGGCGAGGTAAAGCGCACCCGCGCCAGTCAGCTTGTTCAGCAGGGTGTCGATGAACTCGGCCGTCTGCTTCCCAGGACGGATCCCGGGGATGTACGCCTGGCTCTTCTTCAGGTTGTCCGCCACGTCCACCGGGTTGAACATCAACGCCGTGTAGAAGTACGAGAAGAACACGATGAGGACGATGTAGAAGTAGTCGTACAACCACGCGCCGGGGCTCATCGCCGAGGCGAAGGCCTGGACGGCCGGGTACGGGAACAACTGCGCGGCCGTCGCCGGGAAGGCGAGGACGGACGAGGCGAAGATCGGCGGGATGACGCCCGTGGTGTTGATCTTCAGCGGCAGATGGTTGTTGCCCGCGTAGACCTTCCTCCCCGATACGCGCTTGGCGTACTGGATCGGGATCCGGACCTGGGCGCGCTCGATCCAGACGATCAGCGCGATGACGACCACCATCAGACCCATCAGCAGCACGACCTGCAGCAGCGACAGCTCGCCGAGCGACACCTTGTCGTACACCGACTTTGCGCCGCCCGGGAACCGCGACATGATGCCCGCGGTGATGATGAGGCTCGAGCCGTTGCCGATGCCGCGCTCCGAGATCTGCTCGCCGAGCCACATCACGAAGCAGGAGCCAGCCGTCATCGTGATCGCGGTGACGATCCGGAAGTTCATGCCGGGGTTGATGACGATGTCGTGTCCCGACCCTGTCTTCATGCTCTCGAGCGTGGTCGCGAGGAGCGTGGCCTGGATCAGCGCGATGATGATGGTCGCGTAGCGCGTGTACTGCGTGATCGTGTTCCGACCCTGCTGGCCCTCCTTGGAGAGGCGCTCCAGCGACGGCACGACGACCGTCAGGATCTGCACCATGATGCTGGACGTGATGTAGGGCGTCACGCCGAGGACGAACACGCTGAACTGCTGCAGCGCGCCGCCCGAGAACATGTCGTACAAGCCGAACATGCCGTTGGCGCCGGTCTTGACCCAGTCAGCCAGCGCGAGGCGGTCGACACCTGGCGCGGGGACGTGTACCCCGAGGCGGAAGACCGCGAGCATCGCCAACGTAAAGAGGACGCGGCTCCGGAGATCCGGCATCTGCCAGATCGAGGAGAGCCAGCGTGTCACGCAACGTCCGTGGTGCCACCAGCGGCGATGATCTTCTCACGGGCGGAGGAGGAGAACTTGGCAGCCTTCACGGTGATGGCGTTGGCGATCTCGCCCATGCCGAGCACCTTGAGGCCGTCCTTGCCGATGCGGGCGATGACGCCGGAGGACTTCAGCAACGCGGCATCGATGATCGAGCCCGCGGGAAACACCGCGAGGTCGCCGACGTTGATGAGGACGTAGTCCTTCGCGAAGATGTTGGTGAACCCGCGCTTGGGCATGCGGCGCTTCAGGGGGACCTGGCCGCCCTCAAACCCGCGCGCGATGGGCGCGCCGGTTCGGCTCTGCTGGCCCTTGGTTCCACGGCCGGCGGTCTTGCCGAGGCCGGAGCCCTGACCACGACCGACGCGGGTGCGCGGGCGCTGGGCGCCGGGCACGGGGTGCAGGTTCGAGAGTTCGTTTGCCATTTTCGTGTTCCTGGATGTCGGATCAGATCGCCGGAGCGGCGACCTCTTCGACGTCGATGAGGTGGATGACGGCCTTGACCATGCCGCGCACGGAGGGGGTGTTCTCCAGCACGCGGCTGCGGCCGATGCGACGCAGGCCGAGGCCCTTGAGCGTTGCGAGCTGCGGGGCGGTGGTGTCGAGGTGGCTCTTGCGGAGCGTGACCTTGAGGTGAGTCATGGAAAATCCTTCGTGTGCGGCCCGGCAAGGGTCCACAGCTGCGGGCAAAAGGCTACGAGTGCGTCTGGGCCTGGGCCCAGACCTTCATGCCAACGTTGTGGTTCTCGTTGATGACGTCGATGGAGATGCCACGACGGGCAGCCACCATCTCCGGGGACTCAAGCTGCGCGAGCGCGGCGAGGGTCGCACGGACGACGTTGTGGGGGTTCGAGGAGCCCAGGCTCTTCGTCAGCACGTTGTGGTAGCCGGCAGCGTCCAGCATGGCACGGACCGCGGGACCGGCGATGACGCCCGTTCCCGGGCTGGCGGGGCGCAAAAGCACCCTGCCGGCGCCAAAGTGGCCGAGGCTGTCATGGGGCACGGTGCCATCGAGCACCGGGACGTCCGTCATGCTGCTCTTCGCGCGCTCGGTCGCCTTGCGAACGGCCTCAGGCACTTCGTTCGCCTTGCCGCTGCCGATCCCGATCCGGCCCTGGCCGTTGCCAACGACGACGAGCGCCGCGTAGCTGAAACGACGTCCGCCCTTCACGACCTTCGCCACACGGTTGATGTGGATGGTCTTCTCGATGAGCTGGGACTCTTCGACCGGCTTGCGGCCGCGGGGTTTGCTGTTCACGTCTGACTCCGTAGATTAGAAATCGAGTCCGCCCTCGCGAGCGGCGTCGGCGAGGGCCTTGATGCGACCATGGTAGAGGAAGCCGTTGCGGTCGAAGACCACGGACTTCACGTTGGCGGCCATGGCCCGCTCGGCGAGCAACTTGCCCACCGCTGCGGCGGCGTCAACGTTGCCCTTGTGACCGTCGTGCGAAAGACCTTCGGTGAGGGTCGACGCGGCGACGAGGGTACGCCCGGTGCCATCGTCGATGACCTGGGCATAGATGTGGGAATTCGTCCGGTACACCGAGAGGCGGGGACGTTCGGCAGTGCCGGTGACCGACTTGCGGATCCGGAACTTGCGGCGCTGACGCGCCTCTGCCATCTTTTCACGGAGTGCCATGCTGTCTCCCTACTTTTTAGCGGTCTTGCCGGCCTTGAGCCGGATGTGTTCGCCTTCATACCGGACGCCCTTGCCCTTATAGGCGTCGGGCGGACGGAACGCCTTCAGCTTGGCGGCAGTCTCGCCGACAACCTGACGGTCACTCCCAACGACGGTGAGCTTCGTGCCCTTCTCGACCGTGATCTTGATCCCGTCCGGAAACGGGAACTCGATCGGGTGGCTGAAGCCGAGCTGCATGACGAGCGTGGTGCCCTTCACTTCGCTCTTGAAGCCGACGCCCTGGATGTCGAGCTTCCGCTCAAACCCCGTGGTGACGCCCTTGACCATGTTGTTCAGCAGCGCGCGGGTGAGGCCGTGGTTCGAGCGAACCTGACGGGTCTCGTCTGCGCGCGTGACCCGGGCAACGCCCGCGGCGTGCTCGATCGCAACGCCCGTGGCGAGCGCCTGAACGAGCTCGCCCTTCGGCCCCTTGACCTTGAGCACGCCATCCGTCACCGCGATGGTGACCCCGGCGGGAACGGGAACGGGAAGCTTTCCAATGCGTGACATGGCTTTCTCCGCCTACCAGATGTGGCAGATGACTTCACCACCGACACCTGCGGAGCGAGCTGCCTTGTCGGACAGCACACCGCGGGGGGTGGTGAGGATGGCGAGACCGAGGCCGTTGCGAACGCGCGGGACCTCGTCCTTCCCAACGTACACGCGCCGGCTCGGGGAGCTGACCCGGGTCAAACCCTGGATCACGCCCTGACGCGCGTCGTCGTACTTGAGGAAGACCTTGAGCGCGCCGCCCCGGGGAGCGTCGGCGCGGTCGAGGTAGCCCTCGACAAAGCCTTCGTCCTTCAGGATCTTGACGATCTCGAGCTTGATGCGGGAACGGGGCATCTCGACGGCCGCGTGGCGCGCCTGGATGGCGTTCCGGATGCGGGTGAGCATGTCGGCGATGGGGTCGTTAGTCATGATGATCCTCTCGCGCTACCAGCTGGCCTTCATCACGCCCGGGATCTCGCCCTTGAGCGAGAGATTCCGGAAGCAGATGCGGCACATGTTGAACTTACGAAGAAACGCACGGGAGCGACCGCACAGCGGGCAGCGGCTCTTCTTGCGAGTGGTGAATTTCGGCGTCCGCGTAGCGGCGACGAGCTGCGACTTCTTGGCCACGTGGGTCTCTCCAGCTACTGACGGAAAGGGATGCCGAGGGCACGCAGGAGCGCGCGACCTTCGGTGTCGTTGTTGGCGGTGGTCACGAACGCGATGTTCATGCCGGTGATCTTGTTCACCCGCTCGTAGTTGATCTCGGGGAAGATGATCTGCTCCGTGATGCCGAGCGAGTAGTTGCCGCGGCCATCAAAGGCCTTCGGGTTCACGCCGCGAAAGTCCCGAACCCGGGGGAGCGCGACGTTCACGAGGCGATCGAGGAACTCCCACATGCGGTGGCCACGCAGGGTGACGCGGGCGCCGATGGGCTGGTTCTCGCGGAGCTTGAAGTTCGCGATGGACTTGCGAGAACGCCGGATCTCAGCCTTCTGCCCCGTGATGAGCGAAAGCTCCTCCGCCGCCGTCTCCAGGAGCTTCACGTTCTGCGTGGCCTCCTTGAGCGACGTGTTGAGGACGATCTTCTGCAGGCGCGGGACCTGCATGACGTTCTTGAACCCGAACTCCTTCTGGAGCGAGGGCACAACGGTCTCGTTGTACTGCTTTTGTAGACGGGTCTCGGCCATCGAAGTCTCTGTGGCTGGTAGGTGCGGGTGTCGCGCTCGAGCTGGCGGGCGCGCGGGGTGACGTCAGATCGCGGCGCCGGTCTTGCGGTTGACGCGGGTCTTCTTCCCGTCCTCAACCTTGTAGCCGACCTTTACCCGCGTCCCCGCCGCCGCGTCCCAGAGGGCGACGTTGGAGATGTGGATGGCCGCTTCCTTCTGGATGATGCTGCCCGGACGGTCCTGCTGGGCCTTCACGTGCTTCCTGACGAGCGCAACGCCCTCGACGATCACGCGCCCTTCCTGGGGCATGACTTCGAGCACCTTGCCGGTGCGTCCCTTGTGCTTGCCAGCGATGACAACCACGAGGTCGTCTCGCCGGATCTTGAGCTTGTTCTTTGCCATGTTGTTCTCCGGGCTCGCTCAGAGCACTTCGGGCGCGAGCGCCACGATTTTCATGTAGGCTTTGCTGCGCAGCTCGCGGGCGACGGGTCCGAAGATGCGCGTCCCGATGGGCTCGCCCTTCGCGTCGATGAGCACGGCCGAGTTGTTGTCGAAGCGGATGTAAGTGCCGTCGGCGCGACGGACCTCCTTCGACGTGCGGACGATGACGGCCTTGTGGACGTCGCCCTTCTTGACCTTGCCGGTCGGGATGGCCTCCTTGATGGAGACGACGATGATGTCGCCGAGGCTCGCGTACTTCCGCTTGGAGCCGCCGAGGACCTTCACGCACATCACGCGGCGGGCGCCGGAGTTGTCCGCGACGTCGAGGTGGGATTGCATCTGGATCATTGCGGTCTACGCCTCGGCCGAAGTGAGGGCAGCGCCGTTGCTCTGGACGCGCTCAATCACGCGCCAGCGCTTCGTCCGGCTCAGCGGCCGGCTCTCCTCGATGATGACCAGGTCATTCATCTGGCAGGCGTTGTCCTCGTCGTGCGCTTTGAAGGAGCGCACCTGCTTGATGTACTTGTGGTAGCGCGGGTGCTTGACCGTACGCTCCACTTCCACCACGACCGTCTTGTCCATCTTGTTGGACGTGACCCGGCCGCGCACTTGCCGGCGACCGCCGTTTGTGATTTCGTCAGACATTGCTCACCTGTCTCGATGCGAGGCCGCTTGCGCGCCCCCGCGATGGGAATCTGCGAAGGAAACCGAGGGATCCGCAGGTCTCCACGGGAGTGGACTCGTGCGGGTGGACCGCGTCCGTAGACGCTGTCCGAAGGGACGCGGAAACTATTCCGGCGTGGCCGGCGTGTCAAGGCCGGCGGCCGGCTGGGCCAGAAGGCCCTTGAGAAAGCCGCCAGCAACGTCGGCCGAACCGAGCGCCGCAGGCACAAAAGAACCCATGTGCATCTGCCGGAGCGAGCCCCGGGTCATGCCGCCGACGAGCTCACGGCTGCGCATCGCAGTCTGGGCGCGCGCGATCTCACGACGCGTGCGCTTGAGCACGCTGTTGTTGTCGAGCTGGTTGAGCCGGTGCCGGAGCTGGTGGCCGAAGAGCGTGCGCTCCAGGGTCAGCTCGTGGTGGACGAGCTGCTCGTCCGAAAGGGTAGAAAGGTCCGTATTGCTCATGACACCACATCCTCGCGCTTGATGACCCGAACGGCCATGGGGAGCTTGTTGCCGGCGAGCCGGAGCGCCTCACGCGCCGTCTCCTCGTCCACGCCCTCGATCTCGAAGAGCACGCGGCCGGCCTTGACGACCGCAACCCAGTACTCGGGCGCGCCCTTACCGGTACCCATTCGGGTCTCGGCGGGCTTCTTGGTGACCGGCTTGTCCGGGAACACCCGGATCCAGATCTTGCCGCCGCGCTTCACGTGGCGGGTGAGGGCAATACGGCCGGCCTCGATCTGGCGTGCGGTGATCCAGGCGCTCTCGGAGGCCTGGAGGCCGTAGTCGCCAAAACTCACATCGCCGCCGCGGTACGCGAGCCCGTTGCTCCGGCCCTTCTGGACCTTGCGGAACTTGACGCGCTTGGGGGAAAGCATGATCTACCTCTGGGTTGCGCGGCTCAGCCGCGGTCAGGCTTGGTCGGCCAGTGGCCGGTGTGGGGCGAACCCCGGTGGAAGCTAGAAGGAGCGGTCTTCTTCGCCGGGCATGATCTCGCCCTTGAAGATCCAGACCTTGACGCCGATGATCCCGTAGGTCGTCTTCGCCTCGGCCAGGCCGTAGTCGACGTCGGCGCGGAGCGTGTGCAGCGGCACGCGGCCCTCACGGTACCACTCGGTCCGGTGCATCTCGGCGCCGCCCAGACGACCGGCGCACATGACCTTGATGCCCTTGGCGCCAGCCTTCTTGGACTGCTGCATCGCCTTCTTCATCGCGCGCCGGAAGCTCACGCGCTTCTCGATCTGCTGCGCGATGTTTTGCGCGACGAGGATGGAGTCCAGGTCGACCTTGCGGACCTCCATCACGTTGATGAAGATCTCGGTGCTGGCGATCTTCTCGAGCTCGATCTTGAGCTGGTCGAGGCCGGCAGCCTTCTTGTCGATGATCATGCCCGGCTTGGCCGCAAAGATGAACACCTTGGCCTTGTTGGCCGCGCGCTCGATGCGCACCTTGGAGATGCCCGCAACGTAGAGCTTCGCCTTCACGTGCTTGCGGATCGCGATGTCCTCGTGCAGGAACTTCTGGTAGTTCTTCTCATCGAACCACTTGGACTCCCACGGGCGGGTGATGCCGACGCGGAAACCGATAGGATTGACTTTTTGACCCATTTGAACTCCTGATGCGCAGGCCGTTGGAAGACCGCGCGCGTTGGCGCTTTTTAGCGCGCGTCGAGAACGACGGTGATGTGGGCGGTCTGCTTGAGGATGGGGGTGGCGCGACCCTGGGCGCGGGGGCGGAAGCGCTGCATCGTCGGCCCGGCGCCGATCTGGATGGACTTCACGTAGAGCTCGTCGACGTTCACGGTCTGGCCGTGATGCTCGGCGTAGTGCTCGGCGTTGGCCATGGCCGCCTCGATGAGCTTCTTGATCATCGGTGCGGTCTTCTTGGGGAGGAACGCCAGGGTGTCGAGCGCCTGACCAACGTCCTTGCCGCGGATCAGATCAGCGACGAGGCGGGCTTTGCGCGCGGAGACGCGGGCGTGACGGAGATGTACGGTGGATTCCATGGGTCACTTCACCTTGGTCTTGCGGTCAGCAGCGTGCCCGTAGTAGGTCCGGGTCGGCGAAAACTCGCCCAGCTTGTGGCCGACCATGTGCTCGGTCACGTACACGGGGACGTGCTTCTTGCCGTTGTGGACGGCGAAGGTGAGGCCGATGAAGTCGGGGATGATGGTCGAGCGACGGCTCCAGGTCTTGATCACCTTGTTGCCACCCTTGCGGGCAGCTTCGGCCTTGACGATCAAGTACTGGTCGACGAACGGACCTTTCTTTACGGAACGTGCCATGAATGTACTCCTGCGTCTGGGGACGCGGCGTGCGGGCGACTAGGCGCGGCGCTTGACGATGAAACGGTTGGAGGGCTTCTTCTTCGAGCGGGTCTTGTACCCCTTCGTCGGCTTGCCCCAGGGGGTGACGGGATGACGGCCGCCCTTCGTGCGCCCCTCACCGCCGCCGTGCGGATGGTCGATGGGGTTCATGGTCGTGCCGCGGTTCGCGGGACGCCAGCCGAGCCAGCGCGCGCGGCCGGCCTTGCCGAGCATCTCGTTCTCGTGCTCGAGGTTGCCGACCTGACCGACGGTGCCACGGCACTCGGCGAGGACCTGGCGGAGCTCGCCGGAGGGGAGACGGAGGAGGACGTAGATGCCTTCCTTCGCCATGACCTGCGCGTAACAGCCCGCCGACCGGCAGATCTGGCCACCGCGGCCGATCTTCAGCTCGACGTTGTGGACGAAGGTGCCGAGCGGGACGGACTTCAGCTTCAGCGAGTTGCCGGGCTTGATGTCCGCCGAATCGCTCGCGACCACGCTGTCGCCGACCTTCAGGCCGTTCGGGGCGAGGATGTAGCGCTTTTCGCCGTCCGTGTAGTGCACGAGGGCGATGCGCGCGGTGCGGTTGGGATCGTACTCGATCGTCGCCACGGTGGCCGGGACATCCAGCTTGTTGCGGCGGAAGTCGATGATCCGGTACCGGCGCTTGTGACCGCCGCCCATGTGGCGGGAGGTCATGCGGCCGAGGTTGTTTCGGCCGCCCGTGCGCTTGATCGGCGCGGTCAGCTTGCGCTCCGGCTTGGAGGCTGTGACCTCCTCAAACGACGGGGTGATCAGGTAGCGGAGACCCGGGGTGGCCGGGCTGTAGCGCTTGGTGGCCATCTCATGCCTCCAGGAAGTTCAGGGAGTGACCCTGGGCGAGGGTGACGTACGCCTTCTTCCAGTTCGCGCGCTTGCCGTAGAACCGGCCGAAGCGCTTGAACTTTCCGCGGACGTTGACGGTGCGGACGTCGTCGACCTTGACGTTGAAGTACCGCTCGATGGCTTCCTTGATCTGAAGCTTGTTGGCGGTGTCACCGACCTCGAACACATAGGTGTGGTCGGCGGCTTCGGCCTTGACGGCCTTTTCGGTGACGAGGGGACGGACGATGATGTCGTGAAGTTCAGCCATGGCTCACCTCGACAGCCGCTCGACGATCGGGGCGATCGCCGGGGCGGTGAGAGCGATGTTGCGGTGACGGAGAACGTCGTACACGTTCAGGCCGGCAACCGGGAGGACGGTCACCCCGGGGATGTTCCGGGAGACCAGGGAAACGTTGGTAGCGGCGATGTCGCTGCCGTCGGGCACGACGACGAGCAGGCTGTCGACGGAGAAGGCCTTCATGAAGCTGCGGAAGCCCTTCGTCTTCTTCTCAACGAACGCGAGGTCGTCGACGACGAAGAGCGCAGCCTCGCCGAAACGGCGGGACAGCGCGCACTTCAGCGCTGCACGACGCACCTTCTTGTTGAGCTGGAACGCGTGGCTGCGGGGCTGGGGCCCGAAGACCACACCGCCGCCGGCGTAGTGCGGCGCCCGGGTCGAGCCCTGGCGTGCGCGGCCCGTGCCCTTCTGCTTGAAGGGCTTGCGACCGCCGCCCGCGACCTCGGCCCGGCGACGGGTCGAGTGTGTGCCCTGCCGGCGCCCGGCGAGCTGGTGACGGACCACCATGTGAAAGAGGTGCTCTTTCACTTCGGTGGCGAAGATGGTCTCGTCGAGATCGACGCTGCCCACCTTGTCGTGAGAGACGTTGTACACGTCGGTGACTGGCATGAAAGACTCCTCGGGCGGCGAGCACCCGGGCGAAGGGTCAGGAGAGCTTGATCTCGACGTGCACACCGGCGGAGAGGTCGAGCTTCATCAGCGCGGCCACGGTCTCCTCGGTGGGCTCGAGGATGTCGATCAGGCGGTGGTGGGTCCGGCGCTCGAACTGCTCGCGCGACTTTTTGTCGACGTGCGGGCTGCGGAGCACGGTCCAACGGCTGATCGTCGTCGGCAGGGGGAAGGGGCCACGGATGGCGACCTTCGTTCCCCGCGCGGTGTCCACGATTTCACGCGCGGACTTGTCGAGCAGCTTGTGGTCGTACGCCTTGAGGCGGATGCGGATCTTGTTGGTAGAAGCCATGATTGTTTTGTTCCCGGTCCTACTTGATGATGTCGGCGACGACGCCCGCGCCGACCGTACGCCCGCCTTCGCGGATGGCGAAGCGCAAGCCCTTCTCAATCGCGATGGGGATGATGAGCTCGATCTCCATCTCAACCCGGTCGCCCGGCATGACCATCTCGACGCCTTCCTTCAGCTTGACGAGCCCGGTCACGTCCGTG
>CAIMSU010000015.1 GCA_903844155.1 uncultured Pseudomonadota bacterium | reverse complement strand
GGGCGGCCGGAGGGGGCGCCTTCAGCGCCCCCTCAAAAGAGAAGGTAGCGCCTCGATCTGAACGCGATCTCGGGCGAAGGGTACCCGGTAGTTTCATGATACCCGCCCTCCATGCAACCCTTCCTCGGCCTCCGCAGTGCCTTCTACGGCGCACCCGACCTTTCAGCGACGCGCGACTGGTACGCCGCGGTTCTCGGCATCTCCCCATACTTCGACCAGCCCTTCTACGTCGGCTTCGAGGTCGGCGGGTACGAGCTGGGCCTGGTGCCCGACGAGCCACCCAACTCCGGCGGGGTCGCTTGGGGCGTCGCCGAGATCCAGTCCGCGCATCGCCACTTTCTGGCCCACGGCGCAGTCGAGACCGAGGCGCCGCACGAGGTTGGCGGCGGCATCTGGACCTCCCGCGTGCGCGACCCGTTCGGCAACGTCCTTTGCCTCCTGCAGAATCCTCACTTTCGGGGCGGACAGTAGCCGGATCAGTCGGCGCTGGACGTGCCCGGGTAGGGCTCATCGCCCCGCGCATCCGCCCAGAGAATGCGGTTGAGGAGCGCGGTGTCGACCGCGTCCGCGTGCTTGAAGTCCATCAGCAACGACGCCCCGCTCCCTGGAGAGGTGGGCGTGTTCATCTGGTAGATCAAGCCATTATCGCGATTGCTAGCGTTCGCGGTATAGGGAGGCTGCGCGCCCGGGCCCGTCACCAACGACCCGATCACTGGCGCCCACGCGTCGTTGTCGTTCATTGGCTCAAGGCCAATCGCCGCCTCCAACGTGTGGATCACGCTCACGGTCGTGTAGAACGTGGAGTCGACGAGCGGCGTTGAGGCGCTCGACGGCGAATATTTGCTGATGACGAACGCGGGCGAGCGATGCGCGTCCACGTGATCGGCGCCATCCTGCGCGTCGTCCTCCAACACAAAGATCGCGGTGTCATCCCAGTAGGGCGAGTGGGAGACGGCCTCGACGAGGCGGCCGAGGGCGAGGTCGTTGTCGGCGACGGCGGCGGCAGGCGAGGGCGAGCCCGGGCGCGTTCCCGAGGTGTGGTCGTTGGAGAGCCGAAGGACGATGAGGGCGGGCATGGGGTCCGGCCCAGTGGGCGCGGCGGCGCGGGCGGCGGTCCACTGGCCGAGCTCCCATACGAACTCGTCGGTGCGCATCTGATCGGGGTAGTCGAGGCGAAAATCGGCGAAGTACGGGTCGTAGTGGTCGCGAAGCGCGCTCGTCGTCGGCACGTCGCGGGCGACGATGGGGACGGGCCAGGGCCAGGGGTTGGCGTGGGCGGGCCCGCCGTGCGCGTCCGGGATGGGCTGGCCGGGCTGCACGAACTGGGCAGGACAGCTTGCGCCGCCGATCAGCGGGGTCCCAAGTTTGCCGGGATTGGCAGCGTCTGGGTCGTCGCACCACACGCTGCTCACGAACTCGCCGTAGTTCCGGTGCGAGATCCCCTGCTTCTCCGCCGCGGACCAGAGATAGCCCGTCCCCGGCGTGTCGATGTCCGCCTGGCCCTGCTCCAGCGGCCAGGCGCCGAGCACCTCACCCTCGTAGTCATAGGTCCGCTCGTCGCTCCGATAGCCGATCTGCCAGGTTTTTTCGGTGTAATCGCTGGATGTCGCAGCCATCGACCACACGTGCCCGTCGCCCGACACCTCCCCGCTGCACCAGAAGTTGTCGAGCACGCCGAACTGCCGCGCCAGGGCGTGCTCATTGGGGGTGATGTCCGCGCCGTACATCGTGAGCGACGGGTCGCCGTTGCCAACGCCAAGGTCGCCCAGCACCTGGTCGTAGGTCCGGTTCTCCTTGATGATGTAGATCGCATGGTGGAAAGGGTTCTTTCCCGTGAACGCGATCGTCGGCAGGTCGCCGCTCATCCGGTTGGCGGTCTTGACCTCCGCGGTCAACGCCGGGAGGTCGACGAGCGCCTTGCTGGCGGTCACGCGGGCGACGGAGCCGGGGAGGATACTGGCGATGTACGGGTGCTTTCGGTGGGAGCCAGCAGGCGGCGGCCCGTTGTTGGGGCCGGTCCCCTTCCCTTTTCCCGTCGCGATCCACAGGTCATCGCCGACGGCAGCGAGCGCGGTCGGGTACCACTCCGTTGGGATGAAGCCGAGCGAATGCCCGTCGTGGGTGTCGAGAACGTCGACGGCGTCGGCAGCCGCGTCCGCGACGTAGAGGTGCTTGCCGTCCGGCGCGAGCGCGAGGGCCGTCGGCACGGAGCCGCCGTGGTCGGTTGCGGCCGGCCCGATCGTCGTGGACCACCGCGTGACCGCGCCGGTGTGCGTGTCGATCACTGCGACGGCATCGGCGTTTGCGAGGGTCACGTACAGCCGCCGACCATCCGGCGAGAGCAGCATCGCAGTTGGGTGCGAGCCCGGGTCGGTGGCGACGGAGCCCGTTGCGCGCGGCAGGGCAACCGACCGACGCACGACACCCGTTTGCAGGTCCACCTCCGCCACCGCCGAGCCATTCCAGAGGCTCACCCAGCCCGTCCGCCCGTCGCTGCTCGCCACCGCTCCGTACGGCCACGCCGACGGCACCCATGCCCCCGCGCCGACGTCGACGCGGCGCTGAATCGCGCCCGTCTGCGCGTCCAGGAGGACTGCTTCGTCGGACAGGTTGGCCGCGACAAGAATGCGATCGTGGGCGCACTCCGCGCGGGCCGGCGACGTGCAAGGCGGGAGCACGCTCAGACCCGCGGGAAAAGACGCGACGGTGCCAGGTGCCGTCCCAGGGACCGCGCTCGTCGCCTGCCTTCCAGCGGGCAGGATGCGCGACGGGATCGCCAGAAAGCGCGCGGGGTGGGCGGTGCCATTGGCGACGTCGTACACCGCGACGCCGTCGCCCGTGGCGTGCGCGCCCTTGCCCTCGGGGTCCGACATCGAGCCAAAGCTGACGTACAGCGACTTCCCGTCGGACGACCACGCCATCCCGACGAACGCCGTCTGCGCGGCAGCGTTGCCAAGGCGCTGATCCGGAACGTCCGTTACAACGCCGGTTGTCCGGTCAACGAGCGTGAGGGATTGCATCCCGCCCGAGGTTGGCGTGCCGTACCCTGCGTTCAGCACGGCCACGGTCTTGCCGTCCGGGGAGACGGCGATCGCCGAGGGCAGGCTGTTGGTTGAAACGGGGTTTCCCGGTGCCGGTGCGTCCAGGAATTTGCCGCTTGGGAGGGGGATCTGGCGGGGCGAGGCGGTGGCCGAGGAGGCTGCCGGAGGCGGCTCCGCCGATCGGGCGAGGGTGCAGCCGGCGAGGACGAGGAGGGCGACGAGGGGGCGACGGGGCATCGCGCCTACTACCGCCCCGGGCTGCCGGCCGCCGCCGCCCGGGCTCCGGATGGCGCGACCATCGCTTAGAATCGCCTGCATGAAAGCCACGTCACCCTCCCTCGCCCTCGCCATCTCGCTCGGCGTCGTCTCGAGCCTCGCGTGCGCCGGTGGCACGCGATTGCCAGCCGTACGACCCGCGGACTTCAGCGTCAGCTACAGCCAATCGGGCGGGATGATGCCGGAATTCACCCGGTATTCCTGCTCATCGGCGGAGTGCAGCTACGAAGGGCAAACCCAGGGGCCGCAAGGCCAGATCCACGTCGGCCCGGTCACCGCCGTCCCCGGCGCCGCGCAGATGGACGCGCTGTACGCCGTCGTCCGCGCGCACGCCTTCGACCGCTTGAAGGTCGAGCACCACGGGATCATCTACGACGCGGGCGGCAGCGACATCGGCGTGACGGCCGGCGGGCAAAGCTGGAACTTCGGGGACGGCGCCGAGGAGAGCGTCGCCACCAGCTCCCAGCCGGACTTCGCGGCGGTCTCCGAGGCCCTCGGCGGCCTCATCCGCGACTTGAAGCTGGTCCCCGGGGCCGGCGCCTCGCAGTGAGGAGGATCCCCGCCACGCACGCCGCGAGTCCGAGGGGCCCAGCGGTGGTGCTGCAGCCCGAGTCGCCCGCCGCCCGCGCCGGCGTCGGCTCCCCGTCCACCACCCCCGCGACGATTGGCACGCAGTCTGCGTCGTAGGCCCCGGACCCCGGCGTGACCGTCGCATCGAGGTCGTCGCAATCCGGCCCGCCGACGGCCCGGGCGTCGAACCCGTCCCGATCCTGGTCGGCGTCGTTCCCGTCGCAGTCCTGGTCGACGCCGTCGTACCAGACCTCGACGGCGCCCGGGTACACGGTCGCGTTGGTGTCGTCGCAGTCGAGTCCCCCGTGGCCAAGCGCGGCAACGCCGTCGCCGTCCTGATCGGTGTCGTTGCCATCGCAGTTCTGGTCGATGCCGTCGTACCAGATCTCGGTGGCGTTGGGCGAGATCGTGGGGTCGCCATCGTTGCAGTCGCCGGAGGCCCAACTCACGCCGTCCCCGTCGAGGTCTGCGGGCGCGGGCTCCACCCAGGAGGGGCTGGCCCAGAGGTACTCGTCGTTGTCGGCCCCGCCGTCCACGCACGCGCCGTCGCTGCCGTAGATCAGCACGCCGTCGAGCTGGACGGAGGCGTAGAGGTAGGCGGGGACGTCGCCCGCGCTCATCACGGCGCTCCAGGCACCGTCGCCCCCCTCCTCCAACGTCTGCGCGGTTCCGTTGGGCCCCTCGAGGGTCACGGCCTTCACAAAAACCTCGTCCTCGGCCGGCAGTCGCACCCTCACACTCAACGGCTGCCCCGTCGGCAGGCCCACGGTGTCGCCAAGCCCACCGAGCTTGACACCCCCCGTGAACCATTGGACGTCGAGGGGAATGATCGGCCCGGTCGTGATGTACGTGTGGTGGGCGACGATGGCGTCGTAGAGAGCGGTGCGGTCAAAGGAAACGTCTGCCGGGATCACCGCGATCGTCAGGCCCCCGCCGTACGCGAATTGGGTGGCCATCTGGTCCAGGTCGCACACACTCCCGGGCCGAGTGTCATGACTGTCGGTTCCGGCCATGAAGCCCATGCGGAGCGCGTCCCCGGCGGGATCCAGCGCGGTCTCCACAGTCCCGGTCACCGTTGTCCCACTCCAGGGCGGGTCGTAGGTTGGCGCGTCGGTCAGGCTGTTGCCGTGCCCTGAGTACGCCTCCACCGAGGGCTCCCACGCGTTGGAGTGACAGCTCCAGTCTGTCGGCATCGGCACGGTGAGCGCTGGGTGGTGCGGGATGAGGAGCGCTGGGCCAAAAGCCGCTGTCAACCTGTCCATCCACGCCCAGATGTCGCTGCACGCCGCGACCGACTCGGTGTCGTTACCGTGCGGCTGGACGTCGGTGAGGCTGAGCGCCGCGAGCCTCGCATCATCGCCGAACATCATGAGTGTCTTGTGCCCGAGCGTGGCCCCGGAGTCCAGCGTGAACCAGACTTCGGCAGCAGGTACGGTCACAAAGCCGTCGGCGGGATCGTCGCCCGATGTGACGAGCGCGTTGAGCCGCGCGTACCCCTCGGCCGACGACGCGGGCGTTCCGTTGACATGGTCCGGCATGGCGACCCAATCGAGGCCGTTGGCGCGGGCGGTGTCGAGGACGGTCGCAAAATCGCCGCAGTTCGTGCGGCAATCGCCGAGGTCCTCCGAGCCCCCGTCGCCCGAGATCCCCGTGTGGGCGTGCGGATCACCGGCGTAGAAGGTCGAGTCATCGAAGATTTGCGCGGTACGGGCGGACGCGGCGCAAAGGAGCAGCCCGGCAGCGACGAACAGGGCGAAGGTGGCGGGACGCGGTGACACCAGGGCAGGACTATAGCTCGAAATGGGGAGGATGGGGCGAAGGAAGCGGGTCAACGCGCGTGCCACCGTCACGACGCAGCGTCACTTGACGCGTCCGTAATACACACGTATGATCCGCTGATGGAACGTCTCTCCCTCTCGCTCCCCGACGACCTCGCCGCTCGAATCCGCCTCGCCGCTCACGACGACCGCGCGAGCCTCTCCGCGTGGCTCGCACGCGCAGCAGAGTCGCAACTCTTGTTGCGAAACGCCGGTAAAGCCATCGCCGCCTGGGAGCGCGAGCACGGTGAGATCACCGAAGCGGAGCTCGCAGCCGTGGAGCGCGCTTGGCGGGAGTGACGCTGGACACCGGCGCCTTGATCGCGGCTGAACGGGATGATCGGCGGTTCTGGGTCTGGTGGAAATGGCAAACGTCGCGGGGAGTGGTGGCATCCGTGCCATCGCCCGTCGTCGCGCAGGCATGGCGGAGCACTCGGAACGTGCGAATCGCGATTGTCCTGGGAGGATGCCGGGAGATCGCGATGGACCCGGCTTCGTCGCGCCGTATCGGGGAGCTGTGCGCCGCTGCGAAGACCGCCGACGTGGTCGATGCGTTCGTCGTGCGGGGAGCCGCCGACAGGCAAGAGGATGTGCTCACCGGCGACCCGGACGATCTGGGCGTACTTGCCGCGCACGCGCCCGGCATCGGGCGGATCCGGACGTTGGACGACCTTGGTTGACGGTGGTGAGCCGTTTGTGGCTGCCTGACGGATGAGGACGATCAGTTGTAGCCCGTGCCAGACACGTCATAAGTGCAGTCTCCCATCACGAACGTGCCGGAGAGGGTGAGGAGGTCGTCGGATACGGTACCGTCGAAGGTGATGGCGCCGTAGCTGTAGTCGTTGGCGTTGCAGGAGATCGCGAAGGCGTCGTTGGTGCACGGGCTGTCAATCGTGCTCCACTCACTGTTCAGCCCCTCCCAGATCGCCGAAAAACTAGACGAATCGGTCGTTGTGAAGTTCGCGTAGACTCCGTAATTGAGCAAACTCTCCGTTTCATCCTCGCAAGGCCCCGTGGCGTTACTGGTCAGAAGTTTCCAATGCGCGCTGACAAGGACGGAGGCCGACGCCACCGGCGTCCCATCATCGCACGCCGCAGACCCCGGATACGCCTGGTGCGCGTCCGACAACGACGCCGCGCAGGCATCCTCGCACGTCGAGGTGGTGCTGGCGTTCTGCCAGCACGCGCTGTCGGGGCCGTAGGACGAGACCGCCGCAGCCGCGCCTTCGGGGTCGGCGTCGGCCACACACGCGGTGTAAGCGTCGCAGTTCGGGTGAGCGGACGCCTTGCCGGTGGCGCCGCCCCCACAAGCGGCGAGCGTGGATGCAACGAGAACGGCGGGGACGACGGACGATGGACGCATGCGAAACTCCGGCTGGCCGGCTGAACATACGTCGGGGGGGGGGGGGGATTGTCAAACGCCGCCGCTGATCGGCGTTGGAGCCGTGACCGCCGACGAGCCCCCGGGTTGAGCGGCGTTCCACCGCTGCCGGGCGCACGGGCGAGGATGGGGGCGAGCCGCCCAAAGGAAGCCGAGAACCTCGCGAGAGGCGCGAAGCCCGCGCGTGCTCGCCACGCTCGCGACGGCCGCTTGCGACCGAACCCAGTACGTGCCATCATTATGCTATGCAAGCAATCCACATCCGAGACGTCCCCGACCACGTCGTCGCCGCCCTGAAACGCCGCGCCCGCGCGAATCATCGCTCGCTGCAGGGCGAAGTCCTGGCGACGTTGGAGGACGCCGCCCTGCGCGCGCCGCCACCCGAGCCACCCGCGCAGCTACGCCTCACCCTTTCAACCGCCCCCGCCACGGGCTCCTGGTCCCGCGAAGCGATGTACGACGACGATGGCCGTTGACCGATTCGTCGATACGAACGTGCTCCTGACCGCCACCGCGCCCGCACGCGAGGGCCATCGTGTAGCGCTCGCCCTCCTCAACACCGGGTTCGCTGAACGTTCGCTGTTCCTTTCGGGGCAGGTGCTGCGGGAGTACCTCGTCGTCGCGACCCGCCCCACAGCCGTGAACGGTCTCGGGCTCTCCATGGCAGAAGCGCTTGGGAATGCACGTCAATTCCTCGCAGGCGCGAATTTTCTCTCCGAGGATGCTGCTGTCCGTGACGCCCTGCTCCGCCTCCTCGACGCCGTCCCGTGCTCCGGAAAACAGGTCCACGACGCGAACATCGTGGCGACGATGCTGGCGCACGGGCTCACGGTACTGGTCACGTTGAGTCCCAAGGACTTCGTCAGGTTTGCGCCTGACATTCAGGTCATCGGGCTCGACGGAACGGCGAGCGGAACGTCGTAGTGGACGATGTCCCAGCCGCGACCTCACGCCCCACCCGCAAGGACATCGCCGAATTCTACCGGCTGGCGCTACTGTCCGGCCTTTGCACCCCGACCCAGATCGTAACCTGGGCCGACCTCATCGTCGCAGCCGACGAGCACCCCGATGACGTCTTCCTCGACCTCGCCTGCTGCGGACGCATGCGGCTGGACGCGATCCGCACGCTCCTTGGGAAGGTGCCCGGAGCGGCCACGAGCAACCTGCCAGGGAACCTGCTTCTCGGCCACGCTTGTCGCGTCCTCGACGCCGGAGGAATCTCGGCGCCGGAGCTGCTCGTCCGGATCCTGGAGCTGGCAAAAGCCGACCTGCCTGGCCCCGACGCCGCCAACGAGCTCGACCGGCTCGACGACGCGCTCTTCCTCGCCCGCGACGACATCTACGGGCCCGTCGAGCAGGTCTACGCCGACTTCGCGAGGTTTCTCAACGGCTATGCCGGGTATGGGTCGGTGTTTCCGGGGTGAGCGAGGCGCCGGGTGTAGGCCAGATGGGACTTGAACCCACAGAGTGACCCGGATTTTAAGTCCGGCGCGTTTACCATTTCGCCACTGGCCCGCTACTTCGTGAACGCTCCCCAGACCGGGATCGGGGCCGCGCCGACGACACTATAGCCGGCCGCGGTGGCGAGGTTCGGGAGGACCCACGCGGGCGCGAGGGCAAAGCCGCCGGGCGACGTCTGCGGCGCGGGATCGGTCGAGGGCGAAGCGGGCGACGAGAGGCTGACCGAGCGTGGAGGGGCGACGGGCGCGGGCTTCGCACATCCGGTGGCGATCGGCTGCTCCAGAACGGTCAGGTTTCCGGCCTCGTAGTGCTGGACGACGAGGCTGCCGCCGCGGGGCGAGGCGAGAAAAGGGACGTCCACCGCCGGTCCACCGCTGACGTCCCCGAGCGACAAGCCCGTCCGCGTTGCCGCTCCGGCCTTGCACCCCGCCTCCGCAGACGCCGAGACCGCCTCCGTCGTCGCCGACGAACGCAGCACTCGTCCCCCATCCACGATCCACAGCCCATCCTTCTGCGCGAGGGCGACCGCGCCGTCCGGCCCGTTGTGCCACCACGTCGTCGTCCCCTGCCCCATCGGGTGCCCGTCCGCGCCAACGGCTGCCGGCTTCCACGCGAGAACATCGCCCGTCGCCGGTCGATGCGTCACCCACTTGAGCTTCGGGTCCGTCGCGGGGTCAAGCGCGGCGAACCACGCGAGGAGCCTGCTCCCATCGGCCTCGCCGAGGGCCTTGTCCCAGTCTACGGAAGCACCCGCCGCGTCCCCTCCCTCAGCTGCAACGAGCGCTGCGAGGAAGTCGGGTCCGGCGGCATCGGGTGGAAGCGCCTGCCCCTTGCCCGGCGCCGTCGGTGAAACGTCGCAGGCAACGCCGAACGTCCACGCAGACCTCGCGCCATCGGGGCTCGTCAGGACGAACGCAAAGTGCGCCGTGCCGACGCAAGCCCCGGGGGCGACGAGCGGCTCAGCCGGTCCGGCGACTCGCGCGGTGTGCGCTCCTTGTGCGGCGACAAGGTCGAGCATGCCGGTCGGGGCGCTGCCGACGTGCGCGGCGATCGCTGACCCAAGCGGTGAGGTTGTCTGCAGGGTTCCGTCGTCCGCTACGGCGTACAGACCCCACCACTCCGACGTCGCCCCACGTCCGGTCCCGGCGACGTTCACCGCGACCCAGGGCCTCGCGGACGCCATCGCGGGCGAGGGCTCGGGCGGGAGCTTGCCGTCGGTGACCGGCGAATTCGGAAGGAGATACGCCGTTCCATCGGGCAGGAGCAGCGTGATGCCGGGCGTGTGGGCCGCGATGGCCTCCCATGCCGTCGCCAGGTACGGACTGCTGGGGTGATACTTGCGGAATTCGGCGATGGCCTCTGGGGTGCCGATCGCCGCCGCCTCCTGGAACGCGAGCCCGTCTTCAAGCGTGAGCGCCTGGGCGCGGTAGGGCGACGCCGGGTATTCGCCGAGAAAGTTGCGCATGGCGACGGCCGTGCCTTCGTCCTGCGCGTGGTCGAACGCCAGATCCGTCTCGGCCTTGAGCGCCTCGACGACGAGCGGACTATCGGCGTAGGTCGTCCGAAAAACACGCAAGGCCGCCGTAGTCTTTGCGGCAAGGGCGATGTTCAGCGCAGCGCGGTCCCGCAGCGCGAGCAGCGCGGCAGCATCGTCGCCAAGGCCGTTCGCCGCCTCCCACTTGCCGACCTGCTCGACCACTCCGGCATCGTCCCCCGCTTTGGCCAGCTCCTGCACGCGGTCAACCTTTCCAGCGTGCGCGACCGGGACGACGGCGAGGAGAAAGGCGAGGACGGGGCCGAACATGGCGCGCGGATATCAAGAAACTGGGAGGAAGGCTGGAGCGAGGAAGGCGGGAGCCGTCACGCCGGATACTCCCCGCCCGTGGCCTTCCCCGTCTCCGGCGACCTCGGACTCCTCACGCGCGTGTTGGAGCGCGTCTACGCCGGCAGTCGCCGCGCGCGGGCGATCGCGGAGGCGCTCGAGATCGACGTCCGCGTCGTCACCGGCTCGCTCGACACCGGCGAGTGGCTCGGGGTGCTCACCTGGGACGGCGACGTTCGGCTCACCCCCGCCGGCCTTGCCATCGCGCTCAAGGGCCGGCGTGCTGGCGAGCGACGCGCAGCCTGGGCGAACGTCGTCCGAGAGCACCCGTTCTACCGGCTACATTGGCCGCCCGACCCGCTCGACCTCCTCGCCATCACCACCGAGAAAGAGCCGATCTACCGCAAGGCGCGCCGACAGGCCCACGCCCTCTGGCGCATCTCCCGACCTGGCCGGGCCCCCGTTCCGGAGGCTGCCATGCAGTTGCCGCTCGCGCTCCCGTTCGCCCCCGCCTCCACCCGCGCGCCCCTGGACCTCCGCGCCGGCCTCGACGACAACCCCGACGTCTACACGCTCCTCCTGCGCGCGCTGCTCGACCACGGCGAGATCTCCCCGGCCCAGCTCCGCGCGATCCTCGACCGGCAGGGCGGCGACCGGTGTGGCGTGGGCGGCTATCTGGCGATGGCCGTTCGACGGGGCGACGCGCGCCGGCTCGGCGACGTGCTGATCGTCACACCGGGCGCCATCCGACGGGCGGACCTCGCCGATTCGCCCGTCACCGTCGCGCTCTCCGACCCCGAGCTCCGCGTGCAGCTCCTCGCCCATCTCGCGGACGGCGCGCCCATTTCCCACCGGTTTCGACCGTGGGTACAACGGTTGTTCGGCGGTGCGACGGTGGCGGCGGGCCTCGCGCGCGTGCTGTTCGACCGTCCGCTCGCCAGCGTGCCCGTCGCCAACGACCCCGGTGTGGACATCGATCCGCCAGCAACCGGCTTTCTCGCCGCGTGGCGGGCGGGCCAGCCGACGTCCGGTCACGCTGTCGCCATCCCCACCTCGCTGCGCCAGCTCGAGGAGGGGCTCTCCGCCCAGAACCGGGCGTTGCGCGCCCAACTCGCCAACGCCGCCGCCCCACCCAGCCCGCTCGACCGCCGGTTGATCGTCCACGGGGGCCTCGTCCGCCCCGGCGAGTCCATCCCGCGCGCCATCCCGGATGGGGTGTCCCTGCGCGCACGCGCCGTCGAAAACGCGCCAGCGTTCGCGATCCTCGTGGCACTCGGCCTCCTGGATCGCCGAGGCCGCGTCCGACTGCGCACGGCCGGCAACGACATCGCCGTCGTCACCGCCTCCAGCCACCGGTCCCTGCCCCAATCCGGCGTTGGCCTTGGGCTTCTCGTCCGAACCCTCGCACACGCCTGCGGGTGGCACTACACCGCCGCGCTCGACTGGGCCGAGGTTGCCCGGATCGGCGAGGCGATCGCCGTCACCGCGCAGATCGGCGACCGCGTCACCCTCGACGAGGCCTTCTTCCACCGCCTCCAGACCGACCCGGAGCACCGCCCCCTCTACGAAGGTCTGCAGCCGTTGAGCGAGGCGATCCACGCCAGGCTTCGGGCGGTCGGATGACGGTTTTCATGCATCCGGAGCGCGCAGGCGAGCCCCTGCTTGCGGCCGCGTTCAAGAAGGCCCGTCCGGCCCTGGCGGACGGCGTCTGGGTCCGGGACGCTCGCCATCGGCCCGTCCTCGCCGTCGATTCGGGCGGCTGTGCGACGGGCGTGCTCGTGGAGGTCGGCGAGGCGGTTCTGCCCCTGCTCGACCTGTACTGGGGAACGACGGGCGTTGTTCGCCGGGAACTGCGGGTGACGGCGGCGCTGCGGGTGGTCGGCGCGACAGCCTGGGCGCTGCCGAGCGTTCGGGACGCCCGGCTGCTCGGCTACCGGGTGCCGCGCGGAGTGCACGGTTGACGGCGGAGATCCCCTGGGAGGACTGGTCCGACGAGGCGCTGGCCCGGGCGTCGCGCGAGGGAAAGCCCATCGCGCTGCACATCGGCGCGACCTGGTGCCACTGGTGCCACGTGATGGACGAGGGGAGCTACACCTGGCCGGGCGTCGCCGCGCTGTTGGCCGAGCGCTACGTCTGCATCCGCGTTGACACCGACCGTCGCCCCGACCTGAACGAGCGCTACAACCAGCGGGGTTGGCCGACATTCGCGATCCTGGACGCGGCCGGCGAGGTGCTCGTCGGTCGCACATACCTCCCCGGAATCGAGCTGTTGGGGCTGTTGCGGAGCGCCGCCGACCCGACGTCCCGCTGGACTGTCGCGCCCGAGCCCGCGCCGAAGCTGGGGAGCGCCGACCTGAAGCCGGACGCGATCTGGAAGAAGGTCGTGGACGCTTTTGACCCGTACCAGGCTGGCTTTGGCGAGATGGAGAAGTTCCCGCACACCGGCGTGCTGGAGTGGCTGACCGACCGGGCGGCGCGCGCGACCGAAAACGGAGGGACGGGCGACGAGTGGACGACGCAGGCGTTGACGAGGACGCTCGCGGCGATGGCGACGAGGGGCATGTTTGACCATGTCCAAGGCGGGTTCTTCCGCTACGCGACGCAGGAGGACTGGAACGAGCCCCACACCGAGAAGCTGCTCGAAGACCACGGGCGATTGCTCGCGGTGTACGCCCGAAACCCCGGCGACGCCAACCGGGTCGCTCTCGCCTCGGCGCTGCGCTGGCTGATCGCGACGCTCCACGATCCCGTCAGCGGCGCGTTCTTCGGCAGCCAGGACGCCGCAGAGGGGTATTACCGTCTCGGGGCAATGGGCAGGCGATCGGAGGGCGCGCCGACGGTCGACCGCACGCTTTATGCAGGTTGGAACGGCCTCACCGCCGCGGCCCTCGTGCGATGCGGCGCCGTGCTCGGTCGACCGGGACTCCTGGGCCTCGCGCACGGATCGTGTGGCCACCTGCTCGGCACCCTCTCGCCTGACGGGTGCGTGCTCAGGTGCGCGGGCGGCGTCAGCGGACTGCTGGAGGATCAAGTCCAGGTGGCTGAGGGCCTCTGGGCGGTCGGCTGTGCGTTCGGTGACGAGGGCTTGCGAAGCCGGGCCGTCACAACGCTGGAATGGGCGTGGAAGGCCTTGAATGCGAGGGGTGTGGACGAACCGGCGCCAGGCACGATCGCCGGGGGTCTCTGGGATCGTCAGCCCGACGCCGTCGGCCGGCTTCGGCACGCCCGGAGAAACGTCCACGGCAACGCGGCTTTCTCGATGCTCGCCACGAAAATGGGAGCGCTGATCGGCGGACCCTGGGCGGACCGGGCGCGGGAGTGTGCGCGGGTAGCGCTCGCCGAGAGCGAAGACTGGGGCTTCTTCGCGGCCCCTGCGGGCGCGGCGTGGGAGCGGTGCGAGGCGCGAACGGTCACGATCAAGGTTGCGACGGAGGGGTGGCCGATCCCGCCGCTGTTGGTCCAGGGCCTCGCCGACCCGCACCCGGACCACGTCTGGGTGGGCGTTCGGGACGGTGTTCCCTCGGGAATGGCGATGGCGTGCACCTCGTCCGCGTGCGCTCGTCCCACAGCAGACCGGGCGGAGCTGCAGCGGACGATTCGGACCCTGGGGCTCTGAGCGGGCGACGGAACCTCCAGGGTCGTCAACGAAATTCCGGTCCTCCTCCTCTTCCTTGGCGAACTTGGCGCCTTGATCCTCTTCCTTGGCGGTAGATTCTTCTCCCCCTCACCCTCGCCCGGTCCGTTACAATCCTCGGCGTGCATTTCGCAACACGCTCATGCGAAATGCGGGAGGAAGTTGTACATTGTCGGTTCAACGCCCTGTTTTCGGTGTCGTACCCGGAACCGTTACCCGATCCGTCGCGCCCCCGTGGTCGTCGGGATCGTCGTCGCCGGAACTCGACTCGGCGCCGGCTGCACGCTTCCACGGCCCCT
>CAIMSU010000014.1 GCA_903844155.1 uncultured Pseudomonadota bacterium | reverse complement strand
CGCATCTTGACGCCCAGCTTGGTGACGTCGTTGAAGTCGGCCTGGATCGTGGGCGCCGCGCTGCCCGCCGCCGTGAATGCGAACAGCGCGAAGGGCGCCGACCACACCCGCCCATCGATGCTCCAATACCCGACGATCTGCCACTGGAACTGCGGGGTGACGTTGTCGCCGTGGGTGTGGAAGCTGATCGCCTCCACGTGGGGTCCAAGGTCGGTGCCGTCGGCGACATCGATGTCGATGTAGCGCGGCGTGGTGATCAGGCCGTTCGTCTGAACGAAATACTTGAAGAAGAAGGGGATGACGCGCACTTTTCCGGTTCCCTGCGTGAGCTGGAGGGGCGTGAGGATCCTCGCGGGGTTCGTCGTCGACGGGATGCCGACGATGATCGCAGGTTAGCCCCGCCCGCCCCCCGGGTTTGTCAAGGGGTTTTCGGAGGTTTTTTCGTCGATTCAAGATCGCGGCGCCCACGCCCCCTCACCTCGCCATCGCCCGCACCTCCCGCAACACCGCCTCCAGCCCCTCACGCTCGTGCGCGCCCGCCGGCACGACCACGATCCGCCCAAGCGCGATCCCCGCGCGTCCCCACACCCGCGCGACCTCCTGATCCGCGGCGACAAAGCGGTGAACCCGCCGATGCCATCGCCCGCCCGGCACCCCCGTCCCGGGCGGCGCGCGGTCGAGCACGCCCACGACCGCGCTGACACCCCCCAGCGTACACGCCAATGCCAACGCTGGAAATCCCGCAGCCAGGGCATCCAGGAAGGCCACGCTGACCCTCGCCCGGCGAAGCGCGACCGCTTGTGCGACGACCCCACCCGCGCCCTCCCCGACGCACGGCAAATCCAACCGTCGGCCAGCCGGCCCGACCCAGGCCACGCCCGTCCAAAGCCCCGCCTCGTCGCCCGTCAGCGCCATCGCTACTGCACCCTCACGGGCCGCGCGGCGATGAGCGCGATCGCCCCGAGGACGGCGACGACGAGCTGCTGGCTGCGAACCACCACAACTACGCCGAGCGCTATCTGCAGGGGCAACCCGGCTGTCGCGACCAGCAACGTGGTGAACATCGCGTCCCAGCCGAGCTGCGCGCCAGGAACACCGAAAAGCACCACCGCGCCCGCCGTGGTCATCGCGTAGGTGAACACCAGGCCCGCCGGGTCCGGAGCGGCGCCGAGGCCGAGGGCGGTCATCTCGATGCCACCGATGACGGCAGCGTGGCCGGCGAGGGCCCAGAACGCCGCCTCCGCGTAGCGCCGGGGGCCGAGGTGACCAACGGCAGCGAGCGCATCTGCGAGCTGTACGACACGCGATTGGCCCAGCTCGGACCAGCGCGCGGGCCACACGCGCTGAGTGAACACGAGGGCACCGGTGCGCCGCAGCAGATCCGGGCGCGCGGAGAGCACAAAGAGCACGACCGCGCCTACGCCGATCGCGACCGCCGATGCCCCGAGCGCGGTGCGGTAGCCGTCCGGAACGTGCAGATCGAGCACGAAGAAGAGCAGCGCCGCGATCGTCCCCGCGAGCGCCAGCCCGACGAACCGCGCGTGGATCCCCGCCGCAAACGCCTGTTCGACGCCGACATCAAACCGGTCCGCCGCCATCCCCGCCGCCACCAGCTCCCCCACCGGGCCGGGAACCGCGTAGTGCATCAGCGTCCCCGCCGTCAGGATCCCCGTGAGCCGCAACAGCGGCACCGGCCGGTCCGTCGGCATCAACGAGCGCCACCGCGCCGTGAGAAACACAAGCCCCGTCGTCATCAACGCCATCGCCGCAACGATCCAGGCGGGACGTGCGCGATGAAGCACCGCGAGCGCCGCCGGGACGTCGAGCTGCACGGTCGCCAGCGCGATCCCAACCGTGACCACCCCGCCGACGAGCGCGAACCAAAGGCCACGCCGCACCAGGATCGACGTCCCGGGCGGGCTCACTGGCCGAGCGGGATGAACGGCCAGGCGAAGGTGCGCGTCGGCAAGAGGCACGTGTCCCCGGCAACGCCGTCCAGCGCGACGCCCGCGCAGCCGCACGCTTCAATCGAGGTCGTCGTTCCGGTGTCGCTCGTCGACGAGTCCGTCGTCGCGGTGCTGTCGGAGGCGCTGTCCGAGCCACTGTCCGCTGGCGCCGTGTCGCCCGGGCCCGTGTCGCCCGGCCCGGTGTCGCCCTGCGGAGGAGGAGGCGGCGCGGGGATTACGGCCGAGTCGCCTGCGGTATCGCCGGCCGTGTCGCCACCGGTGTCGCCCGTCGTGGTCGTGGTCGGGTGGAATTCGACGGTCAGGATGTTGCTACCGGTGACGGTTGCGTGGCCGAACCCAGCGCAGGCGTAGTCGCAGCCGTTGATGAACGCGAGCGAGACGCGCTGGGACGACACCGTGGCCGTCCCCCAGGACTCGATCCCGATGGTACCGTCGTACTGATCGCTGTACTGCAGGCCGCTGTCGACATCGTTGGCGTAACTCCCGACCGTGTCGAGCCAGTAGACCTTCGCGGGGTCGTCGAGCTGCACGAGCTTGACCTGGCTGGTGATGAACACGCTGGTCGACCCGCGCCCGGTGTCGACCTCCATCGTCCCACTCGCGTTCCAGCCGCCGGCGAGCCCCGAGGGGCCAAAGCCGTCCAGTGAGATCTGCGACGTGAGCGTGTCGGTGCTCAGCGTCCCAGTGCCCTCCCACGAGATGCCGGCGGAGTCCGAACAGTCGCCGATGAGCGTAAAGTTTGAGGTATCGCCGCTGTACTCCGGGCAGCTCCGAAAGTCCTCCGTCTGGACCTCCAGCAGCGTCTGGTAGATCAAATACGGGAGGTCCGGCGAGGCGATCGCCAACACCTCCGACGCCATCGACGCGTCCAGCGTACCGGCTTTGGCCGGAATCCCCGCGGGGAGCGTGGTGCACCCCGCGAGCGCGATCAGCGATGCGCCGAGCATGATGGGCGCTGAACGCCTACTTCTTGTCATCAGGGGTCGCCATCGAAGGGTAGGTCACGAGCGCGGGCTCGATCGGCGTGATCGTCTTCTGGGCGGCGTCTTCGCGGGCGACGTTGCCCATGATCAGGATCGCCTCGGCGCCGGACATCGGGTACGTCGCGCCGGCCGCCGAGGGGCGGTCGAGGTTCGCCTGGATCTGCATGGATTGCTGGTAGGCACGCCCGTAGTCGTACTGCAGGTGGGCCGGGGCGACGCAGCCGGGGGCGAGGAGAAGGACGAGGGCGGCGAGGGGGAGAGAGCGGGGCTTCATGGCGGAGACTCCGTGTGCAACAGGCGGGCAAGGGCCGCGGCGGCCGGGGCGTGCTGGGGCGAGGCTTCGACAGCCTGCTGGTAGTTCGTCAATGCGCTTGCTGTATCGCCGCGAAGCTCGCAGGCCACGCCCATGTTGTAGCGCGCGTCGGCCTCGGTCCCCGCAGCGCGGAACGCGGCGAGCGCATCCGTGTCGCGCTCCAGGCGGGCGAGGGCGAAGCCAAGGTTGTTCCTGGTTCGCGGGTTGGCGGGGTCCTGGACGATGGCGGCCTCGAACAGATCGACAGCCTTCTGGTTCTGGCCTTTGGCCATGTCGAGATAGCCGAGGTTGTTCAGGACCTTTGCGTCCGTCGCCGCCAGCCGGTGCGCCCGCTCGAGCGCGGCGATCGCGCCGTCCGTGTCCTTCATGTCCGAGAGCACGAGCCCAAGCTCCGCCCACGCCGGCTCGTTTCGGGGGTCCTTCTTCAGGAGCGCGTGGAGCATGTCGGCCGCCTGCGAGCTCATCCCCTGCGCGTGCATCGCCTCGGCCTGCAGGAAGTCCAGGCGCGGATCCTTCATCCCACTCGCCCGGAGCTGGCTCGCCACGCTCAGCGCATCGGCCACCATGCCGCCCTTGATGAGCCCCTCCAGCACGTCCAACTGCGCCTTTGCGCGCGCGGCGGGCTGGGTGAGGTCCGGCGAGATCTGCTCGGGCTCCCTGGACGAAGCAAGGGCGACAGACGAGAGCCCGCCGACAACCGCCACAATAGCGAGCATGCGCCTCATCCTGCACCCGCCATGCTCGGGAGCAGGATGTTCTTCACGTTCACCACGGCCGGTCCGATGAGGATGATGATGAGACAAGGAAGGACGAAGCAGATCATCACCACCGTCAACTTCGGGGAGACCTGCGCCGCCTTTTCCTCGGCCCGCTGCATCCGCTTGACGCGCACGACCTCCGAGTGGACGCGCAGCGATCGCGCCACCGAGGTGCCGAACCGCTCCGCCTGGATCAGCACGTTCGCGAGCGAGACGATCTCGTCCACGCCGGTGCGATCGCCCAGGCGACGCAGGGCCTCGACGCGCGGCAGGCCGGCGTTGACCTCGTGCGTGACAAGCTGCAATTCCTTGGCGAGATCCGGCGTAGAGCTCTCGATCTCCTCGGCAACGCGACGGAAGGCCGCGTCCACGCCGAGGCCTGCCTCCACGCAGCTCACGAGCAGATCGAGCGCGTCCGGGAACGCGCGCAGGAGCGTCTCCTGGCGCTTCTGCAGCGCGTTGGTCACCATGATCGGCGGCAGGTAGTACCCGATCGTCGTGCCAAGCAGCGTGCCACCGATCATCACCAGCAACGTGGTCTTCGGCACGATCACAAAGCAGAACAGCGCGCCGATGACCGCGCCGATCGCCCGCGACGCGCTGTAGAGCTCGACCGCGTTCCGCTCACGGTAGCCCGCTTGCATCAGCCACTTGCGCAGGGCGGTGACCTCCGCCTCGTCCGTCGATCCCCCAAACCTGGCTGCCGCCTGGGTGAGACCCGAGAAGCGGCGCTGCTGCGGGCGACTCTCGTCGTCTGCCGCGCCCGTCAGCTCCCCGAGCCGATCCGCCGCGCTCCGGTCGCCGCCCCCGAGGATGCTGTACCCGCCGTACGCCACGCCCCCGACGGCCAGCGCCGCGAAGCCTGCCGCAGCGACGATCGTCGGGTCCATCAGACCTCCACCTTGGACACTTCGGACATCACAAAGACGCCAAAGCAGAACGAGGTGATGGCATAGAGCAACATGCCGATGCCAAGCGGGTCGCTGACCAGTGGCTTGAGGTAGTCCGGGCTGACGTAGGCGATGCCCGTGGTCACGAAGAACGGGAGCCCACACAGGATCAACGCCGTGAGACGCGCCTCGGAGGTGAGCGCCCGGACCTTGCCCTGAAACGTGAACCGGGCTCGGATCGTGTTGGAGATGCTCTGGAGGATCTCGACGAGGTTTCCGCCGGTGTCCCGCTGAAGCAACACGGCCGACACAAAGATCTGGAAGTCAAAGTTCCTCGGGTTGCGCCGGTTGAGGTTCTGCAGGCACTCCCGGAAGTCACGGCCGAGGTTGTTCTCCTCGTACACCCTCCCAAACTCCTGCGCCAGCGGCAGCGGCGCCTCCTCCGCGACCAGCCGGAAGGCCTCGCCGATACCGTGCCCCGCCTGCAACGACCGGGAGACGAGATCGAGCCCGTCTGGAAGCTGCTCGGTGAGCTTTCGCGCGCGCTCCGCGCCCTGCTGTCGCAACAGGACCACCGGGAGCACCCCGCCAACCGCAAGGAGTACCCCAAACGGCGATCGCGTCACGATGATGCCGAGCACTGCAAACCCGGTGGCAACCCCCACAATTCGCGCGACCAGCGTCGACATCGGGTACGGGGACCCCGCCTGCCGCAGCAACAAGTCAAAGTACGCGGCGAGGCCACCCTCCGTGGCGCGCTGAAGCCGGAACAGCGGGTTCTGCTGCTTGTCCGCGAGGGTTCCGAGGCGGCGGGAAAGCTCGCGGCTCTCCTTGTCCTTCTGGTCCTGCGTCGTCCAATACAAGAACTGGGCCAGCCCAAGGAAGGCGATGAAGATCACGACCACGACGAACACGACCAGGCCGCTGCTGTAGGGCGCGGGCGCGGGGTTCATACATCCATCTCAAACCGGAACAATTCCGGCGGGAGGTCGATGCCGTAACGGGAGAGTCGCGTCGCAAACTTGGGCCTGGTCCCGGTCGCCCGGAACGTCCCCCGTACGCGCCCGTCCTCATCGATGGTGCGCTGCTCAAACGTGAAGATGTCCTGGGTCGTGATGACGGAGCCTTCCATGCCGACGATCTCGGTCACGCCGAGCAACCGACGCGTGCCGTCGGGCAGGCGGTCAAGCTGGATGATGACGTCCAGCGCGCGCGCGATCATCTCCCGAATGTTTTTGTCTGCGAGGTTCGGCAGGCCCATACCCACCATCGTCTCAAACCGGGCGATGGCGTCGCGGGTCGTGTTCGCGTGCACGGTCGCAAGCGAGCCTTCGTGGCCGGTGTTCATCGCCTGAAGCATGTCGATGGCTTCGGCACCCCGGATCTCACCGAGGATGATGCGGTCGGGACGCATACGCAGGCAGTTCTTGACCAATTCACGCTGTGTGACCTCGCCTCGGCCCTCGACGTTGGGCGGACGGGTCTCCAGGCGCACACAATGCGCTTGCTGCATCTGCAATTCGGCCGAGTCTTCGATGGTGATGATGCGCTCACCCTCGGGGATGAAGCCCGACAGCACGTTGAGCATCGTCGTTTTTCCCGAGCCCGTTCCGCCCGAGATGATGATGTTCATCTTGGCCTTCACGCACCCCCGCAAAACGTCCATCACCGGGCGCGGGCACGCCCCAAACGCGACGAGATCGTCGGCCGTGATCTGCTTGGTCCCAAATCGGCGGATCGAGACCATCGGCCCGTCCAGCGCGAGCGGCGGAATGATGGCGTTGAAGCGCGATCCATCGGCCAGACGCGCGTCCACCATCGGGCTCGACTCATCGACCCGCCGCCCGACCGCGCTCACGATTCGCTCAATGACCTGCATCAGGTGGCGATTGTCGTTGAATCGCACGTCGATACGCTGGAGCAACCCCTTCTTTTCGATGAAGACGTTGTTGTATCCGTTGATCAGGATGTCGGAGATGTCCGGGTCCTTCAGGAGCGGCTCCAGCGGGCCCAGACCAAGGATGTCATCCAGGATCTCCTCGACCAGCCGCTCACGCTCCACGCGGTTGAGCGGAAGCGCGCGCGCCTCCACCTCGGCCGTGAGCGTATCGCGCAGGCGCTGTGAGAGCTCCTCGCGCGGGGTGGACGTGACCTGCTCAAAATCCAGCGTCTCCAGCAGTTCGGAGTGGAGCGTCTTCTTGATCCGCTCATACTCGGCGTTGTCCGTGCTGGTTCCGCCGGTGCGGAACCGCTGTTGCGCGCCGCGGACACGATCGATGAGGCGTGAGGACATTTACCCGCCCAGCTTGAAGATGGAGGCGAAGATGCTGGCGGAGGGCTTCTTTTCGTGCGTCACCTCGCCGTCGGTGACCAGGCCCGTGAAGGCCTCCAGATCCTTCGCGATCTGCGAGCGGCGGTCGTACTCGCGAACCAGCCGGCCCTCGTTCACCGCGCGCGCGGCAACGCGGTCATCACTCAATTGCGCGTCCACCTTGCGCCCAAGGTTCTGCTCGATGTCGGAGAGCGTCAGGAGCGGATTCTTCTTGTCGACCCGGTTCAGCACCAACGAGATGCGCTTCTTGTCGACGCCCAGCCGCTCGAGCAATTGCAAGCGTCGCCACGCATTTTTCACCGAAAGCACATCGGGCGTGGAGACCAGGATGAGGCGGTCGGCGACCGTCGCGGCGGTGATCGCCGCCTCGTCCAGGCGACTCCCGCAATCCAGCAGCACATACTGATAGGATTTGGCGACCGTCGTGAGCAGGCGCATCACGGCGTCGCTGTTGGGCTCCTCGCGATGATCCAGCGTTTTTGGCTGTGCGAGGACGTGAAGCTTGGACGGGTGGATGGTCATCTGCCCGTTCAGCATGCGCTCGTCGAGGCGCTGAAGGTTCTTGAAGACGTCCGCCATTGTGGTCTGCGGGTCGAGGTCGAGCATCGCCGCCACGTCGCCCATCGAGAAATCGAGGTCCAACACGCAAACCCGCTGGACGGGGGAGAGCTCCGCCGCGAGGTTCACCGCCACAAAAGTGGACCCAACCCCGCCCTTTGCGCCCCATACCGTCACCACCTCGCCAGCGTCGTCGTCCGGGCCGTCACTGAACACCGAATCGTGCACGGCCTGACGCAACAATTCTCGGTCGTCGGGGAGCACCACATACTCCCTGTAGCCGGCGCGCATGGCGGCACGGATGCGGTCCGGGTCGGCCTTCTGGGCGATCGCCACCAGCGCTGTCTTCGGCAGCTCCTGCTTGATCTGCTGCGCGACGCGGATGGCCTCCTCAAACTCCACGTCAAACGCCGCGATGACCACGTCCGGCCGGTTCCGTCGGGCGACGACCATCGCATCGTCAAACGGCGTGGCCGTGTTCGAAAGGGCGGCCTCCGTCCCCAACGTCTCCCGGATCTGCCCCATCGTTTTGGTATCGGTGCCAATCACCAACACATTTGCCGTGTTGGACGCGGACGACGCGGACGACGGCGGGGTGCCCGGAGTTCGCATGACTAGCGCTGCAGACCGACAGCGCCGGTCGGCTGCGCGGAGCGGGTGCCCGGCGTGACCAGGGAACCAAGGAGGAACAGGTCAAAATCGCTTGGGTTGTAGTCCTCGGTGGTGCCCGGGGCGGCCGGAACGTCCCCCGGCGCCATCGGCCGAACAAGCTGCGGGGTGACGAAGATGACGACCTCGGTCTCCTCCCGGCCGTGCTTCACGAAGCGGAAGAGCGTGCCGATGATGGGGATCTCGCCGAGAACGGGGATCTCTGAGCGGAACGCCTTGGTCCGCTCCTTGAGCATGCCGGCCATGGCAAACGTCATCCCGTCCTGGATTCGCAGGTGCGAATCCGCCTTCCGCACGACGAACGCGGGAATCTCCACCCCCGTGAGCTTCAGCGCGTTGGACTCGTCCAGCTCGCTCACCTCCACGTAGGTCTTCATGTCGATGACGTTGCCGGTGAGCACTGTCGGTACAAAGACCAGCTTGACACCGTACTCCTTGAACTCGATGCTGATGCGGCCGTTGGTCTCGCCGATCGGGATTGGGATCTCGCCACCCGCGAGAAACTCGGCTTGCTGGCCAGAGAGTGAGACGAGCGTCGGCTGCGCCAGCGTCCGCGCGAGGTCATACTCCTCGAGCACCGAGAGGATGGCGGTGATGTCGATCGGGGTCGACGTGATGAGGCCAATCAGGTTGAAGACACCTGCCCCCGGCGAGACGACCGTGTTGCCGTTGATGTTCGGGTAGGTGACGGACGATGCCTTGTTTGCCGTCCCGGCGCCTGTGGAGCCGGGGCCGGCCATCTCAAACTGGTCGCGGGGGGACTGGCCGAGGATGTTGAGCCCAAGCTCCCGCAGACCGGTCCGGCTCACTTCCGCGAAGGTGACGTGCAGTTGGACCTGCTGGTCGCCCTTCACGGTCATCAGGTTGACGAAGTTCTTGTCGTAGATGCGCGCGACGCTGGCGACGCGGTCGGCGGTCTCCAGGTCGGCGACCTCGCCCTCGACCACCACGCGATCCTTCACCGCGTAGACCTTCGGAGCGACCCCGTTCACGGCGGCGGCCACGCGACGGGTCATGTCCGAGAGATCGTTGGACACGTGCACGTTGTACACGCGCGGATGATCGGGGTCGTCGCGGTACCAGACCCAGAGGTCCGTGCTGCCGATGGCTGCGCCGAGCACCTGGAACTGGCCTTCTTCCAGCAACTTCAACGATGCGACCTCCGGGTTTGAGATCAGCACGCGTGACAGCGGGCGGGGTTCCTTGCGGATCACGGATTCGCCAACGCCAACGTCGATGACCTGGGCAGGGTCTTCGGCATAGGCCGGGGCGATGAGCACCGCGGCAGCACGTCCGAGCGTGATCGGCGGGTTGTTGGCCGATGTGAAAAGAAGAGCGATCAGCGCGGTCAGCATCAGCGGTTCTTCTTGGGCTGGTTCTTGTTGGAGCTCTCCGACGTCGTCCCGTCGGCCTGGAAGGTGATGATCGAGGAATTACCGCCCTGGATGACGGTTGCCTTCGGCCCCTCCGGCACCGGGGGCGCGTCCTTGTGCGCCACCTGCACCGGCTGCTTCGCGTCCATGCCGATGAGGTTCTCGGTGGTGACGGGGCCGTTGGACGTCGTCTGGAGGATGTCGATGTCGCTGCGAAGCACCACGTGCAGGTCCCCGCGCGCAACGGCCTGGGCGAGGCGCTCGGCCTCCTCCAACGTCAACTCCAGGGTGATCGAGGGCTTCAGGCTGCGCGTCTGGTTGCTGGTCGTGTGCGGCTTCCCGTTCTTGTCCGTCTCCGCGGGCGCCTCGCCGTCCGCGTCCAGGCTCGAGCCGACCGCGAGAACCTTGATGCCCTGCAGGATGGTCTCGGTCACCCATTTGGCGCCGGCCGCCGTGGCATCCTCGGGCGCGATCGTGACGATGACGTCGATGTAGTTGCCCGCCTGAAGCAGGCCCGCGACGGCCGTCTCCGTGTCCGTCGCCACGGTCATCGCCCGCTTGCCGGGCGTCACGATGGCGTTCAGGCCCACGCCGGCGTCCGGACGGGCGAGCCGCTCCTCCCGCACGCATTCATTCGCCAGGATCCGCTCGCGGGGCGTGCGACCGAGCACGTCGGTGAGCTGCGCAAAGGTCTCGTCCCGCGGGATCATGTCCGGGGCAACCTGCCGCACCGTGACGTCTTCCGCCGTGATCGGCAGGCCCATGTAGAGGTCCCGGACCGCAACGACGACGTCCGCCGTCTCCTTCGGCTTCGCCGCTTCTGCTACCTGCTCCGCCGACTTCTGCATGACGCGGATGACCAGCAGCGCCGTCACCCCGGCGAGCAGCAGCGATACGCCCAGGAAGACAAAGGCTCGGGTGCGACCACCGGACTGCTGACGCTGCATCAAACCTCTCCGTTCGGGCGCTGAAGCCACTGAGCCGGAAGATATCCGGCTGGTCCTCGCCCTGCCAGCCGCGCGGCACGCGCACCGCCGGTTCGACAGGGCCGAAAAATGCCAATCGGACGGCCGCCTTGCGACGGTCGCCCGTTGGGTGATTCAAAAACCGGTGCTTACGGCGTGGAGGCCGCGGCGACGGTGTTCGCGATCGTGCTGAAGAGCGACGACAGGTTGCCGCCGAGGAGCGTCAGGGCCGCGATGATCGCGATGGACACGAGGCCGGCGATGAGGCCGTACTCGATGGCGGTGGCACCGGACTCGTCGCGGAGGAGGGACTTGATCATGGGAGGCTCCAAGCAGGGGTGGGGTCGAAGAGGCGCTCGCCTCCTTCCCGGAACCTACCGCATCCGGGAATCCCGGGTCAACTGATTTTTTACGGTTTGTGGTGTGCCAGCCCCCCGAGAGCGACCTGAGGGCCGCCCCTGGCGCCCGTCAGCCGCTGCCGCCGAGGAACCCCGCAGGCAGCGTGAACGGGGACGTACCGTCGACGAAGGCGCGAAATTCCGCACCAAGCAAGGCGAGCCGCCAGGGCGCCAACACCGACGCCCCGTCAGCGAGCACGCGGGTAACCTGGCCGTCGGGGAGGAGCAGCTCGGACGCGACGCCCGTCCGACGCTCGGCGACGCGCGCCACCGCCCGCAACACGTCGTGGGCGCCGCGGTCCTTGTGGAGCGCAGGCGGGGGCGGGCCCGGGTCGGCGAGGATGCCAAGGATGGCGTCCGACTCCTGCCGGGAGAGGTGACCGGGCATCTTCCGGTTCGCGCGGATTTCGAGCGCGGAGGACGGGCGACGACGGGCGAGATCGAAGAGGATCGCGTCCCCAGCGAGTCCGTTGCGGGGGACATCCCGTTCCCGGGCTTCCCGGTCGCGCCAGGCGACGAGGCTCCGAAGGCAGGCCCGCTCGACGTCTCCGAGCAGCTGGGCGCCCCCGATCCGCTCCCACGCGCGGGCGTCGTCGGGAGTCGCGGAGGCACGAGCGATCTGCTCGCCGATGGCGGCAGCCACAGCTTCGCCGAGTCCGGCCGCAGCGATGGCGCCGCGGAGCGCGTCGTGGAGGTCCGCAAGGATGAGCACGTCCTCGGCCGCGTACCCAAGCTGGGCGTCGCTGAGCGGTCGACGGGACCAATCGGAGAGCGTCTCGCCCTTCTCCATCGTCACGCCGAGAAAGCGCTCGGCCAGCCCACCGAGGCCGATGGGAAAGCCGGCGCCGACGAAGCCCGCGGCGATCTGCGTGTCGAGGACAACGTTGGGGACGACGCCGAGGGCGCGATGCAGGATCTGGAGGTCCTGCTGCCCGCCGTGCACCACGACCGGGCGGCGCGAGAGCGGCCCTGCGAGCGGCCCGAGCTCCACGGCCAGCGGATCGACGAGGATGGGCTCGTTCCGGTCCGCGCGGAGCTGAACGAGCATCACCCGGGGGAAGAACCACCGCTCCGTGTGGAACTCCGTGTCCAACGCCAGCAGTTCGGCGCGCTCCAGCTCCGGCAGCACCGCTGCGAGGGCCTGCGGCGTGCGGATGAGGCGGCTCACCCCGCGGCCTGGACGATCGCCACGAATTCATCGACGGTCAACGCGGCTCCGCCAACGAGCGCACCGTCGATCTCCGGTTGCGCGAGCAGGCCGGCGGCGTTCGAGCCTTTCACCGAACCGCCGTACTGGATTCGTACATTTCTTGCGACAAACGCCGGGTAACGGCCGAGCCACCCGCGGATGAACGCGTGCACGTCATTCGCCTGTGCGGGCGAAGCTACCTTGCCCGTGCCGATCGCCCAGACGGGTTCGTAGGCGATGGTCAACGCACCGACCTGATCCGCAGAGAGCCCTGCCAGCGCGACGTCCAACTGCCGGCCGACAACCGCTTCTTCCTGGCCCGCCTCGCGCTCTGGAAGCGTCTCGCCGACGCACAGGATCGGCGCCAGGCCCGCGCGAAAGCAGGCCTGCACCTTGCGGGCGACCACAGCGTCCGTCTCCCCGAACACCTGGCGACGCTCGGAGTGGCCGACGATCGCGTACTGCGCGCCTGCCACCTTGATCATCTCCGCCGACACCTCGCCCGTGAACGCCCCCTGGGCCTCGACAGCCACGTTCTGCGACGCCACGCCGATGTTCGAGTGCCGCAACCTGGCGATCACCGCCGGCAACGACAGAAACGTCGGCGCGACGGCGATGTCGACCGCCGTCACGTCGGCCAGCGCGCGCTTGAGCTGCTCAGCGAGCGCGTCGGCCTCCGCCGGCGCCTTGTGCATCTTCCAGTTACCGGCGATGAACGGGCGACGTTTCATGACAACCCTGGCCCATGCGGGTTCGCACGCCCGCCAGTCGGACGCCCGCGCGCCTTCGCCCGAATCGCCGCTACGCCTGGAAGATCCTTCCCTTCGATGAACTCCAGCGACGCGCCGCCGCCAGTCGACACGTGGGTGAACCGCTCCGCGAGCCCGAACTTCGCAGCGGCTGCGGCCGAATCACCGCCACCAACCACGGTATACCCGCCGCACGAGGCGCACGCCTCGGCCACCCCTCGCGTCCCACCCGCGTAGGGCTCGCGCTCAAACACGCCCATCGGCCCGTTCCAGAACACCGTCTGCGCCGTCGCGATGACCGCCGAGAACGCCGAGACCGTCGCCGGTCCGATGTCCAGCCCCATCTCGTCGCTCCCGATCGTCGTCACGACGTGTTCCCCGCCCTCAACCTCAAAATTCGCGTTCACCACGTGGTCGACGGGCAGGTGCACGACGACGTTGTGCGTGGCGCAGCGGTCCAGGAGGCGGCGCGCGAGGTCCAGCTTGTCCGTCTCGATGCGCGAACGCCCGGTTTCAATCCCCTGAACCTTCAGGAACGTGTACGCCATAGCCCCGCCGATCAGCAGATGATCGACCTTGTTCGCCAATGACTCGATGACCGCGATCTTGTCGCTCACCTTCGCGCCACCCAGGATGGCCACGTAGGGTCGCGCCGCGCCGGAGACGCAACGCCCGAGCGCCTCCAGCTCCTTCTGCACCAGAAAACCCACCCCCGCCGACTCAAAATACTCGACCGCGAGCGCGATAGAGGTCTCCGCACGGTGCATCGCGCCGAACGCGTCGTTGATGTAGATGTCGCCGAGGCGAGCGAGCGCCTGCGCGAACGCCTCGCTCACGCCCCGGTCACCGCCCTTCTCGCCAGGATGAAAGCGGAGATTCTCGAGCATCATGACGCCGCCCGGGATCAGCTCCTTGGACAGCAGCTCCACGTCCTCGCCCACGATGTCGTGCGCGAGCACCACCTCGCACTCCAGCAGCTCCGCGAGCCGGGCCGCCGCGGGCTCCAGGCTCTCCTTCGGGTCCACACCCTTCGGCCTCCCCAGATGGGAGGCGATGACCAGCTTGCAGCCCTTCTCCCGGAGGTATTTCAACGTCGGCAACGCCGCGCGGATCCGGTTGTCGTCCGTGATGACGGGGCCATTGGGCCCGTCCTCCATCGGGACGTTGAAGTCCACGCGCACGAACACGCGGCGCGAGGCCACGTCCATCGTCGCGAGCGTAGGGACATCGAGCGCTTTCATGCGGACATCCGGGCGATCTTCACGGTGAGATCGACCATGCGATTGGAGAAGCCCCACTCGTTGTCGTACCAGGAGAGCACTTTTCCGAGGTTCGTGCCCATCGTGCTCGTCAATTCGAGATCGACGATCGAGGAGTGGGGGTTCCCGTTCAGGTCAGTGGAGACGAGCGGCGCGTTGACCGCCGAGAGGATTCCCTTCAGCGGGCCCTCCGCCGCAGCCACCATCGCGGCGTTGATCGCCTCTTTCGTGACGGGGCGCTCGGTCACGAAGGTGAGATCCACGAGCGAGACGTTTGGCGTCGGAACGCGGATGGCGAGGCCGTTGAGCTTGCCCTTCAGGACCGGCAGCACGAGGCCGACGGCCTTGGCGGCGCCGGTGGACGTCGGGCACATGTTCAGCGCGGCGGCGCGGGCGCGGCGCATGTCCGCCTTCTTGTGCGGCCCGTCGAGGAGGTTCTGGTCCATCGTGTAGCTGTGCACGGTGGTCATCAAGCCGTGGACCAGGCCGAAGTTATCGTTGAGCACCTTGGCGAATGGCGCGAGGCAGTTGGTCGTGCAGCTCGCGTTGGAGATCACGAAATGCTTGGAGAGGTCAAGCTGCTCGTCGTTCACGCCGAGGCAAACGGTGATGTCCTCCTCCGTCGCCGGCGCCGAGATGATCACGCGCTTCGCGCCCGCGGTGAGGTGCCGAGCGGCCTTCTCGCGCTTCGTGAAAAGGCCCGTGCATTCCATGACCAGCTCGATGCCCTCGGCCGCCCACGGCAGCTTCGTGGGGTCTGGCTCCGCGGTCACCCGGATGAAGCGCCCGCCGACGTTCAGCCCGCCGTCAACGACGGACACCGGAACACTCCAGTTTCCATGAACCGAATCGTGGACGAGCAGGTGCGCGAGCTGGTCGGGGCTGGTGAGGTCGTTGATGTGGCAGATGTCGATCGCCGCGAGCGCCGGCTCAGAGGCCGCGCGGTCGATGGCGGAGCGGAGGATGCAGCGGCCAATGCGGCCAAAACCGTTGATTGCGACTTTGAGTGCCATGGGAACTGCCTCGATCGGGAAAGGATTTGAAGGGGGACGGCCAGCGTGCGGACCTGCGCCGCGCGCGGGTCTATCACGAATCCGCGACGGGGGACCGGCGGCTGGAGGCTGACGGACGACAAAAGGCAGCTTCATCGCGACGTACCTCTCGCGAAAGGCCGACCCGCCCCGCCCCCGCTTCGTTCGGACTCGCCGCCGCCGGGTTACGTCGACCAACGTACGGAGTCCGACATGCTTTTTGCGTCCACCCTCGCTGTCTGGCTGGCCACGGCCCGCCCAGCGCACGCCGAAACACCGCTTCGCGAGCGGGTTCTCAACCTCCTGTCGGGCTACGAGGACACCCCGTCTGCGGACGCGCTCCACGGCCTCGGCGATGGCGTCGACCTCGCCCTCATGGACATCGCGAAGGACCCTGCCGCCGGGCGTTCTCGCAGGTCCAACGCCGTCTGGTCGCTGGGATTCTTTCCCACCGACGCCAGCCGCGCCTTCCTCCTCAGCACCGTGACGGACGCCGCCGCGGACTCCCAGCTCCGCCGCTCAGCCACCTGGGCGCTCTGCAACGGATGGGGAGATGCGGCGTTGGCTGATGTCAAGCCCGCGCTGGAGTCGTCCGACGAGCAGCTCCGCAACCAGGCGGTGCGGGCGGTGGCAAAGGTCGGGAGCCCGGCGGCCCGGGCGATCCTCCAGGAGCGGCTCGCGAGCGACGGCAGCGCGATGGTGCGGGCGACGATCACCACGTCGCTCAGTGGCATGCCGGAGGTCAAGTGAACACGCCCTCCTTCAATCTTTCCCTGCTGCTCGGCTCCGTTCTCGCGGCGGGCCTTGCGGCGTGCTCCGGGGGTGGTGGCACCGGCGAAAGCGGCCTGACCCGCGAGGATCTCGGCCAGGTGACGACGGACACCGGCGGCAACGCCGACATCCAGTTCACCCCCGCGGACGGCGCGGTCTCTGCGCTGGTCACCTGCGGGCCGTACGGCTACGACGTCCTCGCCACCGCGCAGACGATCACGGACCCGAACGCGGGCATCGCGTACGACTACAACACGCCCGAAGGCACGCCCATGCGCGTGTCGACCACCGACGATCTGCTGCCCGTGCTGATCCCCGTCTCACCCGACCTGGACATCGTCCCCGGCCAGTACGACATCCAGTTGCTGCTCGACGCCGCCCAGCCCACGACCGTCACCTGCTCCGCACTCTACCGGACGGAGGCCGCGTCAGCGTCGCAGACCGTGGACATCCACTTCGTCTTTGTCGGCGTCGATGGCGATGTTCCTGACCTCAACGGGACCGCGGCGGTCGACCACCAGCTCCTGAACGACACGCTCACGCGCGTTGGCGAGCTGTGGTCCGGCCTCGGCCTGTCAGTCGGCACGGTGACGTACGAGGACTTCTCCGGCGACGTCTCCACCTACAATTCCGTCGACGGCGACCAGGAATTCGGCGATTTGCTCCGGACGAACACGTCGACCGATCGCACGATGACGATCTTCATGGTGAGCGCCATCACCTCCTCGGACGGCGCCTCCATCCTCGGCATGGCCGCCGGTCCCCCAGGCGCACCCGCGACGGGCGGAACGAGCAAGTCCGGCGCGGTCGTCACGGTGAGTTCGCTCGTCGACGGCGACACGGACACCGAGGCCCGCATCATCGCGCACGAGGTCGGGCACTTCATGGGCCTGTTCCACACGACCGAGAAGGACGGATCGAGCCACGATCCGCTCAGCGACACGCCGGAGTGCACGAACGACAGCGATGGCAACGGCACCTACTCCACCGAGGAGTGCAGCGGCCAGGGCGCCGAGAACCTGATGTGGTGGGCCGCGAGCACGAACGCGGCGACAACGTCCGAGAACCAGGCCTGGGTCGTCCAGCGGAGCGCGCTGCCGCAGTAGGCGCTGCATGCGATTCTACCGGAACTTCCTGCTGATCGTCGCGGTCCTGGCGACGCTGACGAGCCTTACGCGCGTGCGGGCGGCCGATCCGGCGCCGGCGGTGCCCCCAGGCACCACCCCTGCCGTGCCCCCCGCGCCCACCGATCCGCGTGGCCTCCGGCGCGAGGGCGAAAAGGAAAAGGCCGCAGGACACCTCGATCTCGCCCGCGCAGACTTTGAGGCGGCGACCGACCACGACGAGCTGGCCCTCTACCTGAAGTATGGGAAGACCATCCGCGAGGCGCTCGTACTCGAGCAGCTCGGCGACGATGCCGGCGCCGAGAAGAAATGGCGTGAGAACGCAGACAAGGACATCTTCTACACCATCGAGACGCTGCGCATCGCCTCGACGCTCCCCAACCGCGACGCGCTGGTGGACGAGCTGATTTCCCGGGTGAAGGCGATGGCCGCGCGCGTGAAGGCCGGCGACAAGAACGTGACCGTCTACGTGACTTCCAAGGGCGAACCCCGAAACCTCGAGTACGTCGCCGACCGGGACGTGCTCCCACGGCTCGAGGCCGTCGCGAAGGGCGACGAGAGCAAGAAGCTCCGCTATTGTTACATCGACAGGGTGGATCTCACCGGCGTCGATCCTGCGAAATTGCCGCACCGGCTGCAGTTCGGCCAGTGCATCATCGGCAGCGTGCGCATTCCGGACCTGGACATCGGCCAGTTCGTGATCAGCGGCATGGTCCTTGGCGATTTCGACGTCGGCAAGACCTGGCAGGGCGAGGTCAACAAGTCGGCGACGCTGCCCGGCTCGCGGTTTTCCGAGTTGACCACCCGGGACACCATCTTTCTGGGGAAGGCCAACTTTCAGGACGTGCAGATCACGGGTCGGAAGGCGGCTTTTCCGCTGACGGACTTTGAGGGCGACGCCGACTTTCGCGGCGCGTCCATCCCCGCCGCCGCGGACTTCCGCTTCAGCGTCTTTGGCGAAAACGCCAACTTCAAGCGTGCGCGCTTCGGTCACATCGGCTATTTCGGCAACGCTCGCTTCCGAAAGGAGACGACGTTCACCGGGCTTTATTCCGAGCGAGAGCTGTACTTCAATTCGGCGAAGTTCGAAGGTCCCGTCCATTTTGACCACTGCGAGTGGCAACGGGCCGCGACCTTCGAGGACGCGCGCTTCGACGGCCCCGTCAGTTTCACCGCCACGAAGATTGGCGGGCGGCTCAACATGAGCCGGGCGATCTTCAAGGACGCGCTGGATCTCAAGGAAGTGGCATTTGGCGGCATGGATCTGCTCGGCGCCGAGCTGGACAGCGACGCGCGCTTCACGGACGGCCGGTTCGACGGAAAAGTGCGTTTCTCCCTCGATAACATCACGCGCGCGACCAACATCGAGAACCCCGACCCCCTTCTCCCGCTCTACCGCGACTACCAGGGCGACGAGGACGCCGAGGCGCCGCTCACGACGACCTCGTCCTACGGCGTCCAGAGCGTCGACGATCTCGTCGCCAAGATCCGCGGCAGCATCTCCTTCGCCAACTCCGTGTTCACCGGCTTCCTCACGTTTGACCGCGTCATCTTTGGCACGCCGGGCAAGGACACCCTCGCCGAGTTCTACAACACCCAATTCGGCGGTGAGACGCATTTTGAACGCACCACGTGGTGGTCCTCCGCGGACTTCACCACGATCTACGGCAACGAGCTCGCGCTGAACGAAGCGACGTTCCACCGCACGCTGGTCCTGGACGACGCCAACGTCCCCGGCCGCATCACGATGACCGACGCGCACTTCGAAGACGGCGCCACGCTCTCGTTCTACGGCGCGCAGATCGGCACCTTCCAGATCGACCGTTCGCAAGTGGAAGATCCCGACTCCGGCGCCCACCGCCTCTGGTACGGCGAATGCGCCGACGGCCTCATCGACCACCCCGAGGCCGATCTCCGCATTCGTCGCCAGTTTCTCGGTCTGCCCCAGCCGTCTGGCGACGAGGTCCGGCAGATGTGCTACGACCGCGTGCAGGACGAATACGTCTCACTCAAACAGTCTTTTGGCGATCGTGCCATGTCGGACGACGAGGACTGGGCCTACTGGTGGTTCAAGCACGTCGAGACGTTCGCGATGCTCAAGTACGCCGGCCTACACGGGATCGCGGTGTTCCCCGTGCGTTATTTCCTGTTCGAGCTCGGCTTTGGCTGGGGGGTGCGCCTCTGGAACCTCGCGTGGACCGCGTTCCTGGTCTGCGTCGTCTACGCGTTCGTCTACGAGAGGTGGTGCCCGGAGACGATGATGAACTACAACGGCGAGGACATCGAGTACACGAACATCGCCTGGTGGGGCAAGTTCTTCATCAGCCTGCAGTCGCTGGGATCGTTCAACACGGGCTGGAACTTCGGGCGTGCGAGCGCGCGTTTCCGCTACCTCAACACGCTGCACACGTTCATCGGGCTCATCATCCTCACCTTCTTCGTGGGCGCTTACACCCGGATGATCCTGTCGTAAGCCGGCGGCTCACCCCATCAATTCCGTCCATCGCGCGAACATCCGGTCCACGTCGGCGCGCGCAGACGCCGCCTTGGCCGCGAGCGACTTCACCTCGCCCTTGCCCTGCTTGAACGTGGCGGGGTCCGAGAGTTGGGTCTCGAGCGCCGAAGCAATCTGCTCGGCCTTCTCGATCGCCGCCTCCATCCCGTCCAATTCCTTCTGCTCCTTCCAGCTCAATCGCCGCCTCGACGACACCGGCGTCGGCCCGGAGGCGGGCGCCGCCTCGCGCACCACCGACCGCGGCCCCGCCAATTCCCCAGGACGATCCTGTGGACGTCCGCGCGACTGCTGCCAGTCCGTCCAGTTGCCCTCGTAGCGGACCACCCGCCCGTCGCCCTCGAACGCGATGATCGCGGTCGCGACGCGGTCGAGGAACCACCGGTCGTGGGAGACGAGGAGAACAGCGCCACCAAACTCGGAGAGGGCGTCCTCCAGCACGCCGAGGGTGACCAGATCGAGGTCGTTGGTCGGCTCGTCGAGGACGAGCAGGTTGCCGGCCCGACGGAGCAGGCGGGCGAGCATGACGCGGTTGCGTTCGCCGCCGGAGAGCTGGCCGATGCGCGTGTCGATGGCCGTGGGATGGAACAGGAGCTGGCGTAGGAAGGTGCGAACGTGGACGGGGCCCTCGGCGAGCGTGACCCAGTCGGAGCCCTCGGAGACCTCCTCAAGCACGGTCTTGTCGTCGTCCAGCTCCACGCGCCCCTGATCCATCGCGGCGACGCGGGTGTTCGCGCCGATCACGACCTGTCCCTTGTCGGGTGGAATCCGGCCGAGGAGGGTCTGCACCAGCGTGGTCTTGCCGACGCCGTTGGGGCCGACGATGCCGAGGCGTTCGCCGGGGAGGATCGTGAGCTCGACGTCGCGGAAGAGTAGCTTGTTGCCCAGAGACTTGGAGATCTTGTGAGCTTCGAGGACGGTCTTGCCGAGGCGAGGGCCTGGCGGGAGATGAAAGTCCATCGGGTCCGGACGACGGTCCTCCCGACCGGGCGCGGCGGCGACGACGGCCTCGAACGCCGCCACCCGCGCGCTGGACTTCTTGCGTTGCGCCGACTCTTTTCGCCGCACCCACTCCAACTCACGTCGGACGAACATCTTGCGCTTGTCCTCCGCGATGTCCTCCTGGCTGAACCGCTCGGCTTGTGCCACGATGAACGCCGAATAGTTGCCCGGGTAGCTGTAGACCCGCCCGCGGTCAAGCTCCAGGATGCGGGTCGAGACGGCGTCCAGGAACGCGCGATCGTGCGTGACGACGAGGAGCGCATCGCCCTCGCGATCGGGGGCGCGGAGGTAGCCCTGGAGCCACTCGATCGCGGCGGTGTCGAGGTGATTGGTGGGCTCATCCAGCAGGAGGACGTCGGGGCGGACGAGGAGGGCCTGGGCGAGGGCCACGCGGCGGCGCTCCCCGCCGGACAGCGTGCCCATGGCGGCGGCCCCAGGAGGAAGCCGGAGGGCGGAGCGCAGGGCGTCCACCTCGTGGGTGAGATCCCAGCCGCCAAGGCGCAAGAGCCGCTCGTGCAGCGTCGCCTGTTCCTCCAGCGCGTCGTCCAGGGCGGCGTCGTCCGTGATGTGCTCGATGCCCGCTTCGAGCTCCTCAAGCCGCTTCGCGAGCATCGTGTGCCGACGAAGCCCCAGCTTCAACGCCGACTCGACGGTCTGGGCGGGCGGAAACACGGGCTCCTGCGCCACGTAGACGACCTCGGTGCCGCGCGTTCGGACCAGTTCGCCACTGTCTGGCGTAGCACCGGGATCTTCCTGAACGCCCTCAGCGCCGTCGCGGAGCGCGTCCCCGACAGCGCGCGCCATGTGCGCGAGGATCCGCATCAGCGTGGACTTTCCAGCCCCGTTCAGGCCGACGAGCCCAAGCCGCTCGCCGTGGTGGATGGTGAAGTCCACATCGGCGAGGATCACCCGGTTTCCAAAGGCTTTTTCGATGCCGTGAGCGGCGAGGAGGGGTGCTGCGACGGCCATGGACGGCGGGTATCAAGAAACCAGCACCAACCACGCCCAAAAAACGCTCGGATCCGCCCTCTGCGCTTCCGAGCGCTCG
>CAIMSU010000013.1 GCA_903844155.1 uncultured Pseudomonadota bacterium | reverse complement strand
TGGTCGCGTCCGCCTGTTCAAGGCGACGGGCGAACCGTTCACGGCGGGTGAGGCCCGGTCAGCCTATGCGATGATCCGGACCCAGCTCCTCCGGCAGGCGAGGGCCGAGGAGGGTGACCAATGGGACGCTGACGGGCCCGAGTTCGTCGACGACTTCCAGGTGGTGATGTGGGTCCAGGAGCGCGGGGGCGAGGAGGACGACGATGGAGAGCAGGAGGACGAGGACGACGACGAGGATTGAGCGGCGCGGATCAACCCGAGCCGTCTTCGTCCACGCCCTCGGCCCGCACCCCGCGCCCCAATTTCGCGGCCCGAAGCTTGATCCCCCACAGCTGGTACGCGAACCCGCCCAGAAAATACTCCAGCCAACCAGTGTAGTCGCCGGTGGCGTCCACCGCCCGCAGCGCCGCGTAGTACCGGTCCCGATTCTTGTTGTAGTAGGTCGAGAGGTCGAACAGGTACTTGAAGTCGTAGCCGCGCTGGAAGAGGAGCAGGGTCGTCATCATGCGGGCCGTTCGACCGTTGCCGTCCAGGAACGGGTGGATCCAGACCAGGCGGTGCTGGGCGATGCCGGCGGCGATCACGGGGTGGATCCACAGGTCGGGCTTGCCCCTGTCCCGCTGGGCCGGGGTCGGATGCTCCTTCACCTCGCCGAGCCAGTCCATCAGCGCGTCTACATGGTCGCGCACCTCGGACGGGTCGGGGGGCCGGTGGTGCACGATGATCTCGTCGCCGTCGCGGTCGCCGACGAGCACCTCGGTGTCGCGCAGGCGTCCAGCGTTGACGTACCCGCCGCGCACTTCACGGACGATCAGCCCATGCAGGTTCAGCAGGTCGCGACGGCTCACAGCGTATTTTTTGTCGCCGCGGATTCCGTCGATGGCGTCGAAGGCCGCGAGGTAGTTGAGAAACTCCTGCTCGGGCTCCGTCAACACGCGGTCGGGCGGTGACTCGATCAGCCGGAACGCGGTCTCGATCGTGAGCGAGGAGCCCTCGATCTGCAAGCTAGACACGGCGTCCTGGAGGCGGGCGCTCTGCCGGAGGTCCTGTCGCCAGTGCGTGTCGAGGTCCACGGCCTCAAGGAAGCCGACGCAGCGGTCGATGGCGACAAGCTGGCGCTGCAGGAGGGGGGTCAGGGTGAAGGCGGGGGCGAAAGGCGGCATCGGGCCTCGGGTGGCGGATGGGTCTACCCGAAGATCGCTGTGTACGCCCAGATCGGGCGATCCTTGGCGTCGGTCGTGAGTCCGGCGAAGTGGAACACGTAGTCGTCGCTCGCGCCGGGATCCAGGCCCGAGGCTCGCAGCAGCTCGGTGAGCGCGGCGTCCTCGGCATCTTCAAGACCGCTTGCGTCGAAAAAGCACGTCGACGAGACCGATTCGCCGTGGTCATCCCCCTCGATCACAGCGACCCGACCGTCGGCCAGCATGTGGGTGCGGAGCTGGTCGCGGTTGACGGCCACGCGGCAAGGGATGTCGTCGCGGACATCCGGCGGGCGATTCG
>CAIMSU010000012.1 GCA_903844155.1 uncultured Pseudomonadota bacterium | reverse complement strand
TGGTCGCGTCCGCCTGTTCAAGGCGACGGGCGAACCGTTCACGGCGGGTGAGGCCCGGTCAGCCTATGCGATGATCCGGACCCAGCTCCTCCGGCAGGCGAGGGCCGAGGAGGGTGACCAATGGGACGCTGACGGGCCCGATTTCGTTGACGACTTCCAGGTGGTGATGTGGGTCCAGGAGCGCGGGGCCGAGGATGACGGCGATGCGAAGGAGGAGGACGAGGAAGACGACGAGGATTGAGCGGCAAGGATCAACCCGAGCCGTCTTCGTCCACGCCCTCGGCCCGCACCCCCCGTCCCAACTTCGCCGCCCGGAGCTTGATCCCCCAAAGCTGGTACGCGAATCCGCCGAGAAAATACTCAAGCCAGGGCGTGTAGTCGCCGGTCGCGTCCGCGGCCCGCAACGCCGCGTAGTATCGGTCCCGGTTCTTGTTGTAGTAGGTCGAAAGGTCGAACAGGTACTTGAAGTCGTAGCCGCGCTGGAAGAGGAGGAGCGTGGTCATCATCCGAGCGGTGCGGCCGTTACCGTCGAGGAACGGGTGGATCCAGACCAGGCGATGCTGCGCGATCCCGGCGGCGATCACCGGGTGGATCCATGCGTCGGGCTTGCCCTTGTCCCGCTGGGTAGGTGTCGGATGCTCCTTCACCTCGCCGAGCCAGTCCATCAGCGCGTCCACGTGATCGCGCACCTCCGACGGGTCGGGCGGGCGGTGGTGGACGATGATCTCGTCGCCGTCGCGGTCGCCCACGAGCACCTCGGTCTCGCGCAGGCGCCCTGCGTTGACGTACCCGCCGCGGACCTCGCGGACGATCAGCCCATGCAGGTTCATCAGGTCGCGACGGCTGACCGCGTACTTCTTGTCGCCGCGGATTCCGTCGATGGCGTCGAAGGCCGCGAGGTAGTTCAGGAACTCCTGCTCGGGCTCCGTCAACTCGCGGTCGGGCGGTGACTCGATCAGCCGGAACGCGGTCTCGATCGTGAGCGAGGATCCCTCGATCTGCAAGCTGGAGACGGCGTCCTGGAGACGCGCGCTCTCCCGGAGATCCTGTCGCCAGTGCGTGTCGAGGTCCACGGCCTCAAGGAAGCCGACGCAGCGGTCGATGGCGACGAGCTGGCGTTGGAGGAGGGGCGTGAGCGTGAATACAGGGGCGAAGGGCGGCATCGGGGCTCGGGTGGCGGAGGGCTCTACCCGAAGATCGCTGTGTACGCCCAGATCGGGCGATCGCTGGCGTCGATGGTGAGCCCGGCGAAGTGGAACACGTAGTCGTTGCTCGCGCCGGGATCCAAGCCCGAGGCCCGCAGCAGCTCGGTGAGCGCGGCGTCCTCGGCATCCTCAAGGCCAGTTGCGTCGAAAAAGTACGTCGACGAGACCGATTCGCCGTGGTCATCCCCCTCGATCACAGCGACCCGACCGTCGGCCAGCATGTGGGTGCGGAGCTGGTCGCGGTTGACGGCCACGCGGCAAGGGATGTCGTCGCGGACATCCGGCGGGCGATTCG
>CAIMSU010000011.1 GCA_903844155.1 uncultured Pseudomonadota bacterium | reverse complement strand
GTGTGCTGGCCCCACCCGCCGCCGACCTTCAGCCACGCGAGCAGGCTGACGACGGTGTGGTCCTGGATGTTCACGCAGCGCGCGACGGTGACGAAGGGCCGGGCCGCGACGGGGATGATCGTCTCCTCGCCGGTGTCCTCGTTGACGACGCGCCTCCGCACGCCGGACTCGTCGATGTCGTAGCCAGGGGGGGCGACGAGGTCCGTCGAGAGCGAGTAGCCCCGCAGGCACGGTTCCAGGCTCGTGACCAGCTTCGAGCTGGCGGGCGCTGCGGCTCGGCGCGCCCGCGTCGCCCGTTCGCCCTTCTCCTGGCGCTCGCCCTCCTCTTTCGCCGTGCGGGCGAGGACGGCCGCAGTTGACTTGAGGCCGCGAACACTCCCCAGCGCAAGGGTCAGCCCGTCGAACCGCGCCCGGTCCACGCGGTGGCAGGCACCGAGCGCGGCGACCGTGGCGCGGTCGGCCGTCGCGACCTGGACCGCCTCGATCACCGTGGCGGGCGCGCCGTCGCCGCCCGCGAGCTCGCGGAGTCGCGCCAGCAGCTCCCACCCTTTGCCGGGATCGGACGGTGGCTCCTCGCTGACGCCGCAGACGTCGTCTTGCCAGTCAGACATCGCTGCCCCCGTGCGCGTCGAGCAGCTCGTCGAGGTGGCCCCACCATCCGCAGGAGTTCCGGTGGTTGCAGCTCGCGATGCTCATCCTCCCCGGCTCGATCCAGAACCAGACGGACGTGCGCTCGCATCGTGGGCAGAGCACCCCCTCGGCGCGGTTGCCCCGGATCGTGGCGTCGAGGTACTCGGCGGCGCGCTGCCGACACGCGGGATCGGCCTTGAGCCGCTCCTGGGCCACGCGCCGCGCGATCCCCGGCGGGAGGCGAACAGGAGGGCGCGGCGGGCTGAGGGGCCGTCGGGGCGAGGGCGGCACTTCCGCCAGAACCGCGTCAGGGTCGAGGAAAGGTGCGTCCTCCCATGCTTTCGCGGCCGAACGTCCGCCGTCGGGCCGCTGCGATGGTAGGAACAGCGCGCGCGCGAGATCCTTGGTCTGCGCGTCCGCCCCGGTGCCGAGCATGGCGGCCAGTCGCGACCAGAGGCGCTTGTACTCGTCCGCGCTCACGTCGCGCGCGAGCGGGAACACGACCCGAAAGCGGTGTGCGTCGGCCCGATGGGACCAGGTGGTGTAGACGATGTGCGCCCAGCCCCGGAACAGCGCATGGGCCTCCTGTGTGGTCGGCCCCTTCTCCACGTCGAGCGCGACCACCGACGCAAAGAGGAACGCCGAGTTGCGCCGCACGCCGTCGGCAAACGCGCCCACGAGGAAGTACGGACAGGCGAACTTGCCGGGGGCGAGGTGTCGAACGAGGAAGAAGGCGACCAGCTCGCGCGCGTGGAGCGCCCTGCTCTCCCCCGCCGCAGGCCAGACGACGCCCGCGGCATCGCTCGGGTCGCCCCCCGGTCGGATCGTGGGCGCGGGCAGGACGGTGAGCGTGAACGTCCTCACCGGCGACCTCGCCGACGACTCACCGGGCCGTGCCGCCGTGGCGTCTGGTGAATGTTCAGGCCCTGGCGGTCCAGCTTCGGTGGGCGCGTGGGGTGGCGGGGCATCGGTGCCCCTGGACCCTTCGGCGACGTCGCAATGCCATCGCGCGCATCGCGAGCGGCCTCGTGACTGAACACCCCTGGCTTCGTTTCCGTCATGGTCCCGCCTTCGCGCCAACGGCGCGCAGCTTGTCCTCCGCGTCCCACTCCGCGAGGATCGCGAAGTAGCGGCGGAGGTTGTCGGAGATCTCCCCGACGTGGTGGTCGGTGAGCGGCTCGTCGTACAACGGCTGGAACGCTTCGCGGAGCGCCTGTTTGGCGTCAGCCTCGACATACAGCGGTGCGGTTCGTCGCTTCACGCTGTCGGGTCTAAAATGGCCCTTTTGAACAGGAAAATTTACAGAGCCCCGTCATCTGACACGCCGGCGCGCAGGCCCCCTGTTTTGGGCCTCTGCTCGACCGGCGAACCTATGTTTTTCCCGCCATCTGCGCTGCCTGATGGTTCATCTGATACGCGCGGGCCTCATCTGACACGGAAAAGCCCTCGATGCGAAACCGAGGGCCAACGCGCACTCCCTTCGTGTTGCCCTCCTCGATCACGTCCGGCCCCCTCACGTCCGGGATCCGCGCGTCGGTGATCGCCTTCCGCAGCCGGCTCACCCATTTGTGGACCGTAGCGGGCTTGATCACCAGATGTCGCGGCAGATGATCCGCGTTCAACTTCTTGATCTCATCGTGGATGATCTCGACCAGATCGTCCGCGCGGTGAAAGCGGCGGGCCTCGGGGGTGGCCTGCTCGTCGTCGGTAGCGCGCTGGAGCGCGGCGAGCGTGAGCACCAGGACCGCGTGAGAGGGCTTCACGACCTCTCGCTGGAGCAGCCAGGCCCCGCCGTCCTTCCGACGATGGAGGATGCCCCTGTCGTCGGGGGCACCGACTCGTGGCCCGCCCGTGGACAACGTCGGGATCGGGCGGTCGGCGGCCAAGTAGACGGTGCCGGGAGTCCCGGTGAGCGGGTCGAGCGCGAACACGCGGTCGAAGGCGTCCGTGTCGCCGGCCAGCACTTCGGCGAGCGAAACCCCGCGTTCTCCGTACCGGGAGATGGCGCTCGATGAGCATCCGAACCAGGCGGTGTGACGACCGACCGACCCCGCGACCTCGCGGCGCTCGGGGGCGGCGTTTTCCACGGAGATCACCTCGAAAACTTGGCCCCCGGCGTACCAGCCGAGCACGCCCGCGACGGCGTGCCCGCCCGCCCGGCCGCGGAGGCGCTCGACGACGTGCGCCCAGGCCGTTTCGGCGTCGACCACGACGTGCAGGCGCTCCTGCCAGGGCAGGCGGTCACGCTGTCGCGTCCAGTGCGCGCCGCAGTGGTCGCAGACGAGGGGATCGCCGGGCTGCTGCACGAAGGGCTGGTCCGTATGAACCGCGCCGTAAGCCCCGGTGACCATGCCGACACACCCGCCCTCCGCCTCCCCGGCGCGACGGAAGATGGCCGGACTGCCACACCGAAAGACGGCGTGGCGGCTGAATCGAACCAGATCCCGCCGCGCGAGGTCCGCCAGCTCGGCGTGCTCCCAGGGAGCGGGCGACAGGACGGTGGGGGCGAGGAGGCGATCCCAGTGACACGGAAGCAAGGTCGCAGGCTTTTCCGGCCAGGGCGTCGTCCGCCGGGGCGCGTCTGCCGGGCTGCGTGGATGAACCACCACGCCGAGCTCGTCGCGGAGGAGGGTGGCGAAGCCCTGGGCCACGTCCGGCGGAACGCCGCTCTTCCCGAAGGCAAGCACTGGGTCGTCCGCCAGCGGGTCTTCGGGGTAGTGGACTTCGATCCGGTAGTTTCGCTTGTTGTGCTCGAAGCCAACCTTCGCCCGAAGAACGTGGGCAGGATCGCGGGCGAAGCCGACGCCGGCATCCCAGAGGTTCGCAAGCGCCAGCTCGATCCGCTCCTGCCCGGTGTTCCCGAGCTTCAGCGTCGGACGATTGTGGAGCCCCGGAAGCTCCCCCACGATCTCCAGGAGCCTGAACTTGCCCTCTGCCGGGTTGAGCAGGGCCTGGTGGAACCGCAGCATGGTCTCGGGGGTGAGCGGGTCGCGCGCGAAGTCGTAGGTTCGGGGCCGGTCCCACAGCGCGGTCGCCAGCGCGGAAGCAACCTCCAGCGCCCGCTCGGGCTCCGTGCCGGCGATGTGCGCGTGGTGCCCACCGTCAAGGAGCCGCACCCAGGTCCACTCCAGCTTGTTCCCGAGCTGAAACGCCAGCGTGTCGTCCCCCTTCCAGTTCGGTGCGCTCCGGCCCGGCTCCCGGAACGCCAGGAACACGTCGCTCCGCCAGGATCGGGCGACGCAGGCCCGCAAGTTCATCGACCCCCGCTTCGGCAGCGCGTCCAGCGCCCGCCCGGCGATCTCGGTCCAATCGAGCGTGTGCAGCGCAGCCGGCGGTGGGACGCGGTGGCCGTCCAGCGTCAGCGCGTAGTGTCGGCGGGGCGAGAACTCGTCGAGCGCCTGCACGCCCATCAGGGCCGCCGGACTCTCGGCGAGGATGCGCGCGGCCAAGCCGTTCCGGCAGTATCGGCGGGTCTTTTCGTCGGGCATCCCGACATCGCCGAGGACCGACCGCGCCACGTCCGCGACCGCCTCAGTCTCGGTGTTGCCGACGGATTCAGCCGCGAGGAGGAGGTTTCTCCGGACGGGCCGGCTGTCGCCGTGCCGACCGAGCAGCGCCTCGGCGATCACCCTGTTCTCGCCGGTGCCGAACGCCTTCCTCCACCGCTCCTCGAACCCGGTCGTGAGGTTCATGACGCCCAGGAAGCCGGCGAAGCCGAGGCCGTCGAGCCAGAAACGGGCGTTCGCCTCAGCCGCGAGCGGTTGAGGGGCGTGGAGAGGATCATCGGCGGGGAAAGCGGGCATGAGACACCTGGGAGGTCGGCGATCCGGACCGGGCCGATGGACCGCGACGCTGGTATCGCCGCTCCTGCAACCTGCACAGATGAACAGGTTAATTTGCCCCATCGCGTTCTTGCTCTTGACCGCTGGCCAACGCCGTTGCATTACGTCAAGCTGCCTTTTGGACCCCCCGCCCGGAGCCCCCGATGTCGATCTCGCCCACCCGTCGAACCGCCCGATCCGGCCGGTCGCCCGCCTCGAAAGCCGCCGCCGCCGCGCTGGCCCCCTCGATGAAGCAGGCGGTCCTCTACGCTCGCGTGTCGTCGCGCGAGCAGGAGCGCGAGGGGTTCTCCATCCCCGCACAGCAGGCGATCCTCAAGAAGTACGCCGCCGACAACGGCTTCGCCATTCTGGAGGAGTTCATCGACGTGGAGACGGCGAAGAAGACGGGGCGCATCGCCTTCACGCGGCTGCTCCTGATGCTCAAG
>CAIMSU010000010.1:47500-50196 GCA_903844155.1 uncultured Pseudomonadota bacterium | reverse complement strand
TTTCATCGGGCGGGGGTAGGGGGATGCCGGCAGTTACCTACTCTCCCACACCCGTTGGGGTGCAGTACCATTGGCACGAGAGAGCTTGACTTCTGTGTTCGGAATGGGAACAGGTAGGGCCTCTCCGTTGTCGCCACCGGCAAAAGTGGCAAGGGATGATGGTAGGCGAGCGCGCCGTCAAGCATGACGGATCGTGGGTCTTTCACCACTGCGCGCGAAGAACGAATAAAATCCGAGAGAGAGACAAGTCGAACGGGCAATTAGTACTGGTCAGCGCACGCCTCGCAGCGTTTACACATCCAGCCTATCAACCAGGTAGTCTTCCTGGGCCCTTCAGGGAGAGCTAATCTTGAGGAGGGTTTCCCACTTAGATGCTTTCAGCGGTTATCCCATCCGCTCGTGGCTACCCGGCAGTGCCGCTGGCGCGACAACCGGAACACCAGAGGAGCGTCCATCCCGGTCCTCTCGTACTAAGGACAGATCCTCTCAACTCTCCTACGCCCACAGCAGATAGAGACCAAACTGTCTCACGACGTTTTGAACCCAGCTCGCGTACCGCTTTAATTGGCGAACAGCCAAACCCTTGGGACCTGCTCCAGCCCCAGGATGCGATGAGCCGACATCGAGGTGCCAAACCACGCCGTCGATGTGAACTCTTGGGCGTGATAAGCCTGTTATCCCCGGAGTACCTTTTATCCGATGAGCGATGGCCCTCCCATGTGGGACCACCGGATCACTATGACCTGCTTTCGCACCTGCTCCATCTGTCGATGTTGCAGTCAAGCTCCCTTATGCCATTGCACTCTGCGCTAGGTTTCCGATCTAGCTGAGGGAACCGTTGTGCGCCTCCGTTACTGTTTGGGAGGCGACCGCCCCAGTCAAACTCCCCACCAGGCAGTGTCCCGACCACAAGGGTCCGGTTAGGCATCCAACACAAACAGGGTGGTATTTCAACGGTGGCTCCTCCTGAACTAGCGCCCAGGGCTCAAAGCCTCCCACCTATGCTACACAATCTGAATCGAATGCCGCTGCCAAGATAGAGTAAAGGTTCACAGGGTCTTTTCGTCTAGCTGCGGGTATGGGGCATCTTCACCCCAATGTCAATTTCGCTGAGCTTACGGTCGAGACAGCGCGGAAGTCGTTACGCCATTCGTGCAGGTCGGAACTTACCCGACAAGGAATTTCGCTACCTTAGGACCGTTATAGTTACGGCCGCCGTTTACTGGGGCTTCGGTTCGCAGCTTCGCTTGCGCTGACCACTCCCCTTAACCTTCCAGCACCGGGCAGGCGTCAACCCGTATACGTCGCCTTACGGCTTCGCACAGGCCTGTGTTTTTGGTAAACAGTCGCTACCGCCTCTTTGTTGCAACCTGTCCTGGCTCCAGACGCGAGGTCCTTCACCTGTACAGGCACACCTTATCCCGAAGTTACGGTGTTAATTTGCCGAGTTCCTTAACCGTAATTCTCTCAAACGCCTTGGTGTTCTCCACCCGCCCACCTGAGTCGGTTTCCGGTACGGTCAGCAGTCCGTCAACGCAGTACGCAGCTTTTCTTGGAAGCATGGGATCAACCACTTCGGTCCGAAGACCACGACATCACGTCTCGGCATTGAGGCACCGTTTTATTCCGAGCACCTCTGCCTACACGCTTGTACCGGGAATCCACTCCCCGGCTGATCTGCCCTTCTCCGTCCCTGCTCTGCTCAAGACTGCCGGTGCGGGAATATTAACCCGCTTCCCATCGACTACGCCGTTCGGCTTCGCCTTAGGGACCGACTAACCCTGCCCGGAATGTCCTTGGACAGGAAACCTTGGGCTTTCGGCGACACGGGTTTTCACCGTGTTTATCGCTACTCATGTCAGCATTCGCACTTCTTACCGCTCCACCGACCATCGCCAGCCGGCTTCACCGCAGTAAGAACGCTCCTCTACCGCTTCCTAAAAAGCCCGTAGCTTCGGTGACACGCTTAGCCCCGTTATATTTACGGCGCAGGGCAACTTGACCAGTGAGCTATTACGCTTTCTTTGAAAGGTGGCTGCTTCTAAGCCAACTTCCTGGTTGTCTATGTTGCCCCACATCCTTGACCACTTAGCGTGTACTTGGAGACCTTAGCTGACGGTCTGGGCTCTTTCCCTTTCGACGACGAAGCTTATCCCCCGCCGTCTCACTCCCGAGCGTCACTCAATGGAATTCGGAGTTTGATTGGGTTTGGTAGACCGGATAGCCCCCTAGCCCATTCAGTGCTCTACCTCCAATGGTGCTACTCGAGGCGGCACGTAAATGCCTTTCGAGGAGAACCAGCTATTGCCGAGTTTGATTGGCCTTTCACCCCCATCCACAGCTCATCCCCTTAATTTTCAACTTAAGTGGGTTCGGCCCTCCACGCGGTTTTACCCACGCTTCAGCCTGTCCATGGATAGATCACTCGGCTTCGGGTCTGTAGACTGCAACTTGACGCCCCATTAAGACTCGGTTTCCCTACGGCTACACCTTGCGGCTTAACCTTGCTGCAATCCACAACTCGCTGACTCATTATGCAAAAGGTACGCAGTCGCCTTGCGGCTCCTACTGTTCGTAGACACACGGGTTCAGGGTCTTTTCACTCCCTTCTCAGGGTGCTTTTCACCTTTCCCTCACGGTACTTGTTCACTATCGGTCATCAGGTAGTACTTAGCCTTGGAAGATGGTCCTCCCAG
>CAIMSU010000010.1:0-45000 GCA_903844155.1 uncultured Pseudomonadota bacterium | reverse complement strand
CTACCAATTTTTCAAAGACCAGCGAGCCTTCCGGTCGAAACCGGGTGACCCGTTTTCGGTTTCGTGCCTCCCGAAGGGGGTCCGTCCGAAGCCCCGCCACCTTATCGGATCACCGTGAGGGCGTCAAGGACCTTTTTTGAGGTGTCTTGCGCGCCGTTGCGGCGTCGGGAGGTTGCGGGACGTTGCGATAATACTGTGTCCGTGGGCGCGTGTCAAGGCGGTGACGGCTCAGCTCCAGTGCAGTCCGAAGACCTCGGGGTGCATCTTGACGCACTTGTAGAGCCAGCCCCCCAGCATGCCGAAGAGGAGGACGCCCGCCCACAAGCGCTCACGCCTCTGAATCCACTTCAACGCGCCGCGCAGGGCACCTCGCCCGGTGAACAGGTCCACCATGCCGATCCCGGCCATCGCGCAGGTGATCGGGAAGAGCACCGTTCCGAACGGCTGGTTGAGGATGGCATCCACCGGGCGGAGGTGGGCAAAGAGCGTGAACGTCGTGGTCATGCCGCACATCGGGCACGGCCAACCGGTGAGGCTAAGCATCGTGCACGCCCCGAGCCCGAGTTGACGGTGCGTCCCGTACCCGTTCGGATCGGGCGTTAGTTGGTTTGCAATGCCGATCACGGTCAGGGCGCCGCCGCCGAGCAGCCCGCCGGCGATACGGTCCATGATGCCGGGCGGGGCGTTTTCGACGCGCTCGGCGATGTCATTTACCTTCTCGCCGATCTGGTCCAGGGTCTGGGTCACGGACATCGCACACTCCTTCCGCTAGCAATTGTCACTCGTCGCCGCCAACCGGCTCTTCCTGCGAAAGCGCGGCCTCGAGCACCGCCTCGACCGCGGCCATCTGGTGGTCGGCGTCCAGGACTTCGGCACGCACGCGCTGGCGCACATTCCGGAGCTCGCTGGCCAGGTTCAACGCGGTGAGGATCGCCGCGGTTCCCTGGTCAAACGCCGGAGAACGGCGCATCAGCTCGCGCGCACGCTTGTCCACCTCGCCCGCGGCCTGCTCCAGATCTTCCCCGTCGTCCGCGCGGAGCGTGTAGGTACGACCGAGGATGGAGATGGCCTTCTGCACGTCGGAGGCCTAACGCCTTTTTGAGGCTGGGCGGTCGGAGCGTGAATTACGCTGACGTGCGAGCGCGCGATGCCCACCTACGTCCTCACACTCCTGCACTTCAACCTACAATACTGCGCAGGCGGCCTCGGCGACCTGTACACCGACTGGCCGACGGACAACGACTCGATCGAGGACCAGATCATCGACCAGTCGTTCTCGCCGGTCCTCGACCTCCTCGACCGTCACCCGACCTGGACCTTCGACATCGAGCTCCAGGCCTACATGATCGAGGTGCTCGCCGCCCGCCGACCCGACGTCCTCGACCACCTCCGCACGCTGGAGGGCACGGGGCAGGTTGAGCTCATCAGCTTCCACTATTCCGACCAGCTCTGGACGGCCTACCCCTGGCAAGACGAGGAGAAATCGCTCGAATTGACGAGGCAGGTGTTCGACGACAACGGGCTGACCCTGGCGGACGTGGTCTGGACGCAGGAGGGGCAGTTTGGACAGGGCGAACTGGAGAGGATGCCGTCGTACGGGCCGGACGGCGGCTACCACATCGCGGTCATGCCCCACAACCTCGCGGAGTACACCTGGGGTCATTCGGCGGATTCGACCCTTTATTCCTACGAAGGCGGCTCCGGCCCCGTGACCGTGATCCCAGGCGGTCAGAGCTACGCGGACGCGAATTTCTCCGTTTCGTGGAGCTTTCTCGACGACGGCGAGCTCTACGCGACGAACGACATGGACCCGTACCTTGGGCCCGCCTTCCTCTACAACGCGACGACGACTGCCGCGCGCGAGGCTGACCTCGCCGCCCAGGAAGCAGCTGGGGCGCAGATCATCGGGGTGCATGACTACGTCGCGGCCGTCTCCGGGCTCGTCACCCCGACTCCCCTGCCCCCGGTCATCGACGGGACCTGGCAGCCGGATGACACCACCAACATGTGGCGTTGGATGGGTGGAAGCGGCCTGTGGGGGTCGACGGAGGAGGATGACGGCGTGCTGACGGGCAACGTCCTTGCAGGACGGCAGGTGCGAGCGGCCGAGGCAGCGGGTGGGGACGCGACGGCCATCGAAGAAGCATGGAAGACCCTGCTGCTTGGCGAGGTGAGCGACGCGACGGGGTGGAATCCGTACGAGACGGAGGTGCAGTATGCGGAGGATCACGCGAAAGGAGCGCGGGGCCACGCACAGGACAGCCTCGTGAACGCCGACGGGTGCCGGCTGGCCGGGTCCGTGTTCACGGTGGATCTGGGTACGGTCGGCTTGCCCGATGGGTTTCTGGGCGACACCACGACCACGACCCAGCCCCTGTTTGACATCACCGCTTCGTCGCGTGCAGCGGCCCCCGTCTGGCGCACCTCGCTGACGAGTGTGGCCATCCAGGAATACGAGGTCGACGTCTCCTTTTTCAGCGGCGACGCCCCGCTCTCGGTGACGTTCCCCTGGGACGGCGCCTCGTTCGTCACCGCGCCGGCCCTTCTGGAGAGCCCCGTGCAGTCCGACCCCACCTCCACCGTGGACCCGTTCGGCGTCGCCCTGCCATCGGGCCTGCTTCGACTCTCCGATCGCACGTGGTTGCTCCAGGACACCGCTGCGACGCACCTCGCAGCTGTCCTTTCCCGGTCAGCCGGGACCGCGACCTTCACGCTGGAAAACCAACCGAGCGCCGTGCAATGGGTCTACCGGGTGGTGCACGGCGACTCCACGACGACCGATGACCAGGTCCGGGACGCCGCAGACGCAGATGCGGTCGCGCGGAACCTTTCGCCGAGGGTCGAGCTGACCTGCCCTCCCGACAGCGGGGGCTCGGCCGACAATGCTGGTTCTTCGGCTGCCGCCGCGTGCGGCTGCACCTCCACCCCCTCCCCCGTCACCTTCCTGGCCACGATGCCCGCGTTCCTGGCGCTGCTTTCGCTCCGTCGTCGCACCGCTAAGTAGGCAACCCAACCCGGGCCCGCACCCGCTCTACGACACCCGCAGCGTCCGTGTGAGCGAGCACCAGCAGGAAATCGCCATCATGCAGGTCCGACAACGCCGCGTCTGTCGCGGCCAATTCGTCGGGCCAGGACGACGTCGGCACGCCGGCCGCGCTGAAGATCGCGCGCATCCGACCGACGACCTCGCCCGGCTTCCGGCCACGCTGGTACTTCGCCATCTCTTTCAGGTACACACGGGCCGGGCTCATCCCCAGCGCCAACCTGGTGAAAGAATCGAGCAATTCGTCGGTTCGATCGCCTGCTTGTCCGGCCACGAGCAGCCGGCGACGTGCGGGCCAAGCGAGCGCCAACGCAGCGAGATGCCGCATGCCCTCCGCGTTGTGGGCGAAGTCGACGAAGACCGTGGCAACGCCGCCTTCAACCGGGACTTCAAAGACATTCCCTCGTCCGGCCGAGTGCTCCGGGTCGGGCGTCAGGCGCCGAAGGCCAGCGGCGACGATGGGGACGGGGAGGCCCATCGCCACCCCCGCGAGCGAGGCCGCGAGCGCATTCTCGACGTTGTGGACCGCACGACCGCCGAACGTCAGCGGGATGTCCTCGACGGCGATGACGTCGACGCCGTCGACGGTGACGACCTCGCCGCGCACCCGGGCCTGCCCGCCCGCGCCAAACCACCGCACGTGGACGTCCGGGCGGCGATCGCAGAAGCGCACCAGAACATCCGACCAACGCCAGTTCTCGCGGTTCATCACCAGTGTTCCGCCGGGCCGAAGCCCGTCGCCGACGAGGAGCTTGACCTCGGCCATCTCGTCCACGGTGTTGACACCCCACTCCCCGAGGTGGTCCGCGCTTACGTTGGTCACGACGGCCACGTCGGCAAAGTCAACCTGCACCCCGCGCCGCAGGATGCCACCGCGTGCCGTCTCCAACACCGCGAATTCCACGCGTCCGTGGCGCAGTAGGCGGCGAGCTGCACCCGGACCCGACCAGTCGCCTCGCTCCACACAGCCATCCCCGACAAAGATGCCGTCGCTCGATGTGTGTCCGACTGTCAACCCGCGGGCGGTCCCCATTGCCGCGAGAAACCGCGTCGTCGTGGTCTTTCCGTTGGTTCCCGTTACCATCGCGACCGGGATGCGCCCATGCGACCCTATCGAAGCAGGTGCAACGGCAAGCCCGTAGGTCGCAGATCGGCAGCCAGCACCGATCGAGAGGCCCTCGTCGTCGAGCAACGCGGGGATTCCCTGGGCCTTCGCCGCCTCCAAAGCCTGCACCCAGGTGGGACGTCGCGCCGCGTCGAGCGTCTGGCGGGCATCGTAGGGGCTGGCAGAGGGGTCGGTCGCAAGGAGTTCCATGGCGTCTGCGAGCGCTTCGGCGACATCCGGGGTGCAACGGATGCCCAACGCCACGAAGTCCCGAAAGTCGCGCCGGGAGTAGTGGCCCAACGCAGCGATACGCGCCGCCAACGCCGTCAGCTCCGACGACTCGGCCCGAACGTGGATGACCGCGCCGGGCCCGTCGAGATCGAGGGTGCGACCCGTCACGTACCGGGCGTTGACCAGTTCCAACGCCTAGTCCCCCTGCTCCGCGAGCAGGACCCCGCGCGCATCACGCACGACAGACATCCCGGCGTAGTCTGTCATCGGCACGACGACCGGCCCTTCGGCAGCGTCGTCCGCGTGAAACGCCGCTGCCTTGCTGACGTTCTCGTTGGGCGTCCGGCCCCCGTGGTAGATGACCTGCTTCCAGGAACGTGTGACCTGGTCCACGAAGCAGAGCAGGACATCACCCGTGTTGCACGCGGACAATGCCGCTTGGATGGCCTCGGGCTCCGAGTCGGCGATGATGACGCGTTTGGAAGGCACTCCCGCGGCGACCAGTGTGTCCCGCAGAAGTTCGGGCACCTCGCGGTCCGCCCGGCCCCGGGGGTTGTCGTCCCTACGGCAGTAATAAAGCTCGAAATGGCCGGCAGCAGCCAGCGCCACCTCGCGGATGTCCTCGTCCCGGCGATCGCCTGGCGCGGCCAACACAACGACCCGCTTCTGGCCCGGAGCCCGGTCGGCGGTCAACGCGTCTGTCAACGCGACCATGGCCGACACCGCGGCAGGGTTGTGGCCGTAGTCGAGGATGACCTTGAAGCCGAGCTGATCGTAGACATTCATCCGACCCGGTGTCTGGAAGAAGCTCGCGTCGAACGTCCGTAAGCCCTGCCGGATGTCGTCGAGCTTCAGCCCCATCGAGAACGCCATGCCCGCCGCGAACATCGCGTTCTGGACGTTGTGCATCGCCTTGCCCTCGAGCGTGGCTGGGATCAGGTGCGTCCACAAAAGCGGCATGTGACGCCCCTTGTCGTACAGCGTCATCATCTGGCCGTTCACGCCCGCCTCCAGCGCCACCGCACGCCCACCCGCGCGTATGTGCTCGCGGACGAGCGCGTGGTTCGCGTTCACCGTCACGTAGCAGATGTTCTTGGCCACGGCGAAGCTCGCCATTCGCAGGCACCGGTCGTCATCCGCGTTCAGGACGACCGTGTCCTGCGCCACTTCGATAGGGATGCGCTTCACATCGGCCAACTGATCGAGGTCCTCGACTCCACCCAATCCAAGGTGGTCGCTGGCGACGTTCAAGCAGCAGGCGACGTCGGGCTTCTTGTAGCCCATGCCTGCGCGCAGGAGCCCGCCCCGCGCGGTCTCCAACACAGCGACCTGCACCTGCGGATGACAGAGCACCATCTTCGCCGACGTCGGCCCCGTCATGTCCCCGGCCACCGCGAGCCTTCCGTCGATGTAGACGCCATCGGTCGTGCTCATGCCGACGCAGCGGCCGGCCAGCTTGTGGATGTGTGCCAGCATCCGCGTGGTCGTCGTCTTGCCGTTGGTCCCCGTGATGGCGGCGATGGGGATTCGCGACGTCGTTCCCGGAGGAAACAACATGTCGAGGACGGCACCGGCGACATCCCGGGGTGTGCCTTCGCTTGGCGAGACATGCATCCGAAACCCGGGCGCGGCGTTGACCTCGCAGATCCCGCCACCAACCTCCTTGTAGGACTGTGACACATCGGGCGAGAGGAAGTCCACGCCGCAGACGTCCAACCCAACGGCGGCTGCGGCGCGAATCGCCATCTCGCGATTGTCCGGGTGGCACACATCCGTCTGGTCAATGGCCGTCCCGCCCGTTGACAGGTTCCCCGTCGTCCGCAGGTAGAACACCTTCCCCGCCTCCAACACATGCTCGCGCGCCAGCCCCGCCTCGGCCAGCAGGCGTTCGGCCTGTGCATCAAACTCCAGCCTCGTCAGCGACTTTTCATGCCCGATGCCGCGGCGCGGGTCCTGGTTCACGATCTCGACCAGCTCCGACACCGTGTGCACGCCGTCGCCGACCACATGGCCGGGCACCCGCTTCGCCACCGCGACCAGCTCCCCGTTCACGACCAGCATCCGATGGTCGAAACCCTGGAGGAAGCTCTCGACCAGCACCGTCCGCGAGTGCTCGCGCGCCTCTGCGTAGGCCTTCGTCACCGCCTCGGGGGTGTCCATCCCGATGCTGACACCCCGGCCATGATTGGCGTCCAACGGCTTGACGACGACCGGGTACCCGATTCGACGGGCCGCGCGTACAGCCTGCTCTGGCGAGTACACCCGGTCCTGCTTCGGCACCGGCAGGCCGATGTCGCCGAGGATCCTGTTGGTAAGCTCCTTGTCGCTGGCGATGTCCACCGCGATGTGACGCGTTTCGCTGGTCACCGTCGCCTGGATGCGCCGCTGCAAGTGGCCATGCCCGAACTGCACGAGGCTGGCCTCGTTCAGCCGGATCCACGGAATGTCCCGCTTCTCCGCGGCATGAACGAGGCTGGCGGTCGAAGGGCCGAAGGCGCGCCGCTCGGCACCCCGGATCAAGGCCTCAAGCCCACTCGGGAAGTGAAAATCGGGCTCGACCGTGTACGTTCCGCGCAAGTCCACGGGAACAAGGCTGTGAACCAGGTCCAACGCGAGTTTTCCAGCGGCCTCGCCGGTCCACGCGTCCTCGTATTCGTACACGACGTGGTAGCGCCCGGGCTGCCCGGCCGTCCGCGTCTTCCCGAACGTGACCTGGATGCCTGCGAGGTTCTGTAGCTCGATCGCGACATGTTCGAACACATGGCCCATCCAGGTCCCGCCCTCCTCGCGCAGCCGGCGGATGAAGCCCCCGGGTTCGCGGTAGCTGCAGCCGTGGTGATGGAGCGAGGGCACGGCCGCGATCAGCCCATCTACGAAGCCGGGGACGCGGTCGCTGGGCCAGTCCTCGAGCGCCTCCAGATCCAGCGTGAACCGGATGACCTTGAAGTTCGCGTAGATGTTCGGGCCGACGTAGGTGCGCGTTTCGACGGTGTTCATGGCGGTCCGGAACGTATCCGACGAACCGCCCGGGCGCGTGATCATGCGCGCCAGATGCTGGAGCTATCTGGGGAGACACGCCGCGAAGCTCGGCCTCGCCGCCATGCGCTTGCGCCACGCGTTCAGGCTCGGGAGGCCGTGGCTGTACTGGTCCGCGCCTTCCAGTTGGCCGCCAGTCGCGACCACAGGCAGCAACAGGTAGTCGGCGATGCTCGGCTTCTCGCCGGCCAGGTACGAGGAGGTCCCCAGTGCGGCCTCAAACGGCTCCAGCATCGTGTGCGCCTTGGCGGCTGCGGCGTGAACGGCGGCGTCGTCGACCGCGATCCCGCGCGCCGCCAGGACGAAGCGCGGAATCAGCACGCCCCGGACCGCGCTGGGCGCGACGTAGTCCGAAAACGCGCTTGCCCACTGCCACATACGCGCGCGACCGTGCGCATCGGCGGGCTTGAGGGCAGGTCCCTCGAACGCCTCGTCCACGTAGTTCATGACCGCGGCGGCCTCAAACACGCGAAAGCCGTCGTGATCGAGCACGGGCATGCGCTGGTAGGGGTGCATCAACCCCCACTCGGGGGTTCGTAGCTTCGCAGCGGCCATTTCATAGGGCACGCCCTTCTCCGTGAGCGCGAGGCGGGCGGACCAGGTGAATGTGGAGAAGGCAGAGCCGTAGAGTGTGACCATGCCGAAACGCTAACCCGGCCGAATCACGAGTGAATCGCGAGGCTGTAGAGCGTGGAGCAGCTGTCCGCCGGCCATGTCGCCGCGTACACACGGGCCGCGAAGTGGTCCTCGCTGTCGTCGAAGATGTCGCCGGTGTAGCTGACCGTCAGGCTGGCGGACCCGGACGCGGAATCGACGATCGAGCCGGTGTCGAGGCTCCAAAGCTCCAGCACGTACGTCCCAGAAGCGGGGAAGCCGGTGGCGGTCACGGAGACGCTCACGTTGTCCCAATACTCGTCAACCGCGTCCCAATAGAACCAGTCCTCGTCGGCGGCGGACTGCAGCGTGAGCGCGGAGAGCTGCAGCGTCGCGCCGGTCCAGAGGAAGCTGACGTCCACCGTGCCACAATCGTAGCCGGGCGACGCGTCGTTCGGCTCGTAGCTGTCGGCCCAGGGCTCGTTCACCTGACCGTCGCAGTTGTTGTCGATCGCATCGCACACATCGGCCTCGCCGGGGTTGACACTGGCATCCGCGTCGTTGCAGTCGCCTTCGTTCTCTGTGTAGCCATCCCCGTCGTCGTCGCGGTCGTTCGGGTCGTAGACAGTCACGACGATGCTGTCGGACCCTGTCTTTCCGTCGACGTCGATGGCGGTGAGGGTGACCGTGTGGATCCCGACAGACAGCACCGGCGCCATGTTTGTCGTGCCCGAGGAGTCTGAGGGCGCGGTGGACAGGACCCCATCCACACTGTCGGCCCACGTGAGCGCGAGCGCGCCCGCGTCGGTGTTGTCGTCCGACACGGTCCCGCTGAACAGGGTCTCGGTGTTGACGGGAATCTCAGTCCCGTCAGCCGGAGTGTCGATCGTGACATGGGGGCGCCCATTGTCTACGATAGAGAACGCAACGCTGGCGCTCCCGGTGTTTCCGTCCGAGTCGAGCGCGTTCACCGTCAACAGATGGTCGCCGATGGACAGGGTCATGGGCACGGTCAGCGAGCCGGTCGAGGACGGGTTTCCGACCCAGAGCGAGCCGTCCGGGACGTCGATCAGCTCGACCTGGAGCGTGTCGTACGCGTCCTGCTCGTCGGTGACGGCGGCGACGAGGTTCGTGACATCGCCAGAGGGGATCTGTTGGGCGTCTGTGGGGCCGAGGATGACGACAGTCGGCGCCCCTGGACCGCCTGAGCCGGTGCCGACGTGCAGGCCGATGGTGGACTGGGCGGAGAGGCCGTTTTCGTCCACCGCGGTGAGGGTGATGGCATGATCGCCGCTCGAAAGCGAGGAAGTCGCGTAGTGCAGGCTGCCGTCGATGGCCGCGGGCGTCGAGTCGAGGGGGCCATCGACATCGCTCGACCAGGTCACGAGCAGGTCCGGCGGGCTCGTCTGCGCATCGCCGACCGTGCCGTAGAATTCCACGAGGGAACCGGCATCGACCGAGCTCCCGTCCGTCGGTGCGAGGATGCCGGCGGTGGGCGCTGTATTGTAGACACTCACCCCCTTGTCGTTGCAACCGTAGAGGGCGGGAGCGACAAGCAGCGCGAGCAGGGGGGCGAGGGAGCTAGGGTTCGAGGAGCGGCACATTCCGCGAGTCTACCTCACCACGCTCCGCGTGAGCAGGTCGAACCTCGATCCGTTGATGAGGATGTGCATCTTCACGCCGACGAGCTCGACCGGATGATCTTCCCGCGCGCGCGCCATGCTGGTGGATTCGAGATCATTCGCGTCCAACACCGTGATCCCGCCGCGACCGACGACCTCGAAAATGTTGTCCGGCCCGATGAACGCCGCCGTGTCCTCGTCGACGCCGAGACCGATGGCGTAGGGGTTGTAGGCGATCGCCGTCAGCAATCGGCCAACCCGGTCGCGCTCGCGGAAGTGCTGGTCGATGACGACGCGGTTGGTCAGCCCGAGCCCAGGCGCGAGGGTGACAAGGCCGGCCTTGGGCGTGCTGCCCTCTCGGCCGCCGGCGATCATGTGATTGCTCACAAACGAAGCCCCCGCCGACGTTCCCGCGACATGGACGCCACGCGCGTTTGCCTTCCGCACCGCCTGTGCAAAGGCCGTCCCGCCAAGGATGGTTGTCAGCCGGAGCTGGTTGCCGCCGGTGAAGAACACGCCCGCGGCATCGTCGAGCACGCCTGCAACCTCGGGATCCTCAGCCTGGCGTCGCGTCTGGAGGTTGAGCACCTGGATGGGGCCGGACTCGACGCGGTCGAAGACGTCGACGTAGCGCTGACCGGTGTCGTCTGCCTCGCTCGCAGTCGGCACGACGATGATGGTGCCCGCTCGTCCGCCGCAAAGCTGGACGAACCGCTTGAGGATGCGACGGTCCGCCATCTTGTCCTCGGCGCCGCCGATGGGGACGATGAAGCCGCGCGTGCCGGGGACTGGCTCTTTGGAGGGCATCGCGGTGCCTCCTATCCGCCGCGATACGGCCGCACCATGCCCGTGCAAGCATCCCACTCTCCGACGCCGGCCGACGAGAGCGCTGGCCCCCGCTTCCCGGCGCTCGACGCAGATAAATGCACAGCCTGCCGCCTCTGCGAAGTCGCCTGTGTCAGCGCGCGCTACCCGGACGCCTTTGGGCGAGCCGTCGCCGACCTCGCCCCGGAGCCCATCACCGCCGATCATCCCCTCGTCCTTGAGCGCCGCCGCCTCGCCATCCGGGATTCCGTTCAGTACAGAGATCCGGTGGAGTCGATTCTCTGCATCTCAGTTGATGTCTGCGTCCATTGCAAAGACAGTCCCTGCGTCCCGGTCTGCCCACACAACGCGCTCGTGCGGTTCCCCGGCGGTCGGATCGAGCTGATCGAGCCTCGCTGCACGGGCTGTGGCGCCTGCATCGCCGCCTGTCCGTACAAGGCGATCCGGCGTGTCACGGAGCTCTCGATCGCGGTCAAATGTGACGGTTGCGCGCCCATGGATCGGCCGGGTCACGTCGTTCCCATCCCCGGTGGCCCGGCGTGCGTCGCGGCGTGCCCGACCGCCGCCCTGTCGATGGTCGCGTTGCTCACAGTCGAGGGACGCGCTCGCTGAACCCGCAGAGGATCTCGTACGGGATCGTCTTCGCCCAACCGGCGATCTCCTCGACGGTCACGCGCTCGTCGCCCTGCACGCCGAGCAGCACGGCCTCGTCGCCCGCCTCGACGGTCTGCGGCACCTCCGTCACGTCGACCATGCAGAGATCCATGCATACAACGCCAACAACGGGGCAGCGCCGCCCGCCGATCAGCACCTCGGCCACGTTCCCGAGGCAGCGGGGGTAGCCATCCGCGTAGCCCACCGGCAGCGTCGCGACGCGGGAGGGGCGTTTGGTGACGAAGCTTCGGTTGTAGCTGACAGACGCGCGCGCCGGCAAGTCGCGGACGACGAGCACCTGCGTCGACACGGTCAGCACCGGCCGGAGCGGCGGTGTACCGGCGCATGGCGCGGCGCCGTACAGCAGGATCCCCGGGCGAACCATGTCGTAGTGTAGGCTCTTGTATTGCACAAGCCCACCCGAGTTGACCGTGTGGCACAATCGAGGCCCGTACCCGCGCGCCCGCAGCGTCGCCAGCGCCTCGGCGTACCTGCGCCCCTGCTCGCGCGTGAAGGCGCCTCCCGCGGAGTCCGGCGGTGCGTCGGCGGTCGCGTAGTGGGTCATGAACCCGGCGACTTCCAGGCTCCCGAACCTCGCAAAACGGTCGAGGAAGCGGCCGAAGTGGGACAGTGGCACGCCGAGGCGCCCCATGCCCGTGTCGACCTTCAAGTGCACGGCGAGTCGCACCCCGGCGGCCTGAGCGGCCAGGTCGAGCCGCTCCGCATCGCCCTCGTCGTAGAGCACCGGCACGAGCCCTCGCCGAACGACCTCCTCAGCACCGTACCGGCCGACCCCGCCGAGGCAGAGGATCGGAGTTTGGACGCCGGCATCCCGGAGCTGCGCCCCTTCCTCCACCAGGGCCACGCCGAACCAGTCGGCGGCCTCCAGCGCCCGCGCGCATCGTACGGCGCCATGCCCGTATGCATCGCCCTTAACGGCCGCCAACACCGCGACTCCGGGACCCGCGAGCGCTCGCGCCACCGCAAGGTTGTGCTGCAGGGCTTCGATGTCAACGTGTGCTGCGGTTGGCCGGATCGGCATCTCCGCCGGGTATCAAGGACCAGTAGCCGGATCCGCCTCATGCGGATCGGGCTCTTGGCGCGTCGAGAGCCCGATCCGCATCGGGCGGATCGGGCTCGATCAGAAGATCGCGGGCTCGATCGCCTGCAACGCCGCGTAGGCGACAATGGCCGCCGCGTTTGAAACGTTCAGGCTCCGGGTCGCGCCCACCATCGGCAGCCTCCAGCCACCTCGCTCGTCGACCAACGCCTGCGGCAACCCCACCGACTCGCGGCCGAAGAGGTAGACATCCCCGCGTGCAAACGGGATCTTCGTGTAGACCTGCTCGGCGAGCGAGGAGAACAGGTAGCACCGCCGCCCAGCCGCCCATTCCCAGAATGCCGGACCGTCGGCGTGCTCGACAACGTCGACGTACCGCCAATAGTCGAGGCCTGCGCGACGCACGGCCTTCTCGTCCACGTCAAAGCCCAGCGGGTGGACGAGGTGCAGCCGCGCCTGCACGGCGAGGCACAGACGACCGACGTTCCCGCTGTTCTGCGGGATCTCCGGCTCGTACATGACCAGGTGAAAAAGCGGCTCCGGATGCCCGCCCTCCGACGGCGGGCGGGACGCAGCAGGCAGCACTACCCGAGCGCCTCGGCGATGAGCACCCGTGTCATCTGCTTCACGTCGCGGGCGAGCTGGCGCGCGATGGCGTACTGGAACTTGTCTGCGAGCGGGGCGTTGGACTTGTACAAAAGGTCAAACGCATCCCGCGGCATCTCGGCCACTTTTCCGCGCCCGCGCGCAACGCACGTCGCCGCACGACGGCCACGATCCAACAAGGCAAGCAGGCCGAACATCGAGCCGGGCCCGAGCTTCGCGATCACCCGCTCAGCGCCGTCCTGCTTGCGGCTCACCTCAACGGCGCCTTCGAGCAGCACAAAAAGGCGGTCCGGGCGCTCGTCTTCAAGCACAAGCACCTCGCCGGAGTAGACCTCCCGCTCGCTCATGGCGTTTGCGAGCTGTTCCAGCTCTCGGGCCGAGAAGTCGTCGAAGAGCCAGTCATTTTCAAGGAGCTGGTGGAGCATCAGATGTCCTCCCCGATGACCATGGGTTCGGGTTCAGGCGGCAGCACGGCTCCACCGAGCCAGCCGGTGGCGCGACGCATGACCGAATGGGTCGGCGGCGTCGACTTTTTCCCCACCGCAAGCTCGCTCGCGCGCAGCCGGAGGGAGAGATCGGAGATCACCCCGCCGAGGAAGACGCGGGCGGTCCCCGGGTGGTCGCGTCGCAACGCGAGGAAGTCACCATACGTCATCTCGACGGCCGAGCCGGCAGTGCGGCCCCAGACGTCGAACTCGGCCTGCCCGGGTTCGATGAGCGGGATGGTGTTCGTCCATCGCCCCGCGTCGAGGACGCCGAGCGTGATCGTCACATCCGGGGCGGAGACCCGAAGCTCGACTTCGCCCCGTAGGATGAAGATCGCGCGGGCGGCGTGCGCGCCCTGCCTGCAAAGCTGCTCGCCTTCGGCGAACGGCCTGGGCCGCAAACACTCAAGGAGCGGCGCCAACGCGGCGTCCGTGAGGGTGCCGCAGAGGCGGGGGAAGAGCGTACGAAACCGGTTGGCGTCGATCGACATCCGACCTGCTATCCGGGTACGACGACGCATTAAGGGCGCGCATGCGAAAAAAGAGCGCGACCCCGCGCCCCGGCGCGTCCGGAACCTGGTGCTGCGGAGCCACGATCGCGCTGGCCATGGCGCTCCCCGCCTGCGTCCGCCCCCTGCCGGACGCCGCCCTGACCCTCGACCCCGACATGGTCACCCGCGCGACCCTCCACCTCGACGCGCCCTACGCCATTACCGCGCACGCGACCTGGGGCGATGAGGGCAGCGACCCGTCCACCTGGCTCTCCTCCGCCGAAATCTCCGGTTCCAACCTCGATTTCAACCTCTACCTGCACGCGGGCGTCTCCTCCTCATACCAGATTGTCGGCGTCGACGACGCCGGGCGCGCCGTCCAGACGCCCCTCGCCAAGGTGACCACCGACGACCTGCCGAGCGGAATTCCGAGCTTTGACAGTACCATTGACGTCACCCTCGCCGGCCTCGGTCCGTACCTGCTGACCAGCGCCATCAGCGCCGTCCCCGGCGACACGATCGTGATGATCGTGACGACGGACGGACGCCCGGTCTGGTACTGGCAGCCGGGCGACGGGGTCGTGCCCGCTGCGCGCTACGACGCTGTCACCGGGCAGATCTACGGCACCGGCTTCGACGAGCGCAGCGGCGCCTACGCCTACGTGTTCACCCTCCCGATCGCGGGTCCCGGCGTGAAGCCGACGAAAACCGAGGTCGACTGGGCGCATCACGACGCCGTCATGCTCGATGATCGCGCGGACGAGAGCAGCATCGGCACCATCGCGGTCCCCGTCACCGTTTTTCAGGATGTGACGGTCGATGGAACAACGCAATCGGTCGCCGGCGACGAGGTCGTCGAGGTCGCGGCCGATGGCTCGCAAACGACGGTGTGGAGCGCATTTGACCACCTCACCCCCGCCGTCGACGACTCCTGGAACATCAGCCCCTTCCCGAGTCACCAGCCCGACTGGACCCATGCGAACGGCCTGTACTATGACCCGTCCGAGGCGGCATACTACCTGTCGCTCTGGGGTCCGCACCAGGTCGTCAAGATCGACCGGGCGACGGGCGAGACGGTCTGGAACATGGGCGGGCCCGAGAACGAGTTCGACTTTGGGACGGACGCGGGCTTCGGACCTCAGCACGCCCCCGACTTTTCCAATGGCAAGCTGCGGATCTTCGACAATCGCAACGCCACGCTCGGCTCGCGCGCCTGTGAATACACGGTCAACGAGAACGCGCGAACCGCGACGTTGGACTGGTCCTTTTCGCCGGACACGACGCAGTGGGCGCTCGTGCTCGGCGACGTGAACGTGCGCGACGACGGGAGCCACCTGCTCGGCTGGGGCTCGAGCGGGGACATCTTCTCGGTGGACGCGGACAATCACCTCGCCGGGTTCCTCGCGCTGTCGAAGGCGTTGGCGATTGGGCAGGTCACTGAAATTGCTGTGCTGCCATGAAGCGGAGATCGGTGATCGGACTCGTGGGCGTCGGCGTGATCGGGGTGATCGGGGTGTTGGCGTGGACGTCCGTCGATCCTCCGTTTGTGGAGCCTGGACCGGTGACGTTTGCGATGGTGCGGGGGACGTTGGAGCGGCTGAGCACCGGGACTGACCCGACAAGCGACCCAGCTCGAAAGCGCGATGCGGCCATCCGGGCGATGTTGGACGATGCGATCGACCACCCTGAGGACCCCGCTTCCGCCGGCGCCTGGGCGTGGCTACGCTACCAGGATCAGAGACATCTTGCGGTTGAGATCGTGGTCGACGGGGTTCAGGGGCGGATCCTGCGCGCGCTCGCCAGCCCCGGGGGACAGGACCCGTACCTGGTGCGGGTGCTGCACGCGCCGCCGGTGCCGAAGCCGGTGCGGTCGGCGGTCGCCGTGGAACCCCAGAACGAGTCGGCGATCAACGACTTTGCAGCTCGCGGTGGGCACATCCTGCCGTACTTCGAGAAAGTGCTGTCGACCGTCCAGCCGGGGATCGCGATGCAGGGGCTCTGGCGTTCGGGGCACGGAAGTCCAGAGGACGGGACCAGGCCGCCGGCGCTCCGGCTCCTGCGATCCCGCGAGTGGTCGCTCCCGCGGCTGGATCCCCCCACCGCGCTCGCGGTGCAAGCGGACGCCGAACGGGCCCAACACGCGCTGGTGGCGGATCTTCTGGGACTCGAGCCGGTCCTCGCTGCGGTACATCACCCCTGGGAAGTGCTGGACCGCCGGGCGCAAGCCGCCGCCCGAACAAGGGCGCGGTCCATCGCGGCCGAGGTCTCGGAGCGCGCGGAAGTGGGGTTGCCCGACGTCCTTTCGGTCGACATCAACTGCCCGCGCCTCGTCTCCCCGTACCCCATGCATCCCGACAGCCCGCTGGGCGACGATATTCTCCGCCCTGACGGCTGTCTATCCTCGGCCGTCGCCGGCCTGGGTCGCTTCGCCGCGATCTACGCCGACGCAGGGGTGAGCGACCGCACCCTCTTCGGTCTCTGGTCTCTCGGCTTCCCCCGCATCTCCTGGACCGTCGACCCCACCACCCTCGCCCCCAACTGGTCCGACCCCACAAAAACCGCCGACACCCTCCACCGCCTCGGCCCCGCGCTTCGAATGCTTGCGACCGGGGAAGGCACGAATTCCGCCGACGAGGCCCACGTCCTCGTCCAGGGCTTGCGCGACGGCAAGATCGAGGCCGCCCACCTCACGCGCGAGGGCGACCGCGTGCGCTACCAGGCGCTCGCGGGCGACGACGTCCTCGACCTGCAGGGGCGCTCGCCGTGGGGCGCGATGCCGCAGTCCTCCGAGCCGTGCATCGCGGCATCTGCCAGCGACAAACCTGCCGATTGGTGTACCGAGGCCGACTGGCGCGCGAAGGACTGGACGACGCCCCTGCCCCACATCATTGGGCCGCTCGTCCACCTCTACGACGGCGATCCCGCGGGTGGCGTCGTGCTTTTCCCGGCGGAAGGCGTGGCATTCGACGGTGGCGTGCGCGTCGCCCCGTCGACCTACGCCGAGCGCGACGCCTTCGTCGGCATCTGGGGCGCGCCCGTCGACCCGAACGCGCTGCAGGTCGCGTCCGCCGAGACCACCGCCGTGCCGGACGCGCTCTACACCTGGGTCATCGGACCGGGCGCCCCGCCCGAGCCCGGCTGGACCCCCGATCTCACGCTCGCCAGCACGCTCATCGGCGCCCCTCAGCCCCCGTAGCGGGCCAGGCCCCGGCTTTCTCGTGTCTCCGGGGTTGGTTACGGCGGGGGCATGCTCCTCCTCGTGCTCGCCGCGTGCGCCACCGTCCACGAAGCCGCAGGAAACCGCGCCTTGAAAGCGGGTGACCAGGACCTCGCCGTCTCGGAGTACGGGCAGGCGCTGCAGGACGTGCCGATGATGGATTTTGAGTACGCCCGCATCCGCGACAAGCGGAAAAAGCTCGTCGAAGGTCAGTGGGCGCCGCAGTTTGACGCTGTCGTCTCAGCGGGCGCGACTGAGTCGCCGCTCGACTACGCGAGCGCGCTGATCGACTTCCGTCGAACCGCCCGGGACGAAGCGACGACGAAGGCGCTTGCTGCGCGAATCGACGCTGAGCTCCTCCGCGTCACGACGCCCGACGTCCTCGCCGTCACCAACCCCGCCGCCGTCCTTCCTCGACTCGACGCCCTCACCGCCCTGCTCGACCAGGCCGTCGGAAAATCGGCTCCGCAAGCCGTCGTCGACCAGGTCGCCGCCGCCTGGACCCGCACCGTCACCGTCGGCCTCCCGCCCGTCACCCCCGAAGAAGGCCCCGCGCGCCTCGCCAAATTGCTCTCCCTCCGCGGCGACGTCCGCTCCCGCGGTCTGCCCGTCGCCGCGGATGAGGCCCTGCAAGCCGAGCTTTCCCACATCGTCGACGCACCGTTGACCCCATCGGCAGGCGCCGACCCCCGCTCCGACCTCTCCGCCGCCCTCGCCCTCGCAGCCGACGCCCGGCACTTCGGCGCGCCCCCCAACGCCGTCGCCCTCGCCGACCACATCGTCTACGACGCCGACGCACGCGTGATCGCCGCCATCGACGACGCAACCACCACCCATCAATACCTCGCCACCTACGACGCGTACGTCGGCCTCGCTGGAGGGGTTCAGTCGGGCGACCCGCTTCGCGCCCGCCTCACCGGGCTGGCCAACCAGGGGGCCGCCTACTACACCGCCCAGGCCGCCGCACTTCCGGCCGGCTACCGGCGCTATCTGCAGCTCGCCCTCGCCGCGCAGCTTGGCGGTGGCCCCGAGCGCGCAGCGGCGATGACGAGCAGGACGACCTTTGACCGCGACATCGCCACCTCCCTCGCCCTGAAAGTCGCGCCGAGCGACTGCCGTATCGTCAGCGCCATCGCCGCCCGTCTGCCCGCCGGCACGACGACTCTGCAGGTCCAGCTTGCGTTTTCGGACTGTCTCGCCGAGGAGGGCGACAGCACCTCGACCCGCTCCGACACGTACACGACCGACGAGGTCTACTACGAGGACGAGGAGGTCCAGACCGGCACCGACATCGTGCAGGTACAAACTGGCACACATCAGGAGCAGTGCACGCAGGACTCGTCGCTGGGCGACGGGTCCTATTGGTCGGGCCTCTGCGACGTGCCGGACTACCAGTGGGAGCAGGTGCCGATCATGGGCACCCAGAGCGTCGAAAAGCACCGTCCCGTCAGCAATTCCATGGACTACGACGTCACGACCCACACGGTCGAGATCGCCATGGATGGGGCTGCGACGGCGACCTGGCCCGACGGGACCGTGGTGACGGTGCCGTTCAGCAGCTCCGTGAACCGCAGCGCAGACGCCTACAATTACACGTTGCCCGACGAGTCCGGCCCGGTCGTCCACGAGCAGGCGATCCCGGCCGACCTGGACGTCGCGCACATCCTGCCCGGCGTGGCGAGCGAGATCGCCGACAACGTCGCGAGCAGCATGACGGCGCAGGTCCGCGCGTTGCGCGCCCAGCTCGCGAGACAGGACGGCACCCACGCCTCGGAGGTCGGGGACGACGCGGCCGCGGGCGAGGCTTTTGTGCGCTCCGTGCTGATCGACGGGCACGCCGAGGGCGACGCCGCCCCATGGATCGCGACCGCGAGCGGGGTCAGCGCGGTGGAGGCGGAGGGCGCGCTGACCCGCTCCCCGAGCGGATCCTCACTCCCCTCGCCCGCGGGCATCGTCGCCGCGGAGGCCTGGAGCCCAGCGCCAACGGTCGTCGCCGCCGACAATTTCGACGAGCTGGCCGGCAACCTCGAATCCGACGTCAAGCTGACCACCGAGTCCTACAATCGCGGCATCCGTCCGCCGAACGAGTTTGAGAACGCCCATGCCGGCCTCGCGCCGTTTGAAATCCAGACGGGTGCGATGGGCGCCCGCGTCACGCCCGCGATCGGGCTCCGGGCGGAAATGTCGCCGTTGGAGATGCTGAAGCTGCGGTACGGCCTCGTCATCCACGACCAGCTCGACCTGAACTTCTCGATGGGGATGCTTTTTAGGCGCGCAGCTACCGGGGCGGTGACGAGGAGGGCCCCATCGGCGCCACCGTCGAGGCGAGCTACGGCGTCTACCCGGGGCTGCGCTTGCCGTGGGTCGGCGTTTTCGGCGGGATGATCGCCGGCTACGAGCACGCGGCGAGCGGCAACACCGTCGTCCACGGCCCGCACATCGAGCCGGCCGCGCGCGTCACCCTGCGCCTGTTTGGCATCCACCAGATGATCCTCGAAGGCTCCGGCTTCTTCCTGCCGATCCCGGGCGTCGCACAGAAAGATCGCCTCGCGCTCTCGTTCCCGGTGCTCGGCCGGAAGCCCGGGCCAGACCTGATGTTCTCGGTCGAGCGGACGATGCTCGGCGGGCGGGACCGGGACGTCAAGGGCGACAAGGTCACGCTCGACCCGGTGCCGTACGACACCGCGATGATCAGCATCGGTGCGAGATTGTAGCGTGGTCAGCCCCCAGTCACCGTCGCGGCGGGCAAGCCGTCGTTCGGCTGGAAGCGACCGGTGAACGAGGCGAGGGCGTCGTCGAAGACGAGCGTCCAGGTGCCACCGCGGTCGCCCGGGACGTCGGGCTCTGAGAGCGTCAGCGTGCGGGTCGCAGGGGTGTAGCGGCCGCTCACCGGGCGCTCGCCATGCCCGTTCGCACGGCGCGTTCGCACGGAGCCGGTGACCTGGTCCAACGATCCGGCGAGATCGAGGGTGAACGGCTCGTTGTGACCCGCGGGTGAGGTGGACGAGCCGTGCCAGATGCCGAGCGGGCGGGCCATGGCGGTCGCGAGGACGCGGTCGACGCTCGAGGTCGCGCTCGGCTCGGCGCCGGGGGCCCGCACACGCAGGGGCGAGCCGGTTGGACGCGCCGCGACCAGGAGGCCACCGCCCCCCACCGCAAGCAGGAGCGCCGCTGCAACCGCCCATCCTGCCCAGGTCGGCCAGACCGCGGGCGCATAGTCTGGCTCGGGGGAGGCGTCGGCGGGCCGGGTCGCTGGAGGAGGCGACGCCGGGGCGGGGGCTGAGGCCGACGGGGCGACGGGGGGCTCATCCGGGCTGGCGAACGCGTCGGTGAGCGCCGCCCGCATCGCAAGCGCGGAGCCGTAGCGCCGCTGCGGCTCGTAGCGGGTCGCAGTGACGACGACGGTGCGCAGCGCAAGGGGGAGGTCGGCGAGGCGATCGCTGTGTTCCCCGGCCATGAAAAGGTCCATCGGACTCTTTTTGGTGAGCACATGGTAGAGCGTCGCGCCCGCGGCGTAGACATCCGCGGCCGGGGTCACCCCGCGCGCGTCCATGCGCTGCTCGGGGGCCATGTACGCCAGCGAGCCCATCGCAGTCCCCGTTCGCGTGCTTCGAAGCGCCACCTCCGAGTCGATGAGCGCGATGCCAAAGTCGGCGAGTTGGGCGTTTCCATAGCGATCAAGCAGCACATTCTGCGGCTTCACGTCCCGATGGACGATCCCCTCGGCGTGGGCCGCGGCGAGCGCTTCGAGCACCTGCGCGGTCCACCGCACCGCGTCGGCGACGGGCACGGCACCAGCCTCGACGCGCTCGGCGAGCGTGCCGCCGTCTGCCAGATCCATCACCACCCAGTCGAAGCCGTCCTCCTCGCCAACGTCGTGGATGGCGACCACGTGCGGGTGCTTCAACCGCGCCATCGCCTGCGCCTCGCTGTGCAGCCGGCCGCGCAGCGCGTCGCGCGCCAGCGCGTCTATATGTGCGCCTTGATCGATGACCTTGAGCGCGCGCTGGACGCCGATCGTCCGGTCCTCCACCCGGTACACCACGGCCACGCCGCCCCTGCCGAGGCGCTCGCCGACGAGGTAGCGCCCCCCGAGCACGGTACCGACGGGAAGATCGGCGGTCAGCCTGCCCTCCCCGGCTCGGCGTCGAGCACGACGCGCCCAAAACGCGCCCGCACGCAGCGTCGCCGCTTTTCGATGAACCAGGGGTCGAACCCCGCCTCCGCGAGCTGCTTTCGAAGCCGATGAACGAGGACATGGAGCGCGTTCTCGTCCCTGCCGGTTCGCCCCCAGATGGCCGTGGCGGCCTCCTCGTCGGAGAGCCATCCGCACTCCGCCGCCGGCACGCCGGAGCGCACATCAGCGGCGGATTTTCGGCCGAGGACGTAGAGGAGCACGGCGCGGTTCTCACCCTCGATGCGCAGGGTGCGCCTGTCGCGGGCATCGGTGACCACCGCCTCCGGTCCACCGGGGCCGGCCAGTCGGGCGTCAAGCTCGCAGCGCGCCGACGTCGGGGAAGGAGCAGCCTCAAACGTCGGAGAATGCTCGATGTCCGCCTGCCGTACGGCGTACCGGCGCCCGCCCACCTCGAAGACCTCGTCGAGCTGCAGCGGGCGGTCCTCGCCGTCCACGCCGAGCCAGAGATCCTCGGGGCCGGTGAGGAGGACAACCGCGTTGGAGGGCAGGTCGCCGCCGGCGTCGACGTCCGCGCCGGGACCAAAGCGAAATCGGTCGGACCGAAGCGGGTAGCGGACGGCGGTGGCGAGGTCTTCGACGACGAGCGCGTGGGGGGCGAGGAGCGGGCGCGTTCCGCGGAAGCGCACCGCGAGCGTGATGGCGGGGGCGATGCTGAGGCGGTCGCCGTCGGCCAGGACGCGAGCGCTGGAGAGCGCCTCGCCGTTGAGCAGACACCCGTTTCGACTTCCCAGATCCCGAACCCAGAGCACGCCGTTCTCGAACCAGATCGTCGCGTGCTGCCAGCTCACATGGTCATCCGCGAACACCAGATCGCTGCCGGGGCTCCGGCCGAGCACCAGCGCGCGGGTCGAGACCTCGCCGACCCGGACTGCATCCGAAGCGTCGCCCGAGCGCGTGGGCGCGGGCAGGAGCAGGAGCTGGGCAGACAGGGACACGACTCCCTGAACTAACGCTTCGCAGTTCTTCACACGCCACCGCTCCGGTCCTTCACACACCGCGCTCACACTTGTTGGCGTGCGGAGGCAATCTCGCCCCCGCCCAACCAGAAAGCGCCGTCTCAAGGACGGCATCCCGGAGTCTCCCGTGTCCTCTTGTCTCATCGTTGGTTTGTGTGCGTTCGCGTTGGTTTCCATGGCTCGTGCGGCGTTCTGGCGGCACCGCGCCTTCGCCGGCTCAGGTGGCGGGTACGGCGGCGGGTGCGGGCCCCGGGGTCGCCGCGGTCGTTGGGGTCGCTGGGGCGGGCGGTCCGGGCTCGGCAGCGAGCAGGTGGCCCGCGCGGCCAGCGAGGTCATCAAGCGCAAGCTCGGCGTCGACGACGAGCAGGAGCCGATCGTCGACCACGCGCTCGGCGACCTGCACGCCGCACTGAAGGAGCTCAAGATCGAGGTCCAGGCCACCCACGGCCCGCTCGCCGAGGCGCTGCGCGGTGAGAAGCTCGACGACGGCGCCCTCGCCGCGATCTTCGCGCGGCACGACGACGCCCTCGGCCGGGCCCGCCGCGAGGTCGTCTCTGCCGTGAAGCAGATCCACGCTGTCCTGGACAAGGACCAGCGCGCGAAGGCCGCCGACCTCCTCGCCAACCTGAAGCCGCCGACTCCGTAGCCCCAACCTACAGAACCCCGCGCCGGCCACCTCCCTCAGGTCTCAGAAACGCCCCACCCCTTTCTGAGCCCCCGGACAGAATTTGTCCGGGGGGGTCGGCAATCCGGCGCGTTCGCGGCTACGTACCCGAGAACGATGCCCATCCGCGCCCTGCTCATCGACGACGACACTCGCCTCGCCGAGCTGCTCGCTGGCTACCTGGCCCCGCACGACGTGCTGCTCGCGCACGCCTCGGACGGGGCCCTTGGCCTGCGAGCTGTCGCGCAGGGCGGCGTCGATCTCGTCGTGCTGGACGTGATGATGCCGGGGATGGACGGGCTGGAGGTCCTGCGCCGGCTGCGCCTCCAGACCGCCGTCCCGGTCGTCATGCTGACCGCCCGGGGCGACGAGACAGACCGCGTCGTCGGCCTCGAGTTGGGGGCGGACGACTACCTCGCCAAGCCCGTCTACCCGCGCGAGCTCCTCGCCCGGATTCGCGCCGTCCTTCGCCGAACAGCACCGAGGGGCGGTGAGCGTCGCCTCCTCGTCGGTGATCTGGAGATCGACCCTGCCGCACGCAGCGCCCGCATCGGCGACCGCACGCTCGCGCTCACCGCGCTGGAGTTCGACCTCCTTGTTGCCCTCGCCGAACGCGCAGGCCGGGTCGTCCCCCGCGAGGCGCTCTGGGAGGCCGCCGGTCGCAGCGACACCGTCGTCAGCGAGCGCACCGTCGACGTCCACATCTCGCACCTTCGCACAAAACTGGGCGATGATGCTCGTGATCCCGCTCGTCTCAAGACCATCCGGGGCGCGGGCTACGTGCTCGTCCGGGAGCCAGGATGACGGACCCGACGCCGACTGGTCCTCCCCCGGCCGAACCGCCAGCCCCGTCGACCCGCCACCACAAGCGCCACTGGCGCGGCGGTCGGCCCCCGCTCGCCTGGATCCTCGCACGCGGCATGCACCGCACCCTCGTTCTCTTCCTGCTTCTCGCTGCGTTTCTCGGCGCTGGCGCGGGGATTGTGGCGCACCTCGCGATGTCGACGGCGGTCCCGGCCACTGGCTTGATCTGCCTCGCCCTCGCGCTCATCTCGACCCTGTGGCCGTTGGCGTGGGTGGCGTCCATGCGGTTGGCGTGGCCGATGCAACGCCTCGCGGCCATCGCAGCCGACATGCAGAGCGGGGGCTTGCGAGGGCGCGAGGAGCTCGATGCCACCGGCCCGGTCGAGGTCGGCGAGGTCGCCGGAGCGCTGCGCGGGATGGCCGACAGGGTCGCGCGCCAGCTCAAGGACCAGCGCGCGTTGATGGCGGCGGTCTCGCACGAGCTTCGCAGCCCGCTCGGACGGGCGCGGGTGCTGATCGAGATGGCGAGAGAGGGGTCCGCCCCGCCCAGCTTTCATGACGACCTGCAGCGCGAGATCGACGCGATGGACGACCTCGTCGGCGACTTGCTCGCGGCGGCGCGCATCGATTTTGAGGCGGTGATGCCGCGGGAGATCAGCTCAAAGGAGCTCGCGGAGCGGGCGATCGAGGTGGCGAGGCTGCCCCCGAACACGATGACGGACCTCGATGACCCTGGGGTCGTGAAGGCCGACCCGACGCTCATGGCGCGGGCGTTGGGCGCGCTGCTGGACAATGCCAGGAAGTACGGTGGTAACGTCGTCGGGCTGTCGATCCGCGGGCGGGTGACCCGCGTGCGGTTCACCGTGGAGGACGACGGGCCGGGGTTCGCCCCGGGCGACGAGGTCAGCGCGTTCGAACCGTTCTGGCGCGGGCCGACGAGCGGGCAACGCGGTGACGGCGCCACAAAACCGCGCGGTGAGGGCCTCGGACTCTCGCTCGTGCGCCAGATCGCCAACGCGCATGGCGGCGACGCGGGCGCGGAGAACCGGCGGGAGGGAGGCGCGAGGGTCTGGATCGAACTCCCTCGAGTAGGGTAGGATATGCTGGTCTGCGTCTTCGTCCCCCTGCCTCGGAAGTGCCCATGCTCAAGATCGTCGCCCCCCTCCTCCTCGTCGCCTGCACCGGCTCCAAGCCCCCCATCACCGTGGACAGCAGCGCGAACAACGGCGACACATCGGCGGACACCGACACGGACACCGACTCTGACACGGACACCGACACGGATTCCGACACAGACACCGATACAGACACCGACACCGATACGGACACAGACACCGACACAGACACCGACACAGACACCGACACAGACACCGACACGGACACCGACACCGACACCGCGACCGCCACGGTGTGTGGCAACTACCCGATTCCCTCCAACGGAATGTCCTTCGTCTGCATGACCGCGGGCGAGTTCACGATGGGCTGTACCGCGGGCATGACGAACTGCGGCAGCGACGAGTCCCCGACCGTCGACGTGACGCTGACGAAGAACTTCTGGATCGCGGTGACCGAGGTGACGCAGGACCAATACAAGTCTTCGATCGGCTCGAATCCCGCGTCGAACACCACCTGCGGCGGTGATTGCCCGGTCGAGTCGGTGAAGTGGAGCGACGCGGTCAAGATGGCGAACGCGATGTCCGACGCCGAGGGGCTCGGCGAGTGCTACACGTGCGACGACACCGGCTGCTACGGCGCACTTTCGCCCTACGGCTGCGACGGCTACCGGCTGTTGACCGAGGCCGAGTGGGAGTACTCGGCCCGCTGCGGTACGGATGACACCTACGCCGGGTCGAACACGGCCTCGGACGTGGCGTACACCGGGCTCAACAGCGGCGGCACGGAGCACGCGGTCAAGGGCCTCGCCGCGAACGCCTGCGGCTTGTACGACATGAGCGGGAACGTGTGGGAGCTCGTCCACGACATGTACGGGGCCTACAGTAGCACGCCGGTGAGCGACCCCGAGGGCGACGTGACCGGCACCGAGCACGTGATGCGCGGCGGGAGCTACGCAGCCCACGGGTCCAGCGCGCACGTGAGCGCCCGCAGCAACACCGGCGACGGGAACCCCGGCGGCTCCGTCGGCTTCCGCATCGCCCGCGGCGGCATCGTGGCGACGAGCCGTTGAGCTTGCTGCTGGTCGGCGTCCTCGTCAGCCTGCTTTGTGGACCCGCCCGAGCGGGCGACGATGACGTGCCGCCCGCAGCCGCACGCGGGGCCGGCGGCCACCTCGTCCTGCGCCTGGACGCGACCGCGCAGCCACTCGACGGCAGCGTGATCGCGCACCTGACCCCGGCCGGCGGCCCTACCGTGGACCTCCCGCTGAACGACGCCGGGACCCGCCCCGACAGCGCGGCCGGGGATCACGTCTGGACTGGCCTCGGGCTGGTCGAAGGCGACCACGCGAAGGTGACCGTGACGGCGGGCGCCTGGACCGGCGACGCTGGCGATCTCCCGATCGCCGCCGGTCGGCCGCGGGAGCTGAACCTCCAGATCACCGGTGGCAAGCTGGTCGTCGCGCCGGCAGGCACCCCGGCGATCGGCGTCCCGGGGTGGACGGGTCACAGCCCACGCGGCAAGGACGGGGCCGGCGAGCAGGGGTCGGGCGCCCAGGATGACGGCGCAGAGCATGCCCACCGCCACACGAAGACCGCCACGGACGACAGCAACGACACGCTCTGGTACGTCGCCGCAGCAGCGGGGGGCGTCTGCCTCCTGGCCATCGGGCTGTTCTGGTTCCGCGGGCCAGCGCGCGCGGCGCCGCTCCCCGAAGGCGTTCGCCGCCTCCCCGACGTCGGTATCTTCGGCCCCGGCACCCCGGCCCTGACCGCTGGCGTGAGCCAATGGGTGGTCGACGACGCGGACGCGCCCGACCTCGTCCGTCACCTCGCCGCGACCGTCGCCAGCCTGCGGCCCGTGCTGGTTCACGCCCCGGACGACCTGTTGCTCCCGGGCGCCCCGCTCGGTCCGGCGTTCCGGGCCTGGTACGCCAAGCCCGCGCAACTACAGGATGCCGCCTACGACCTGCAGGAAGCGGAGGCGCGGCTCGTGCTCATCCTCGCGCCAACGCCAAGTCCCCTGCACGAATGGACGGCGTACATCGGGAAGGATCTGCCGATCCTCGCCGTGGTTACGGCCGTTAGCCCCGGCGCGGGCGTGGTCGTGCGATGCAGCCGGGTGGACGGGGCCTGGGTCTACAGCCCGGTAGCCTGATGCTCACGCGCCCGCAGACCCGAGGTATCCCGCCAGCAATTGCCAGCCGACCAGCACCGCGAAGGCTGCGTTGAGCAGCAGGATCAAGGCGGCCACGGCGAGCGTGGGGGAGAGATCCCGCGGCAACCAGCGGCCCATTCGACTCCTGAGTGGCCTGTAGGATAACCGCCCGAGATGCCAGCCCGCCGGACCGAGGACATGCTGATCGCCGGCGCCCTCGTCGTCCTCGTCGGGCAGTTGGGGCTGTTGGCCGAGCTCGAGGGTCGCCCGGAAGCGCCGGCGGATCTCCCCGCCACCCAGGGACCCCTGCGTGGCAAGCCGCTCAACGCCGAGGACCCCGCCGCGGACACCGACCACGACGCCGCCGTCCTCCTCGATCAGCTGCTCGCTCAACGCGTCGCCGCGGCTGCCACACGGCTCGGGGTGTCCACCCCTCCCCTGCCCTCGCCGGCCCTCCGCGCCGCCGCCCTCGCCGACCCCAACCCGGACGGTCCGGCCGTCCACGCGCTCATCGACGCCTACGCCGATGCCCTGAAGCCCCTCGGCGAGACCCTGGACGCTACCAGTACCCCCGCTCCCGCAACATCTCCCGAAACTTCGGGTCCAACGCCGGACCTCCCTCAGCCCGCGCCCCCGCCTTCCGCTGCCCCAGCCAGTCCAGCAGGTAGCCCCTGAGCGTCCGCGCGACGTCGGGCTGGGCCTGCAGGACGTCCACCTTCTCGCCGGGGTCGTACACGAGATCATAGAGGGTGAACGTCGGGGAAGCGATGGGCGCCACACGCACCAGCAGCTCGAAGAGGGGCGAGTCGAGCGGCAATCCCTGCACGTTCAGGCGGTGCGTGGCCGTGCGAACCGCGAGCATTGGCAGCACGCCTTCCTGGATGATGTAGGGCGGAGCGGGCGCGTCCGAGAGCAGGTCGCGGCCGGGCAGATCGGGCGGGAGGACGGCGCCGGCGGCGTGGAGGAGGGTGGGGGCGACGTCCACGGCGGAGCACATCCCGGCGATGTGTTTGCCGCGAAGGGAGGCCGGAAGTGCGCCGCCGGCGAAGATCATCGGCACGCGCGTGGCGCTGTCGGAGAGGGAGGAGCGGTGGTTGTAGAAGCCGTGGTCGCCGAGATCCTCGCCGTGATCCGCGAGCACGAGCATGAGTGTGTGTGCCCAGGCGCCGCTGGCTTGCAAAGACTCCACGAAGCGGGAGAGCTGGAGGTCGGCGCTCAGCGCGCCAGTGTCGTAGTGCGCGCGTATGTGCAGCTCGTCGCGCGGCGTGACGGGCTTGCCCGTGTGTGTGCGCGCGTAGTCACGCAGGCGGCCGTAGCCCGCGGGGTCGAGGATGCGCTCGGCAGCCCCGGCGTGCCAGAAGTACTGGAAGGGAAAATCCGCGTAGTAGTTGCCATCCACCACGCGCTCGATGCGAGACTGCTGGAGGATCTCGTCGACGTCCCCCTTGTAGTCGCCGTCGAAGGGGTGGTAGTAGAGGCCGGCGTGGAGGTAGGGCCGGTGAGTGTCGTACCCGTGGAGGAACATGAAGAACGGCTCGCGCGGTGACTCGGCGAGCCAGGACAGCGCCTGCGGGACGGTGTGGAAGAAGGCGCCGAAGTCGGCGTCGTCCCAGTACGGGTCAAAACCCTGGTTGAAGCCGTACACCCCCTTGACATGCCCGCCAGCGACGAAGGCAGCGCGCGCATACCCGTACACAGCGAGGATCTCTGGGATCAGGAGTGCGGACTTTGGAACGACGAAGGTGTGGTAATCGGGGGGCGCCAGCTCCGACGGGTGCCGCCCGGTGAGGATCGAGGCATGGCTGAACAGGCTCTCGTTGGATTGGCTTAGCGCGACGTCACACATCAACCCGTCCGCCGCGAGGCGGTCGAGGCCCGGCGTGGGGCTCGGGTGGTTGCCGTAGGCGCCGACGCGGTCCGCCCGCAGCCCGTCGACCGAGACGAGCACGATGTTCGGCGGCGTCGCCCGCGCAGCGCCGACCCCGAACGCTGCCGCGACGAGCAGCATCACGGCGCCCCCTCCGCGCGACCGGAGCGCGTGCTGTGCGCCTCCTCGTTCGTCTCGTCCTTCAGGTGCGCCTGCGCCTCGCTCCGCACCTCCCAGACCTGCCAGCTTCGACGCAATTCCGCGGCGCGCTCGGCGATGAGGATGGACAAAGCGCCATTCGCGATGAGCAACAGGGGCAGGAGCCAGGCACGGACGGTGGTCATAGCGCGCGCGGGACCCAGGACATCGAGGCGCGGAGCGGGCTGATGTGGTCGATGATCACGTCCACCTCCCAGGGCGCGAGGACGCCGTCCCCATCGGCATCCACGTAGGACATCGGCAGCTCTCCCTCCGAGACCTTGTCGTACTCGGCCTGGCTGATGAGACCGTCCCCATCGCGGTCGACGAGGTGGATGAGATCGAGCGCCTCGCGGCTTCCGGGCGGATCGGCCTCGAACCGGACCAGGGCAGCTACGAACAGCGCGCTGGCAACGGCGTAGAGCACCGCCCGCGCGTAGACCCCAGCGCGGGCCCTCGCCTCAGCTCCTTCGGCACCACGGGCACGCTCGACCATGCAATCAGCATAACGACCCCGTCGCCACCGAGCGGCCCCACCTTGGAGGGCCGCCGATCCCGGCGCGGGACAGCAGGCCGTCGCCGTGGCATGATGCCGCGCAATGCCCCGACCGCCGCTCCGCTTCCTGCGTCGCAAGACGGCCCGACGGGCGTTCTCGCTGCTCCTCGGCACCTTCGTCACGTTCCTCGCGCTCGAAGCCACCCTCTCCGTCGCATACAAGGCGTTCGCCGCCTATCAATACCACACCAACGAGGCGTCGATCGCCGCGGGGGGCGACGAGGTCCGCATCCTCTGCATCGGCGAGTCCACGACGGCCGTCGCTGGCGACGAGGCGGGGACGATGCTGGTCCCGCGGACCTCCTACCCGGCACAGCTCGAGACCATCCTCAACACGCGCCAGTCCGCCATCCACTTCCGGGTGCTCAACAACGGGATGATGGGCGGGACGACGGGCTCGACGTTGGAACTCCTGAGGATGACCCTGCCGAACACGCGTCCGCACATGATCATCGCGATGATGGGCATCAAGGACACGCCCAACGAGTGGGTGCCGGTCTCGGCGATGCTCCCGAGCTGGATGAACTCGCTGCGAACGGTGCAATTGGCGAGCTGGGTGCTGGAGGGGATTCGGCTGCGCAGCAACGCGAACGTCACCGACATCCAGTCCTTCGCCGACCTCCCGACCTCGGCGCGCGAAAAGGTGATTCAGCTCGGCAACTACTTGAAGGAGATGCGCATCGCGGACGACCCGGACGCCATCGACCGTGCCCAGGCCGCCGTCTACCTCATGCGGATCGGCAGGTTGAAGCAGGCGGAAGACATCGCGCGGCAGGTGACGGTGGAGCGCGGCGTCGGGTTCTGCCTGCTCGCCGAGATCCTCTACAGCGAGGGGCACGCGGACGACGCCTACCAGACGATGGCGGGCGCCATGACGGCCCACCCCGAAGAGGGAATGTATCCGGTTGAACTGGCCGATCTGCACGTCCGCCAGAAGGAGTACCCGGAGGCGCAGGCGATCCTCGACGATGCGCTCGCCGGCACGGATGGCATGCTCGAACCCGACCTCACCCGGCAGTACATCCAGTTGGAGGACGTGGAGGTGCTGCTCGCGCGCGGGCAGTACGACGAGGCGCTGGCGGTCATCGGGGAGATTGTGCCGATGGTACGCATCAAATACCACGATGTCCTGCCGCCGGCACGCTTGATCGTGGAGGCAGACCGGGGGCGCGCCTACATCGGGAAGAAGGACTGGGACAACGCTGAGAAGAGCCTGCTCAACGCGCTGGACATCAGCCCCGGGCGCGCGTCGAACATGTGGCTCCTGAGCCAGGTCTACCGGGAGACGGGCCAGACGGACAAGGAGGAGGCGATCCGCTGGAAGCTTTTGCAGTCCCAGGGGCGCGTCGCGGAATACTTCGAGTTGGCGAAGCTTTTTCGGCTGTCCGGCCAGCCGGAGCGCGTCCCGGAGGTGCTGGCGATGGCGGTCGAGCACACGCCGAGCCTGAAGCAGAACTACGCCGCCCTCTACCAGCTCGCGGAGGAGTACGGCAGCAAGCTGGTGATCATGCAATACCCCTCGTTCGAACTCGACTCCCTGCACCTCTACGCGCCGGAGAAGCCAGGCGTGCAGTTCATCGACAACCTGCACGTCTTCGACGCCGACCCGCAGGGCTATTTCTTCGAGCCAACCTACCCGAACTCGTTTTCGCACTACACGTACACTGGCGCCCACGTCCTCGCTGAGCACGTCGCCGACACGGTCCTCGCGAGCTTCGCGCCCGGCACGTCGCCCAGCCCGCCTCAGGCGCCCTGATCGCGCTCACTCCGGCATGCGCAGGAGCCAACGCGGGTCCTGCTCGTCCATCGCGATCTCCAGCTCGCGTGGCTCGATCTTCCCGTCGCCATCGAGGTCCTCGTCGTGCCAGGACTGGCCGGGAGGGTCGGTGCCGTCGAGCTCCGCAGCCTCCAGCGCGCCGCTCCCGTTCGCGTCCAGCGCGGCCATGAGCCGGGCGGTCTGCGCGGGGTGATGCAGCGGCGGCCCGGCCCGCAGAAGCAGGACCGCGTAGACGAGCACCCCCGCCGCCGAAACAAGCAGGACCAACGCCTCGATCCCACGCGCGAGCGTCACGGCGCCTCCGCGAGCAGGCGCGCGTAGAGGCGGGCCGTCAGCGGGTCCGTCCACGGCACGGGTTGGCCGGCGGCGTCGGTGACGAAGGCGCGCGGCGGTGCCAGGTCGGGGAGCGGACCCGTCAGCCCGCGCGGCACGGACAGTCTGCCTTCTGCCGTTCGGACCGAGATCTCTCCGCGTGCGGCCTCGCTGTAGATGGCGCGGTCGGGGTCTGGGGCCGTGAGCGGGCGGCCACGTCCACCGGGCGGGGCGACGCCGAGCAGCCCGGCGACGGTGGGGAGCACATCGACCAGCGCGACCGGCGTGGTCGTGACGCCCGGGACGACGCCGGGCCCGCGCATCATCAAGGGGACATGCAGGTTTTCGTCGTGGAGGGAGAGGCGATGGTTCACGTGGCCGTGCTCCAGCAGGTCCTCGCCGTGGTCGGACAGGATGACGACGATGGTGCTCTGGTCCAGGCCACGCGACGTCAATTCGTCGAGAAGAACGCCGACTTGATAGTCCGCGTAGCGCACGGAGGCGTCGTACATGCCGCGCACGTAGGCGACGTCGTCCCCGGTGAGCGGCACCGCGTCCTCGGGGTGCGCCGTGGCGTAGCTCTCCAGCGCGTCGAAGATGCTCGCGTCGAGGATCGTGCGGTCGCCGCGATCCACGAGCGAAGGCCGAAAGTTCGGGTACCGGGCGCCCCGGAGGATCTGCTCGAAGCTCCACGGGACGAGGCTCGCCTCCAGCAGCGACCCTGTATACTTCGGCGTTTCGCTGCGAAAGAGCGGGCCCCAGTTCACGTACGGCGCGTGGACGTCGTAGCCGTGCACGAACAATAGCCACGGCGCATCGCCAGCGTCGATGAGGTCGAGGCGGTCGAGCGCGAGGGGCACGGTCTGCTGGAAGGAGCCGAAGTCCCGGCCGCTGGCGTAGCGGTCAAAACCGACGTCCAGCCCGAACTCGGGCGCGAGATGTCCGCCTGCGACCACCGCTTCGGTGCGATAGCCGGCGGCGTGGAGCGTCGAGGCGAGCGTTGGCGCACCCGCGATGGTGAAGCGGGTGTAGTCGATGGGCCCGAGCTCAGAGGCGTAGCGACCGGTGAAGAGCGCCGCGTGGGAGTACAGCGTCTCGTTGGCCTGGCTCCATGCCGAGGTGTAGATCGCGGCGTTGGCGGCGAAGGCATCGAGGTTTGGGGTGAGAGACTGGCCCCGAGCGTCCTTCCGGCCGACGCGGTCGGCCCGGAGCGTGTCGATGCTCACGATCAGGACGTTCGGCCGGGTCGCCTCGTGCCCACACGCGGGCGCGACGAGGAGCGCGCAAAGCGAGACGGCGAGCAGCACGGATCCGCCAGTAGCCGTCGTGGGTTTCATGATAGTTCACCGGGGGTAGCCCTAACCTTGCCCTGGTTCCTCCGAGCCCTCGCCGCCGCCATCCTCCTCGTCGACGCCGCCACCGTGGGCTTCGTCGCCCTCCAGTCGTCCCGGCAGGCGCCAGGCTGGGTGGCGATGCACTACGCGCCGGTCCCGGCAGCCAGCCAGTGCGAAGCGACCGTCTCGCGGCTCCACGCGGCCATGCGACGGCAGGGGCACGAGGAGCCGACCGCAGACGAGGCCGCCGCGCTGGATCGCCTGCGCGCCAGCGGGGACTGTGGCCCGGGGTCTGCGGCAGTTCAGGCGATCGAGGCGGCAATTACGGCGCGCCCGTAGCCCGGAGCGCCAGGCGACGTCATTGCAACGCGGGCGAGGTCGGGTAGTGCCCGGGCGTGTCTGCGTCCACCAACGCCGCGATGCGCGCGGTCTGGTCGGCCGTCCACTGGGCGAGCTCGGCGGGCGTGGAGGTCGTCTCCGGGAGCGTCCACAGCGTGGCCAGCTCGGAGCGCTGCGGAGGGCCACAGAGGGCCGTGAGCAGGCTGTCGTACTGGGGGTCGAGGCCGTCGCTCGGGTGGGTGAGCAGGATCCGCTCGAAGCCGCGATCCCGCATCAGCACGAGATCCTCGCGGTACTGCTGCGCGGGCCGGTCGGGGCCAGGCGCGCGGCTCGCGAGCGCCTGAGCGAGCGGCAAGGCCCGTGCCCAACGCGTTCCGCTGTCGTTCCAGCGATCGAGCCGGTCGATCGGCACCGCCTCTGTCGGGCTTGAAAGCGACATCTGCACGGCCATGTCGAGGACCCGGCTGGCGTGGGAATCGTCGAGGACGACGCCGAGGTCGAGCACCGCGCCGCGGCCGGAGAGGCCGGCGACGGGCGGAAAGGAGAGGGTCTCACGCGGCCACGGAACGAGATCCCCCGCCTGGATCTCGAGGATCGCCAGCGGGACGAGCAGCGCCGTCCAGCGCCAGCGCGTGGCGAGGCTCGCGAGGACGGGGATGGCGATCATCGGGATCGCAAGGAACCGCGCCGGGAAGTTGACGGGCTCCGCCACCCGCGCCAGGAGGCTGTTGAGCCAGGCGAACGGCAAGCCGATGTGCGCGAAAAGGCCCGCGATCACGCCCGTCCCCGGCACGGAGCCCAGCGAGAGGACCGCGCCGACCACGCCAACCGCGACCCACGGGAGCGCACGTCGAGGTGCAGCGCGAACGCCGATCGCCGCGAGGAGAACGGCCAACAGTCCGAGATAGCGCCCGCCGGTGTACGCCTTTTCGACCGTCGTCAGCCGGTCCCGCGCCCACGACCTCGGCAGGTATAGATCCTCCAGCGAAGCAGCCGTCCCCGCGTCGTCCGCCGTCGGCGAGCCCGTCTTCGCATCGGACAGCGAGCTCAATGCTGTAGAACCCCCGTAGGAGCTGGCGAATACGTGAGCCGCCGCGAGCGAGGGCGCCCCGGCGAGCGCAGCCGCGAGGGCATAGCCACCGAGCGCACGAACGGACCGCGGCGGGTGGAAGACGAGCCACGTCGCCGACGCGACCGCCAGGAAAGCACCATGATAGAAACAGGACAATGTCGCGCCCGCGCCCGTGAGTCCGAGCGCAGCGAACCACCGCCATCGCCCCGTCTCCGAGGCCCTCACGAGGCACCCGAGCCCGAGCGGCAACCACCAATACTGGCGCAGCTCCCCGACGCCAACATGCAGGGTGAACGCTGCGAATGCCGAGCCCTGCGCCATCGCCCCCGCCACATACCCGCCGAGGCGCGAGCCAGAGACCAGCCGCCCGAGCCACCCCGCCGCGAGCCCGAGGAGGGTGAGGTGCAAAAACGCCAGCGTGTTCGCCAGCACCACCGGCGGAAGCGGCACGAGGATGCCGAGCAGCCCGTCGAGGGGATCGATGGGGTAGAGGTGGACGCCGTCGGGGAAATTGACATACCGGGTCAGCAGCCCGGAGACGCCGTCGAGGGCCTCCTTTCGCATCCACCACAGGGTCCAGACGTGCTTCGCGATGTCGCCGTCCGGGCTCCCGATCACCCGAGAACCCGCCCCGGATGGGGCCGGGCAGACCATGAAGGCGCTCAGCAGGATCGACTGAACGAGGAGGAGCCAGCGGCGCACGGGGGCCTCGGTAACCCAGGCCGCAAACAATCGCACGATGCGCTCGTGGCGGCGTTGAGCGGCGGCGATTTCCGTGGTATTCTCGCCCTGAGGTCTACCATGCTCCTCCTCCTCATCGCCTGCAGCTCCCCCGCATCCCAGTCTGGCAGCGTCGCGTCGGGAGCCGATGTGACAGGTGCGCCCGACTACACCACCGTGTTCAGCGAGGAGTCGACCGTCGGCGACCCCCAGCTCTACGAGGTCGACAACACCGGGGCGGTCACCTGGCAGCTCGATGTGCCCAGCGCGCTCGGCAGCCACTGGGCGGCAGACCACGGCAATCCGATGCTCATGGACGTACAGCCCGTCAAAGGCGGTACGTTCATCCTCGCGATCTACGGGACTGGCCTGTTTGAGGTCGACCACAGCGGCCAGATCGTGTGGGAGTTGGATGACCCGATGGCGAGCCACGACGTGGACCGCCTCCCGAACGGCGACACCCTGTACACGCGCACGTGGGCGCCTCAGGGCGCGGACGCCGTCGTGGAGGTGGATTCGAGCGGCAAGCAGGTCTGGGCCTGGTCCGGAGAGGCCGCGTTCGGATCGGATTCGCGCTTCAACGGGTACGTGGACGAGGGCGGCGCGTGGATGCACCCGAACGCCGTGCAGCGCCTGGCCGACGGCACCACCAGCGTTTGCGTGCGCAACTTCAACGAGGTCGCCATCGTGGATTCGAGCGGCAACGTCGTGAAGGAGGTCACCTTCCAGACGCCGGACGGGGCCGATGGCCCGAAGAACACCGGCACGCTGCTGGGCCAGCGCCCGCACAGCGCGCAATGGGTCCCCGGTCAGGGCTTCTCGGTCGCGCTTCGGTCGCCAGACCGGGCGTTCGTGATCAAGGACTCCACGTTGCAGCACGAGTTTCGCTCGCCAGACGTGAGCGGCATCACCGACTACGACCAGTTCTCGGACGGCACGGCGGAGCTCGCCGCGCACGATCGCGTCGAGGAGGTGGATGCCTCTGGCGCCGTGGTCTGGTCCTGGGTCGTCCCGTCGGTGGACGTGGGTCCGGACGACCGCGCACGCCACACCTTCCAGACCATCTCCCGTATCGATGACGACGGGGCGCCGGTGGACTTTGACTGACGGCCGCTCCGGTGCGCCGGGGCACGCATGACCTCGGGCCCGGCGCGGCCCGATTCGGAAAGCGCCGCCGCGTCCCTCGCCGATCAGGTCCTCTGGCGCGCCGCCTCCGGACTCCTGGTCATCAACGTGCTGCTGCTCGCCATCCTATGGCTGATGCCGATGCCGGACAGCGCCTCTGTTCCCGGGCGAGCGCCGCGCGTGGTGGTGGGCTCGTGAATCGTCGACTCGCCTGGTTACTGGCGCTCAACGCCGTGTTGACGCTGCTCTCGGCGCAGCGGTGGCTGCAGCTCCGCGATGCCTGGGAACGCCAGGCGCAGGCGCTGAGGATGTTCGAGCAGACCGGTGCCCAGTGACCGCGCCCTCGCCCAGCCGCCCGGTCGCAGCCCGCGTCTACCTCGATCACGCCGCCAGCACCTCGGTCGACGAGGCCGTCGCGGTCAGGGTCGCGGAGGTGGCGGCGGTCACGGCCAACCCCGCTTCGGTCCACAGCGCGGGCGTCTGGGCCACGCGCGAGGTGGAGCGGGCACGCGGGCGGATCGCGGACCGGCTGGGGGTCTCGCCTGAGGAGGTCACGTTCACGTCTGGGGCGACGGAGGCGAACAACCTCGCGCTGAAGGGCGTCGTTTGGGGTCTGGGGCGGACACGGCCACACATCCTCGTGAGCGCGGTCGAGCACCCGAGCGTGCTGGAGCCGGCCCGCTGGCTGGCCGAGGCTGGCCACGCGCGGTTGACGGTGCTGCCGGTGGACGCGGAGGGGCGGGTGCGGCCGGGGGACGTCGCCGGCGCGATCGAGGCGGACACGGTGCTCGTCTCTGTGCAGCACGTGAACAACGAGACGGGCGTCATCCAGCCGCTCGAGGCCATCGGGCGCGTTTGCCGGGAGCGCGGGGTGATCCTGCACGTGGACGCGTCCCAGGGCTTCTGCAAGGCCCCGCTGGACGCGGCCGCGCTGGGGATCGGCCTCTTGACCGCGAGCGGGCACAAGCTCCACGGGCCGAAGGGCGTCGGGATTCTGTATTGCAGGGAGGGCATTTCGCTGATCCCCCTGCTCCACGGCGGCGGTCACGAGCGCGGGCTGAGGGGCGGGACCCTGAACGCCCCAGCGATCGCCGGCTTCGGCGAGGCGGTGCGGCGATACGAGGCGGCAGACCTGGATCGGATCGCGGGGTTGCAAGCCCGTTTTGAGGCGGGTCTGCGAAAACACTGGCCGGCCCTGCGAATCCACGGATCAGGCGCCGAGCGGGTGGTCAACATCTCCAATTTCGCCATCCCCGGTCACGCCGGGAAAGCGACATTTCTGGAGCTTGATCGCCGCGGTGTTCTCGTCTCCGCGAGCTCCGCCTGTCACTCGACGAAGACCACCCCCAGCCCCGTGCTCCTCGCCATGGGCCTCTCCACTCACGACGCCAACGAGGCCGTCCGCGTCTCCTTCGGCCGCCCCACCACCGAGGGGGACGTGGATACGCTGCTCAGCGCCCTCCTCAACCTCACACTCGAGGTAGCGACATGTCCGTAGAAACCGCCCCCGGCGTCCCCATCTCGATGAACGGCCGGCGCATCTGCGCGACCTGCGTGCTGCCGGAGATCCGCCCGCACATCACGCTGGACGCGCAGGGCATCTGCACGATCTGCCAGGACTGGAACCGGCAGGAGCGCAGCCCGCTGCTGCTCGAATCCGACTTCATCCGCATCCTCGACAAGCACCGCGGCAAGCAGAAGTACGACTGCCTCGTGATGTGCAGCGGCGGAAAGGACAGCACGGCCGCGCTTTACTTCATGAAGGCGCGGTACAAGATGAACCCCCTCGCCTTCACCTTCGATCACGGCTTCGAGCAGTCGGACGCCATCGACAATGTGAAGCGCGCGGTCGAGAAGCTCGACGTCGACTTCATGTTCTTCAAGACCAACTTCATGAAGGACATGTTCACGCGGCTGATCAAGTCCAAGTCCAAAGCGGTCATCTGCCACCCATGCAGCATCTGGTACATCAAGCTGGCTTACGAGATGGCGGCCCGGGTCGAGGCGCCGATGATCATCGCCGGCTGGACGAAGGGGCAGTCGGTCAAGCAGGAGGTCATGAGCGCCTGCGGCTGCAACGTCCACCAGCCCGAATACAAGGCGATGGCGGTCGAAACCCAGAAGTTCCTCGACGAGCACGTGGCCGACATGCCGCAGTACAAGGGCTTCCCGCGGTCGATGGACGAATTGCTCAAGCAGGTCAAGCGCAGCGGGAACAAGGCGCTGGTGATGTCGCCGCACTGGTTCCTGCCCTACGGGCCCGATGAATACGTCAAGATCATCCAGGACAACCTCGACTGGCGCTACCCGGCCGAGAGCTACCCTCGAAAGTCAACGAACTGCTCGCTCAACTTCGTGAGCGTCCACAACTCCATGCGCGACTTCGGGTACACGCACTACCACGTGGAGATGTCCAAGCTGGTGCGCGAAGGCGTGATGAGCCGCGACGAAGCCCTGAAAAACCTCGACATGAACTTCAGCGACAAGCTCATGGACGGCATCCTCGGCGAGTTGAACCTCACCCAGAAGGACATCCGATGACGGCACCCATCTGCAATCGCTGCGTCCTTCCCCACGCGCCCCCGGACATCCACCTCGACGCTGAGGGCGTGTGCAACATCTGCCGCAATTTTGAGCGCGAAGAGGCAGCCTGCGCGGCCGAGGACCGCGGCCTGCTGGAGACCGACTTCCTCAAGATCCTCGACAAGCACCGGGGCAAGCAGGAATATGACTGCCTCTGCATGCTCTCGGGCGGCAAGGACAGCACGGCGGCGCTGTACTACGTGAAGGAGAAGTACAAGCTCAACCCGCTGGTCTTCACGTTCAACCAGGGTTTTGTCCCCGAAGAGCACCTGGAGTCCGCCCGCAAGACCATCGACAAGCTCAAGGTGGACTGGATCTATTTCCAGACGCCCTTCATGAAGGACATGTTCCGCAAGATCGTCCAGACCAAGTCCAAGGTCGTCATCTGCGGCATCTGCTCGCTCTGGTACATGCAGAAGACGTACGAGATCGCGGCACAATTCAAGGTCCCGATCATCATCAGCGGCTGGACGAAGGGTCAGACGACCGGCTCCTCCCGCTCCGTGCTCTCCAAGTGCGCCTGCGACCAGAACCCCGACGAGTTCAAGGCGATGACCGCGGCGACGAAAGAGTTCATGGAGAAGCACGTCAAGACCGACCCGAAGTACCGGGACTTCCCGATGAACATGGCAGACGTCATGCACATCGCGAAGACGAAGTACAACTCCAAGGCCGTCGTGCTCTCGCCGCATTGGTTCGTTCCCGGCGGGCCCGAGGAGTACGTGCCGGTCATCCAGGAGAAGCTCGGCTGGGACTACCCGGAGCGCTCGTACCCCAAGAAGTCCACGAACTGCGACCTCAATTTCGTGGCGTCCAAGCTGGCGGTCAAGAACTTCGGCTACTCGCACTACCACATCGAGATGTCGAACATGATCCGCCTGGGCGTGGTGACGCGTGAGGAGGCGCTGGAGCACCTCAAGATGGACTACGGCGAGGAGATCCTGGGCGACATCCTGCAGAAGCTCGACTCGCGCGGGATGGTGTGATGCAGTTTCGGGAGCGGCTCCCGGCCATGCCGGCGTGGCTCGAGCGCGCGATCGGGCGCGTTCAGGAGTGGACCGCCCGGCTCATCGCGTTCCTGCAGCCCATCGTCGTGAGCGTGCTGCTCTTCATCGTGTACCTGCTTGGCGTCGGCCTGACGCGCCTCGGGTGCATGCTGTTCGCGCGGCGCGTGCTCGCCATCGACCAGGCGACGGAGGCCAACGGCTCGTTCTGGCGCGATGTCGAGGGCTACGATCCCGACCCCGTGCGCCTCCACAAGCAGATGTGAGCCGCGGAGCATGAAAAAGTTCCTCTACATGTTCCGGATGTTCGGCGAGATGGTCGAGATGGTGAAGGAGCACAAGCTCTTCTTCATGGCGCCGCTGTTGCTGGTGCTCGTCGCGGTCTCGGCGCTCGTCTACTACGTCGGCCCGACCGTCGTCATCACGTTCATCTACGCCGGGGTCTAGCGGCTGATGTACGTCCTCGGCTTGTCCTGCTACTACCATGACTCCTGCGCGGTGCTGCTCAAAGACGGTGTCATCGTCGCCGCCGCCCAGGAAGAACGGTTCAACCGCGACAAGTACAGCCCGGTGTTCCCGATCCAGGCGGTGAATTACTGTTTCCAGGAGGCGGGGATCACGATCTACGACGTCGACGAGGTCGCCTTCTACGAGAAGATGTTCCTCAAGTTCGAGCGGTCGATGCTCTCGCACATCGCCGGCTACCCGTTCACGCTGAAAAACTTTGTGCAGACCTTGCCTTTGTGGCTCAAGGAGCGGCTGGCGGTCCCCTACTACGTGGAGGAGGAGCTGCGGTTCAAAAAACCGCTCTGGTTCGTCAAACACCACCTTTCGCACGCTTCTTCTGGCTACTTCGCCTCGCCCTTCCCGCGAGCGGCGTTCCTGACGGTCGACGGTGTCGGCGAGTACGCCTGCGCCTCCTGGGGCGTGGCGGAGGGCAACGCCGTCACGATGAGAAAGGAGCTGCACTACCCGCACTCGCTCGGCCTCCTCTACTCGATCGTCACGGCCTACCTCGGTTATCGGCTGTTCGCGGGCGAGGGCAAGGTGATGGCGCTCGCGGAGCTTGGCCAGGACACCTACGCGAGCCAGTTCCGCACGCTCGTCGACATTCGGGAGGACGGCAGCTTTCGGCTCAACCTCGACTACTTCGCCTTCAATCGCGGCGACAAGATGCACAACCGCAAGTTCGAGGCGCTCTTTGGGCCGGCGAGGGAGGAGAACGCCGAGCTGACCGACCGCCACCGGGACATCGCCTGCAGCCTGCAGCGGCTGACGGAGGAGGTCCTGCTCAAGATGGCGCGCCACGTCCACGCACAGACGGGCGAGGACTTTCTGTGCCTCGCAGGCGGCGTTTTCCTCAACGTCACCGCGAACAGCCGCATCCGCAACGAGACGCCCTTCAAGGACATCTGCATCCAGCCCGCCTCGGGCGACGCCGGCGGGGCGTACGGGGCCGCCGCGTACGTCAGCCACACGATCCTCGACGTCCCCCGCGCCCCTGCCCTGCGCTCGTGCGCGCTCGGCGGCCAGCACACCACCCGCCAGGTCGAGGTGGTCCTCCGCAACAAACGCACGAAGTACCAGACGATCCCGCGCGAGAACGTCGCCGCGGAGGTCGCGGACCGGCTCGCGGCCGGCAAGGTCGTCGGCTGGTTTCAGGGCCGCATGGAATTCGGGCCCCGGGCGCTCGGCAACCGCAGCATCCTCGCACATCCGGGCGACGCTGCCGTAAAAGAACGCCTGAACCTCGTCATCAAGCACCGCGAGCCCTACCGTCCGTTCGCCGCCAGCGTGCTGCGCGAGCACGTCGAGGAGTGGTTCGACGGCATCCACGAGAGCCCGTTCATGCTCGAAGTCGGGCATTTGAAGGCTGACAAGCAGGGGCGCATCCCCGCCGTCACCCACGCGAACCAGACCTCCCGCATCCAGACCGTCACGCGCGAGGACAACGGCGTCTACTACGACCTCATCGCCGCGTTCCACGAGCGGACCGGCCTGCCGATGGTGCTGAACACGTCGTTCAACGAGGACGAGCCCATCGTGCGAACGCCTGCGGAGGCGTTGAAGTGCTACGAGGACTCGGGCATGGACTGCCTTGTGATGGAGAACTTGATCGTGGAGCGGTGAGGGTGGGGCGGTTGGCGCGGTTGGCGCGGTTGGCGCGGTTGGCGCGGTTGGCGCGGTTGGCGCGGTTGGCGCGGTTGGCGCGATACAGTGACCGGCGGAGCGAGCCATGGCCAGTGTGGAGGTCACCGAACGAATTGCGGAGGCCCTGCGGGCGCATCCCCAGGGGGTCGCGCTAGAGTCGCTTCTGGCCGAGCTCCCGGGGCTCGCACGACGGACCCTGCAGCGTCGCCTGACGGACTTGCTGACCGACGGACGGGCCGCGGCTTGGGGCGCGGGCAAGGGGCGACGGTTTGGCTTGGTGAGCAACGAGCCCGCGTCGGCGGGCGCTGCGGGCGCGACCCACCCCGTCTCGCGCGAGGGCGCCGAGGTACGGGGTCTGGTGCGACGACCGCTGGGCCTCCGGGATCCCGTCGGTTATCGCCGCGAATTCGTGGACGACTACCTCCCGAACCGGACCGCCTGGATACCCGCGAACCTTCGCGAGAAGCTGCTGGCGATGGGGAGGTCCGAGGCGAACGCGCAGCCAGCGGGGACCTTTGCGCGTCAGATCCTCGACCGCCTCCTGATCGACCTCTCCTGGGCTTCAAGTCGGCTGGAAGGCAACACCTACACCCGGCTCGACACGCAGAACCTCATCGAGTTTGGCCGGTTTGCGGATGGCCACGATGGCACCGAGGCGCAGATGATCCTCAATCACAAGGCGGCGATCGAGCTGCTCGTGGACGAGGCGGAGGGCATCGGGTTCAACCGCTACACCCTGCAGAACCTCCACGCCCTGCTCTCCGAAGGGCTGCTGGCTGACCCCGCAGCGGGCGGACGCGTCCGGCGGATCGCCGTCGGAATTTCCGGGACGGTCTACATCCCAACCGGGATTCCTCAGGTCGTGGACGAATGCCTCGACCGAGTGCTCGCGAAAACTGCAGAGATCGTTGACCCCTTCGAGCAGTCGTTCTTCGTGATGGCGCAGGTCCCCTACCTGCAGCCCTTCGTGGACGTGAACAAGCGGACGTCTCGCCTCGCCGCTAATATCCCTTTGGTCAAGCACAATCTCGTCCCACTCTCGTTCGTCGATGTCCCCGAGCGCGCGTACGTCGAGGGCTTGTTGGGGGTGTATGAACTCAACCGCGTCGACCTGTTGCGGGACGTTTACGAGTGGGCCTACGAGCGGTCCTGTCGACGCTATCGGGTGCTTTCGGACGCCATGCCCCCGCCGGACCCCGTCCGCCAGCGCTGGCGCGGCGAGATCGCGCGAATCGTCGGAGCCACGGTCACCGCGGAGGCTCCGATCGACGTCGACACCCTCCGCGCCGCGGTCGGAGACGCGGTCGACGCGAGCGATCGCCAGACCGTCCTCGCGATCGTGCTGAACGAACTGCACACCTTGCACGAGGGGAACATGGCCAGATTTCGGGTCCGCCCCAGCGAATTTCGACGCTGGAATGAGGGGCTCACGCCCGATCGAAAGCGGCGGGTGGGGTTGGGGTAGGCCGAGCGGGGAACGATAGCGGGGGTTAGCGGCTCCTTTCCATTCGACCCTCGCGCCGGCGCACGACCCCCGCGTCGACCTTCCGATGGGCCTGCCCCCGCCGGGTACGGCGGGGTCGCGCTGCTACGGGCTCGCTGCGCTCGGTCCGCGGAGGACCGCGGACTGAACCCTCCGCATCGCTCACGCGGGGGCGCGTGCTGGCGGGTATGATGGACGGATGGGAGCGCTCGCAATCGCCGCCGCGAAAGCCCACGAGGCCCGCAACGCGGCGCTGAAGTGGAGCCTGCTCGGGCTCGCCGTGCTCGTCGGCGTCCGCTGGCACTGGGACAACGGCGACGACTGGACAACGCCGGCGGGCCTGGCGGGGCAGACCCTGATCTCGCTGGCGCTCGTCGCCGTGGCGACCCGCGTGAGGGCGGCCTTCGCCGCTTGCGTTCTCGTCTGGCAGCCTGTGTCCTTCGCCGGGGTCGCGTTTTGCGGCGAATGGATGGAGCGCCCCACCCCGTTCGTCCGATGGGCGTATCTCCCAATCCAGCGCGATTGCGCGCTCGACGTCGGAAGGCGCCTGATGGTTTGCGGGCTTTCGCAGGTACCGATGCCGTTTTCCTGTCTGGGGAGACCCAATTACATCCGGGAGTTGGAGATCGGCGAGGGCATTGCTGCTTGGCTCAGAGCCACCCTGAACCCGCCTCTGCCGCTGGAGATCCCACCCTCCGCGACCCTCAACGCCCTGGCGGCGTCAAAAGACACGGGGGCGCTCACGAGCGAGGACTGGGACGACATCCGGTTCCGACAAAAAATCGAGGGAAGGCAGGCGGAGGACCCGGGCGCGGTGGCCGCCCTGGCGTGGTCCGATGGCGAGGTGCTCATCGCCCGATTCGACGGCGAGGTCGAGCTCTGCCACCGCCCTCCCCTGGCTTGCTACCTGACCTGGACGCGCGCGGACGGGGCCTGGGGAGAACCAACGCCGCTATTTTGAAGAGGGCGGGAGGGGGTCGGGACGAGCAAGCCGAGGATCGTCCTGACCCTTGCGCCGGGTGATCCTGCCGGCGTACGTCAGCGGAAGCTGCATGCATTGTTCATGTAGTCGCATTCGACCTGAGTGTCTCCGGCCGGGACCGCGAAGAGCTGCGGGTCGTAGGGCGGCACACTGGAGTCAAATCCGATGTCGGCCGAGCCCGAACACGGAGGGCGTGCTTGACCCGGACGAGCCCTCATGAAAGCCCCCTCGCGTGATTCCTGGCCCGGACGACTCACCCAGGGTGGATGTAAACGAGACCCCCGCGACCGCCGGCGCGTCATGGGTCACGTCCGGCCAGGCCGGGGGTTCGGTGGCCCGATAGCCGTTGGCGTCGGTGCCTGCGGCCGTTGTGACGTCCGGGACGAGGCTCACGAACTCGAAATCACTGAGATTCTCGTAGGAGAGCGAGATACCGCCGCCAACCGGCCGAACGGCGTCTGTGGTGGTGCCGTAAAAGGTTTGGCCCTCGTATGCAAACGGGTGCGGCTCAACTTCGACGACGCTCAAGCCGCCTCCTGCCAGAGCCATGTTCTTTCGGCATCTGCGTAGCATGAAGCATGATTTCTCCAAAATTCCTGCCGCCGGTGGAACTGCCAGTAGGCCGCCATGTCGCCC
>CAIMSU010000009.1 GCA_903844155.1 uncultured Pseudomonadota bacterium | reverse complement strand
CGTGTGGACGCGCATCGCGCGCCCGTTTCCGTCCGCCGCCGCGCAAATCCTGCGGTACCTGCGCGTCCCCGAGGCCGTTTTCTGGACGCCGCCGGGTCGGAAAATCGCGGTCCTGCGCGTGTAAACCCGGGGAATGTGGGCACACGACATCGTCGTCAGCGCCGACCTCGTACCGGGTCCCGGAGGTATCCCTCGCCTTGCACCCGTCGGCCACGGTGACGCCAAGGCGAGGGTCGTCAAGCTAGAACTCCCCCGGTGCAGGCTGTTGATCTGCGGTTCTCACACCCCGGCCGTGCATGTGGTGGGGATGACGGTCGGGGCATCAGTAACGGAGCTTGAAAGCCTGGTGTGGGGCGCAGCGGCGGTCACAGATCGTAATCAAGTCACTGCGACTGCGAGCTCCGCCAAAGACGCCTTCGAAAGCCACGATTACGAACTGGCGAAGGGACGGTATCGAGCCCTCCTCGGCTTAGCCCGGCCCCAGGATTGCGAGCTCATCCTTGAGGCGCACCTCCGCCTTGCCGCCGTCGCTGTCCACCAGGGGCGCCCGAGCGAGGCCCAGCGATGCTTCGACAATGCGGAGGGTGTCGCGCTCGCGAACACGCTGAGCGACCAGTATGTCTGCGAGCGCCTTGCTAGCATCGCCGGCATGCGAATCGATGCGTTTGACCCCGGAGGGGCTCGGGTCGTTCTTCAATCCCCACAAGCCGAGCACGCGCTCGACGTCCGTGGTCGTTCATGGGACCGGATGCAGATGCTTGGGAGTTGGCGCCGGCTGCACCTCTTGGAGGGAAACCCTGGCGAGGCGGAACGGCTCCAAGCCGAACTGCTCAGGATTGCACCCGGGCACGAGAGACCGCGGGCGTTGCTGGACCTGGGCTGGAGCCAAGTTCGGAGCGGCGATCTGGGCGGCGCCCGATTGGCACTGTCGACCGCCCGCGCAGAACTGCACAAACAAGCGGCAGTCTATCAGCTCCAGAGTCGTGCCTACTTGGCCTGGTACGTCGGGCGGCTGCTGCTCCGGGGCGGAAGCATTGAGGGTCTGACCGACATGATCGCCGTCGATGCCATCAATGCCCTGCTCGCCGAGTCCGACCTACAGAGAGCGGGTCGATGGCGGCTCCGGGCGCTCAGGGCGGCCGTCGTCAGGTCCGTCGCGGATCTGGACGCTTTGTTGACCCCCGAACCGGATGGCGAGACGACGAACTTCCAACGGTGGCAGATCGGGGCGTTCCTGCTTGAGGTGGACTGGGCGAGGGACGTCGCAGGAGCCGCTCTCAGCTCCGCAAACGTAGACCTGAGCCGCATCCCTGAGCTGGAGAACGCAGTTGGGCGACTTCGTGAGGGCTGGGATGCCGACGCAGCGGCGGCGGTGACCGCGCGGGGGGTTTACTGACCGCCCTGTTGCCTCGCAGCCCCGTTCGGGGCCGGTTTCAAGCTGGATCGCAGCACCCCCATGGCGGAAAACCCGCCAGCGGAGTCGATATCAGACACGCTCCGCAGGACCGATTCGATCACGGCTGCCGTGGGGGCACCCGTGTGTGCGCCGACGTTCCGTGCTCCTCGGACCTTGCCAACGGCGGCGGAGATCGCTTCGACCGGGGCGTGGTCGCGGAGCAAAAGTTTGACCTCGGAGTTGCGGAGAAGATGCCAGAGTTGACCGATCGGCGGTGCCAACCAACCGAGTCCCTTTCGCTCCTCGTTGAGGTTCAGCGGGCGTTCGAGACCGGCAAGCTTGATCGGCATCTCGCCCACCCCGACGGCTCGTGAAGGTTCGCGGTAGTCGCCCGGCATCTGCGCCCCACGCCCCCGGCGGACCTCCTGAACCAGAGACCCGTTGACCTCAATCTCCAGCGCCTTGCCTACACTCACGGCGATGGCCCCCCGGTCGAGCCTCTCATTTTCGGCGTGGGCAGCCAGAAAGTAGGCGGTGCGAAAGGCGTCAGCCGCTTCCTGCTCAAGATGACGAAAGAACCTCACGTCCGGCTCGCCGGCTCCACACTGGAGACGACGAAGAGTCGCGTAAATGTAGATGCTCTCGTCGGACGGTTCATGTCGGTCGCCCAGGAAGTCAGGCACCGAAGTGACACGGGCGCCTCCGCCCGAGGCGCGCACGAATCCGTCATCGTCCGCCAGGAGCCCCAAGACCCCGCTCGCCAGTTCCGCGACATGTCGCGTCGGGTGGGTCCGACCCTGACGGATGTGTGGCCGCGAAGGACCACGCCAGAGCCTGCCCAGTCCGGCATGCCGTTGTCCGTCGAGGTCGTCGGCAAGAGGACGCAGTTCCCACCACGGACCACGCTCGTTTGTCGGAGCGCTCGCCAGGCGGGCGGCGAGCGCGCCGAGATCTGTGAGCCCCGTCGGCCGGGTGTTCTCGGCGAACCTGGCCAAGTTGGTCAACGCACACGCGCATGCAGACACGTCGCGCGTTTCACACCACCCCCACTGGTCGCGGCTGACATCGTCAGTGAAAACAACGCAGGGCAGGGCCGAGCGCGGAATGCCCATCGCCTGAGCCAGCACGTGAGCCGCACCCGCCCGGGTGCCCAACGGTTGAGGCCGGTAGTCGCCCGGGGCGTGAAGCTCGTCGATCAGCCGGGCCCACAGCGGTTGCTCATCGACTGTTCGCGTGGGGACGAGTCCGCTGACCGCGGCGAAGAAGAGGAGGCATTCGCCGGTTTCTCTGTTCAGGCGGTCAAACCTCCGGCCGAGCTCCAGGGCGAACGCCGCGTCGTCCTCCGGGTCAAACAGCACCATGGCGACCATGTTGAACGTGCGTGTCACCTCGGTCCGCAACCGCCGGTACATGCCGGCAAGGTGATCATCCGCCGAGCGAGGCAGAAACGCACCGAGCACGGAATAGCAGTTCAGGGGAAATCCCATCGGCGCACCTCCGCAATGATCGTAGCTGTTCCGCCACGCCGAAGCTCTTGTCCGCAGGATATCGTGCGCCCGAAGTGTCCGGGCCGGGCATCGGCGGCGTCCCCTCCCCGGAGTCCCCCATGATCGACGACACCCTCCCCCTCTCCTCGCTCCCCCGCTACGTCCACCCCGAGACCGGCGCCCCCTGGTTCGCCTGCCGGAGCTGCGCCAGCGTCCACGTTCGCCCGCGCACGCTGCAGACGGCGGGCTTCGGCGTCAACGGCACGCTGATGAGGGCTTGCGACGAGACGGACTACGACATTCCGGGCTCCGACCGCGGAGTGCGAATGGACTCCGGTCGCACGTACGACCTGGACGACCTGGTCAGCTGGCTCGAGTGTGGCTCCTGCGCCCACGCCTTCCGACCAGACGGAGCGGCCCTCGAGATCGACGCGGTGCCCCGCGACTGGCACGCGGTGCTCGACGACAAGCTGCCCGCCACCCTCGGCGTGGTACTCCGAGAGCATGTCAGCGACGCCAGCTTGGCCGATCTCGAGCCCCTCCGACGCATTCGCCTCGGGCCCGTCGGCTTCGTCATCCTGGAGCTGCGTGAGTTCAACGGCGGCTGGCTGGACGCGGCGAGGAGCGACGACACGACTGGCGTCCACATCCACCCGGAGAACTTCGGGCTGGGGGCGCCCGACTGGTTCGTGACCCCCTTCACGGAGGACGCCGAGTGGCCCGATGAGTCCATCTTCGACGACACGGAGGGCCAGTGCATCGCCTACCGCTTCGAGCCTCTTGAGGGCTTCGACGCTGTCGAGCCCAGCTGATCCACCGGTCCGAGTCCGGCACCCTTGAGCCCCGCGCCACCTGCTCAGCGCTGGACAGTCGCCGCCACGCACTCCACGAACTCCACAGATCGAAGCTCCACGTAGCGAGCCTGCCCAGCTCCCTCGCCCCGCTGCGCGGCGCCCTCCAACTGGTGCAGCTCCGCAACGAGGGGCGCGACCACGGGGTGCTGCAGCACGGCCCGGAGTGCGTCGTTCACGGCGCGCCGATGCTTCGGCAGGAAGGCGTGCAGATTGCGCTGCAGGTGCCAGGCGGACCGGTCCTCGTCCTGCTCGTGCCGGCTAAGGGCGGCGGGGACCCGACCGCCGAGGAGCTGCTGACCCGTTCGCGGAGCGCCCAGCACCGCGCGGACGAGCACCGGCCACGCGTCCACTGGCCGCCGGAGCGCGATGAGCACGAGCGCCCGCTCGTACCCGCTCGTGATGCCTGGGAGGCGTCGCATCAAGGCCTCGGCCTCCTCGTAGTGGGCGAGGTTCAGCAGGACGTGCGGTCGGGCGTCGTAGACGCAATGGTACCGGTCTACCTCCACGACACGCTCAGCCGTCGCCAACGCGTCCTCGAACCTCCCGGCCCGGTTCTGCGCGCAGGCCAGGTTGGAGAGTCCCCGCATGTACGGCCTTGTGTCGTGGTCCGTCCACCAGGCGTCCTTCCGCACCCTCTTTGGGAGCGACGCACGACCGGCCTCCGCAGTCCGCTGGAACCAGGTGATCGCGTCGTCGAGTCGCTGCTCGTCCATCGCTACGAGGCCGAGGATGTTGTACCCATCGGCGTAGTTGGGGAACGCCTCGACGAGCAGCTTGGCCCTCGCACTGAGCGCCGCGAGCTCCCCTCGGTCGTACATGTCGTGGATCTCCTCGTCGGCCTCGAAGGGAACGTGCCCTGCTGTCCGGGTGTACTGCCACAGGAACTCGTCACGTGGCGGCGAGGCTTGGCGCTTCCGGCTCTTCGCCATCTCGCGTCGCCAGGCGATGCGCTCGACGAGGTAGTCCAGCTCCTCGCCGTGCTCGGCGATGAGGTCCGCCGCAGCGTCAAGCTCCAGCGGGTCGGCGAGGAGAAGCTGCCGCGTGACGGCCACCAGCGCCGCACGAAAGTCCCGGCGAAGGCGTACCTCCACCTGGTCATAGGTCTCAGGGAGCGCGCCCATCTGCGCGGCGATCTGTGATCGGAGCTGCGGCCAACTGAACGTGAGCGTGGGGTGCAGCGCCTCGACCACAGCCTCAAAGTGCCCCCGCTCCGCACCGATCGCGGCGTTCGCCTCGGACCGCGAGTAGAGCGTGAAGAGTACCTCCTGTACGACCTTGCCGTCCTGACGCGAGCCGTGGACGAGGGCGAGCTGTTGACCGTGGGCGCGAATGAAAGGCATCGGAGACTCCCGTTGTGGATGGAGTCACTCATATACACAACGGACGGCCGTAGTGCAAGCCATTCACATCATCCACAACATCGATCGGCCGAAACAGCGAGCGCTACCTCCCGAGCGATGCCTCGACCCGACGAGCGAACTCCTCGCTGGTGAGCGTGACATAGCGGTCAATACAGTAGGCGGCGTACCAACGGTGGGCGATCTCGTGCCGGAGGATCCCCTCGTCAGCGGCGAGACCGTGGTCGCTGACCACGATCGCGTCTACCTTGCCGTCGATGACCACCGGATCGAAAAAGCCCCAGAGGGGCCCAAGCCCCCGTTGCGGGTCCTCCACGAACTTCGCCGGAAACCTGGCGGGGTCGTTCAATGCATCGGTCGAAATCTCGTAGATGTTCAGCGCGGGCCGGCTCACTTGAAAGGCTCTCGGAGCAATCACGCGGATCTCCCGGATGCTCTCCTCGGAGCTGTCCCGCACGGCGGCCGCAATCATGCTGATCGGGTAGCTCGGATTCTCGGGTTGATACACGTTGTACGTCAGGCTCTCGCCGTCCGTGAGCAGCGCCAGTTGGTACAACGTGCGCGTGGTCAGGTCCTGCCCCGCCACACGGAAATACGGGGACTCGGCGTGGGCAGCGGCCGCCAGCAACAGGAGCGCAGTGAGCATCAAGGGAACCTCCACGGGTCTGACGCCCCCGGTCGCCAGCATCGGACAGTCGCGCCCTGAGCCGGGCTACCCGCTTGCGCCCCGCAGATCACTGCCAACCGGGAGCGCGGATCCGGCAGCGCCCTGGTTCAGTCCTGCAGGCTCAAGCTGAGCAAGCGTCGTGGCTGCGAAGCGCTGCGCGACATCATCTGCCTCACTGATCTGGCGGGCCCGTTTGTGGGTCGACATCGGGGGCTACCCGAAGCGCCCGGACCTCGGCCTCCACCACCCCACGCTCGGCCGGTGTCATCGCAAGCCACAAGTCGTTGATGCGCTCCAGCAGGTCGTCCTCGACGGCGTGTTCCAGCGGCCCCAGCGCGATCGCGAGGGCGTACCGCTTGCTGAGGCGCTCGTGCTCTGCAAATGCTTCGGTCATGCTCTCCTCCGACTGGACTCGATAGCCGTCTCGTATTCCGCGGGTGTGCATGCTGGTGGATGCCGCGCGAGTGGCCCGAGGGCAATCCCGGCCCGGGCACGATGATGTATTGACATCTGCCACTGTGCAGCTAAACTCGCCACGTGCCTCCCATCGCCTATCGCCGGATTCGCGAGCAAGGAGTCACCTTTGTCTTCAAGTACGACGTCGACGCCCCGCACCTCCTGCACATCTTCGCCCGTCACCTGACCGAACCCGACGACGCCCTCGACGTCTGGTTCGACCCGACGACGACCCAGACGTGGAACGAGGACCATTAGCGGTTCGAGCGATTGAGCAAGACGCACGGTCTCTTCTGGATCTGGCTGGAGCCGCACAGCGTCGTGATGGTGATCACCTGTTTCCGACTGGAGGTTCAAGATGAGCAAGCGCCGTAACTACGAAGAACTAGCCGACATCACCTTCCCCGCTGACGTCGAGACGCGGATCGAGGAGGCCGTGGCCCAGGCCGACCAGGATCTGGCCGCGCATACCCCCGGCACCGAGGTCCGCGTGAACTTCCGGTGGGGCCAGAAGCAGCTCGACCTCGTGCGTCAGGCAGCGGCGCTCGCGGACGTCCCGTACCAGACCTACTTGAAGCAGGCCGTGTACCGGCAGGCTGTCGCCGACCTGAAGGATGCGGCGGCGATTCGTCGGGCCGGATGAACGCCGCCGCACCGTTCGCAACTCGCCACTTGATTTGAGAGTGGCGAGTCGACACTGCGCCGCCGGCCGCAGCTATCACCGCCGGGACACTCGAAGGACACACGCCCCTCCATCCTCCTCCCTCCCGGTCCCTCCTCACCCCTCCCCGTGTCCCGTCCTCTCCCGCCTACTCCCCGCCTTCCCCCTCAATTCCCACCCCTGGAAGCCGATCCTCCCGATCCTCGGCCTGACTCCCCTCGCCTCCACCCCACTCCCAAAGACCCGCGGGCCCTCACCCTCCCGCGGGTCTTCTTCATTTTTCTTGGCCTCCCTCGTTCCCTTTCCACGCCCTACGCGGTCGTTCCCACTCCCTTTCGCACCCGCGCCCGCTCCGCGATTGCGCGCCTCCGGCGCGCTACCCTGACGCGATGACCCCGCACCAGTCCGTCGTCGCCAATCGCTTCCTGACCACCGCCTGCGCCGCGCGCGAGGCCGTCGTCGTGGCCCTCAGCGGCGCCCACGCGTACGGCTTCCCCTCGCCCGACAGCGATCTGGACCTCAAGGGCGTCCACATCGCGCCCACCCGCGACCTGCTCGGACTGCACCCGGCCACCCCGCCTGTCGAGCAGATCGAGGTCGTCGAGGGCGTTGAGCTGGACTACTCGTCCCATGAGCTCGGCATGGTCTGCGACGGTGTACTCAAAGGAAACGGCAACTTCATCGAGCGCATCCTCGGCGATCTGTTGCTGGTCCGTACGCCGCTGCTGATCGAGCTGCAGCCGCTCGTCCGGGCGAGCCTCTCCAAGCGCTGCCATCACCACTACCGTGGCTTTGCCCTCAATCAACGCCTTGAAGCAGCCCGAACGCACCGGGCCAAGAAGGTCCTCTACGTCCTGAGAACCACCCTGACCGGAACGCACCTGCTCCGCACCGGCGAGCTCGTCACCGACGTCACCCGGCTGGCCCCCGCCTGTGGCTTCGACCTCGAAGATCTCCTCGAAGCCAAGTCCAAAGCCGAGAAACAACCTCTTTCCGACCGCGTCTACACAGCCGCAGAGGCCACGATGGACCGCGCATTCCTCATGTTGGACGCCGCACTCGCCGCCTCCACGCTGCCCGCCGTCGCGCCGAACGCCGCGAATGTCGACGCCTGGCTCATCGAAACCCGCCTTCGCCGAGCCACACTAGCCTCGTAGCGCCTCCTCCACCAACGCGACACACAGCGCCTCGACAGCCGCCGTGTCCGGCGTGTCTGGGACGACGCACGCGCGCGCCGCGCAGATCGCACCAAGCTCAGCGTCCGCCTCCTTCGCCCAACCAACGAGCCGATCGTAGGACCATTCGCCACGGCGAATGTCCTGGATCACGTCGGCGTCCAGTCCGCCCCGCCACACCCGCACCCGCCCTTCCAGCAGGATCTCGCTGCACATCTTCAGCAACCGGTACAAGTGCGCGCCATGCTTCACGTCATAGCCAAAACGCGCCTCCCCTTCCGCGCGTGCCACGTTCCGATTCGCTTTCCATCGGTGGTACATCTCCCACTGCGTTCTCGCCGCTTTGTACCTACGTTCCCGGTCCAGCAGCAGCAGGAAGTTCTCATCGACCCCAATCGCGCGCGCCCCGGCCCGCCAGCGATCATCCTGGTGGATCTGGAGATCCGCGACCATCGCCGCGATTCGCCCAGCGAGGTCCAGGCGCTCCGGCTCGGCGAGGGCTGAGAGGTCAACGTCCCAGTCGTCCACGCGCGTGCGAATCGCCGCGGTCGCGGCTGCGAGCTGGTCCGCGGGGATGACCGTGCGAGCCGGCAGCCCGAACGCCTCGCGCACCGGCTCCTGATTTGGCGGATCGAGCAACCAGCGACGGTGCGTCTCGATGCGCTTGAGCTGGGCGGTCGCATACCCGCCGAACGTGTGCCGTGCGCGCGCGGAAAGGAAGATATCCCTGGATGACCGAAGCTTTTGACCGATCGCCGTCATGATCCGCACTTCGTCGTCACGGCAATACAGCACCTCCAGGATGTTGGGGTTCGCCTCCGCCGCGAGCCTCAGGAACTTCCGGATCTCGAAAACAGTGCCTTCAAGCTTCGTTCGGGTGACCGCCTCGCGCTCGGCGGGCTCCAGGTCTGCCAGGAATTCGGCCATCGCCGCGCCATCGGTCGCCTGCTCAAAATGCCGCAAGCACCCATGGAACCACTCGCCGGGGGGAATTGCTACACCTTTCACATCAACGTCGGAGTCAGCATGGTGCACGCCAAACGCCCGCGATCCGGCCACCACCAGCAGGTGCGTGTGCGCCCGAAGCGCAAATCCTGGCAGGAGCGGCGGGTTCACAGCCGCCTCGTATCGCGCGGCCACCATCCGCCCTCTTCGGCAATCCGTCGCCGCGCAACCCACGACCAACACGGCGTTTGCGCCCCACCACGTCCGCCCATAGGTGATCGGATTCCCGGAACGGCCCATGACCGCCAGACGCCTCCTCCAACTGCTCGCCGCAATCCTGATCGTGGTCGGATTCCTCGGCTTTCACCATTCCTTCGCCGCCCCCGCCACGTCGGGCAACACTCCAGCCGCGGCACCGTCCACGACACCCGGTGTGACCGTCTCTGGACGGACCGCGACGGCCCTGCCCGGGTACTCGTTCGGCACGGTCACTGGCACCACGGCGAACGTGCTTGGCAGCGGAAATTCGGCCTTGGGAGCCGTCGAATGCTCCTGTGACAAGGGCGGGAGCTGCACGCTCGGCAGCCGCGGACAGACCGTCACGTGCGGCGGGGACGCATGCTGCGAGCTGAGCTACGTCAGCGCCCCAAAGTCCACCTCAAACCCTCGATAACCAGGAGTTCCCATGCCCCGGCACCTCGCCCGTCTCTCGCTCCTGGCCTGCCTCGTCACCGGCGTTGTCTGGACGTCCGGAACACTCGCCGCGCCGGCCTCGACGACCCCAAACGCCGACGCTGCCGTCACAGTGACCGGCCGGACCGCGACCGCGAAGAGCGGCTACACCATCCAGACGGTCAGCGCGACCCGCGCCAACGTCTCCAACGGGCACAGCCTCGGCTACGAAGTGCTCGACTGCTCGTGCAGCAGCGGTGAAGACGAAGGTTGTACGCTGACGATCAGCAGCCGGGACAAGACCGCGACCTGCGGCGGCAAGAGCTGCTGCGGCCTCACGGTGACCGACAGCGTCGCGACGCCCGCAAAGTAGGCAGCGCGCTCAGAACCCCCCGCTCACGACCACACCCTCCGTCGAAACCCCAAGACGCACGCCCACAATCGCCCCGCGGCCCCGCGTTTCTGGTGCGCCGTCCCCCGGCTCCACCACGCCCGCCTGCGCCTCCCCCTTTCGTTCGACCACCGTCCCGACGATGAACACCGGAACCCCGATCACCAGCCCCGCGACCCCAAAGCCTGACAGCACGCTCCCTACCGGCGAGACCAACCCGCTTTGATCGCCCGTTCCAAACTGAGCCCCGAACCCGACGGCCAGCGAGACCAAGCCCGAGCCCGCCGCAAACTCTCCAGAATGGGCCAAAATAATGCCAGTGTGCGCCTGGGCGGGTCGGCGAGGAGGCAGGGGCAGAGGCAGCGGGGTCGGAGCGACAGGCTGGTCGACGGTGACATCCCCGGCGATCTCGGCCGGTAAACGCGCCAACGGCACAGCGGCGAACGCGAGCCCGGCGAGCAGTGTCAGCATGCTTGCGGCGTATCCCAGAGCAGCGGCCGACCCTCCAGCGCGCGAACCCGCGCGAGGATACCAGCGTCCATGCTCTCTGCCCAACTCGCCGCGGCGCTCGCCGACTACCCGGAGTTCCTCGTGAGCGATGACTCGGGCCGGGGCGACGTCATCGACGCGGCCCCCGCGGCCCGGCGCCATGGCCTTGTCAGGGCGATGGTCGCCCGAGGGTTTTGAATGCTGACCCTCCTCTTCACGGCCTGTCTCCTCGATAAACAGGGCTACCTCGACCGCCTCGCCCAGCTCACGGACGCCGATGGCGACGGGTACGCGGCGATGGACGACTGCAACGACGCCAACCCGGGCATCTACCCGGGCGCGCCCGAGACCTGCGACGGCGTTGACCAGGACTGCGACGGCATCATCGACAACAACGCCACCGACGCCCGGAATTGGTACCAGGACGTTGACGGGGACGGGCACGGCGGGTCGACCGTCACCGTCGCCTGCCAGGCGCCCGCGGAGGACTACTCGGACGTCGGTGATGACTGCGATGATGCCGATCCCAACGCGTTCCCCGGCGCCACCGAGATCCCCTACGACGGTGTCGATCAGGACTGCTCCGGCGCCGATCTCACCGACGTCGACGGCGACGGCCACGACGCGATCCAGGCCGGCGGCGACGACTGCGACGACTCCGACCCCAGCGTTCATCCCGGCGCCACGGAGATCCCCTACGACGGCGTGGACGAGGACTGCACCGACGGCGACGCCAACGATCTCGACGGCGACGGCGTCGTCGCGACCGAGGCCGGCGGAGCCGACTGTGACGATGCCGATGCCAGCGTGTTCCCCGGCGCCGAGGAGACCTGGGCCAACGGCTACACCGACAACAATTGTGACGGCGAATTGGAGCCGATCACCCTCGAATATGGCGACAACGCCTGGCTCGGTGAGCGCGCCGGAGCGCAGGTCGGTCGACGGCTGTCCGCCCTCGGCGACGTCACCGGTGACGGCCTCGCGGAGTACCTCGCCGTCGGGCTGTACGACAACGGCGTGCACGAAAACGGCGGTATCGTCTACCTTGTCAGCGGTTCAGCGGGCGGGTCCCTGGCCGGAAGCCACACGCTCATCGCTACGGCGGCGGACGAGTACCTCGGTACGGACATCGACGGCGGCCCGGATGTTGACGGCGACGGTGTCCCCGACCTGGCCCTCTCCGCCGCGGGCGTCAACGATTTCAGCGGCCGAACCTGGGTCATCAGCGGCGTCGATCTCGCCTCCGGCACCGCGCTCGACCCCGACGCCATCGCCCTCGGCAGGGTCACCGGCGACAATGGCGCCGTCAGCGGCCTGTCGATCCACTACGTCGGCGACGTGATGGGCGACGGCTCCAATTGGCTCGCGGTCGGTGAGCCCTTCACGACCGTGGACGGCAACGCAAACGCCGGCTGCGTCGCCCTCTTTTCGACCGTCAGCGGCGCAATGTCCCTCGCGGACGCCGACATCACGGTCCATGGCTACTACGCCTCCGGCGACCTCTCCGGCGTCCTCGACGCGGGCGACGAAAACGGCGATGGTTACGACGATTTCATGGTCACCACAGACGCCGGCGACGTCGCTGCCATCGTCCCCGGCGGTCTCACCAACCCCGTCCTCCCCGACGACGCCCTCTTCCGATTGTCCCGCTCCACCGCCGGCACCTCCGACCGCGAGGACGCCCAGATGATCGGCGACGTCGACGGCGACGGCGCGCGCGACCTCGTCAGCATCCACAACACCTCCTCGCTCGGCATCTTCACCCACCTCGCCACCAACCCCGTGCAGATCGTCGAGGACGCGACCTCGACCGTCGATTTTGGAGCCGATTCGTACGCTTACGAGACCGTGGACCTGGGGGATCTGGATGGGGATGGGAGGGGGGAGACCCTGCTCGCGGTGCAATGGTACGCGGCCCTGGGCACGTCGCTCGCTGCGATCTGGCCAGGCGAGAACGTCACTATCGGCGCGCACGACGACGTGACCGACGCACCGCTCGAAGCCCTCGCGACAATCAAGCTGAGCGCCTGGGGGTACCGGGCCGCGTTTTCGGACGATGTGGACGGGGATGGGAGCCGGGACATCATCATGGGCGGGTACGAGGACGGGCAGGGTGGGGCCGAGGCGGGCGCGATCCTGACGATTCCGGTGCCGCGGTAGGACGGGTCAGCCGGCGGTCAGGCGCACAGCCAACGACGCCGATCCCGCCGACCCGGGATTCTGGACCCCAAAGTGGCCCGTTCCCCCTCTCGGGCACAGCGCATCGAGAGGCGTAGCCAACGCGCCGCCAGACGGCACGATCATCTGGTCCGTGGGTACCTCGCCGAGGACCAAGCTGGCTTCGTGGACCCCCACCGGGAGCCAGGCAGCGAGAGCTGACGACCCCGGCGGCCCCGTGACCGTCAGCCCGGGCGATGAACCTTCGCAAGCCTGATCGGGCGTTTCCACCCATGCGGACGGCGGGAGCAGGAACCCGTCGGACCACTCCAGCGGGGACGAGCCTGCGACGAACCTGACGGCCGCAGGATCTGCGAATCGATCATCGCGCGGGAAACGGGAACGCCCGCCCACGACCACAGAGGAGGGATCTCGTCCGGTGGCACTGATCGCCAGCGCATACCGCCATCGAATCCACGCATGATCGGGGTGTTGCGACGACAACGCCGCCCACCGCGCTATTACCTTGACGGCGGGGACGGACCCCTCCTCCGAGAACCAGTCAACTTCCCCGCCCGGGTACGTCAGGCGGTCCGTCCTGGGGTAGGCCGGCGTCAACCACCCCGGGAGCTCCGGCGCTTCCCCCCAAAACGCGACCCGCACCGCGAACGGCCGCCGCGACGGGTCGGCGAGCAAGCCCCGAAGCCACTCATCCTCGATACCGGCCGCGGAGGCCTCAGCGACAGCCCGGGTCGTGAGACCGCGCAGGTCCAGCACGTTGATGCCAGGAATTCCGCCGAGAAAGCCGACGTCGTTCACAAGCACGGTGCTGCCGTCGGGCACATGTTCAACGACCCACCCGACGTCCTCCGGCAACGGCGTCACAAGCCCCCTTCCGTAGTCGCGCGCCACGGCGGCCGGCCCCGGAGGCGTCAAGAACTGGAGGTTGAAGGCACCGTACCCCACCGGTAGCCACAACGCGCCCGCCGCGAGGCCGGGAAGGACCAGGGCCCATCCACCCGCCGACCACCGTACCCGCGCGTGCTCGGCGGCGCATAGGACGCTCGCGACCGCTCCGGGCAGCAAAAGCCGGGAATGCGCCATCCAGTCCCCGCTGGCGCGCCCGAGAACCCCCACCTGGACGAGAAGCGGGAGCCACCGCGCCGAGGCCAGCCACCCGCTTCGCCGCGCCGGATCCGGAGCAACGGCGAGCAACAGCCCCACGAACGGAACGATGTCACCCGCCGCCTGCCTCAACCCGTACGGCGACCATGGCACCGCGACGATCTTCAGGAGCGTCGGTGTCGGAATCAACGCCCCGAACCACCACAACCGGAGCGCCATGAGCGCCCCCAGGGACGCCAACGGCCCGAAGGCGGCGCGGACAACGCCTCGCCATCCCGCCGAAAACGCCAGGACAACGCCGGCCACGAGGAAGTGCACCAACCCCTCCGGCCTCACCACCGCCGCGAACGCCAACACCCACAACGCCCGGTGCAGGGACTCCCGCAACGTCAACATCCATCCTGCCGCCAGCACCAGCCCGAACGCGGCCGCGTCCATCCCGTCCGCCGCCCAGTAAACGAAGGGAGCGCACGCCGACAGCCCAAGGAGTGTCACCGTCCCCGATTTGGTAGTCGGTAACTGCACAGACGCCAGCCCGAGCGTCGCCACCGCCGACGCCATCGCCGTCAGTTTCAGCGCCATCTCCGCCGCGACCCCCGCCCTCGTCGCGATCGCGGCGACAATCACGAGCGCGAAGCTCGAAAATCCCTCAACGTGTTCGCCAGTCGTCCAGGTGAGCGCACCCGTACGGGCCCACTGCCGCCCGTAGTCGGCGAGGATGTAGACGTCGTCGACACACTCGGGCCAGTGCGCGGAGGCTAGCCATGCGAGGACCAGGCTCGCCAGAAACCACCGGACCAAGCGGATTGAAAGCGGGCTCACCCGTGCGACTATCCCGCCAGCGCCGCCCCTACACCCGCCTCCTCCTCCCCAAAATCACCCCCGCCACCATCACAACGAGCCCAAATCCCGAGTCCCCGCCCGTCGTCCCGCAGTTGCAACGCCCGTGGGGCCCACCGGAGTCCACGCCCGTCTCCTTGCCGCCGCTGTCCACCGGCGGGACGCTGTCCACGTTGACCTGCGTGTCCCCCTGCGTATCGGCGGGTGCGGTGTCGTTGTCAGAGTCCCCCGGGCAGCGCAGCGCAGGGTCGATGGCCTCGCCGGTCGTGCAGTCGCCGGTGAGCCAGATGGGGCTCGCCCAGGCCTCGTCGTTGTCGCCTGTGACGGAGTCCGCGGTCTGGACGACGTCGAGCCAGACCGCGCGCGGTTGCCCGTCCCAGGTGTACGCGAACGTGCCCGAGGCGTCCTCGGCGTTCGGGGCCCAGGTTTGTAGGGTTTCGACGGCCGCGGTGGGTGCGAGCTGGACGGCGTAAAGGGTCACCGACGAGACGCGCTCGGTGCCGTGCACGGTCCAGTTGAACGTCGGCGCGGCAGCAACGTAGTATTGGCCCATCTTCACTTCGGCGCCGTCTGTCACGGAGTAGTCGACCACAATGCGTTCTCCCGTCGTCGCATACGTGGAACGCTGCTGCAAGCCGGCGAAGAGGTCGGCACGTGTCAGGGCGGGGGCGTCGATGGCGGCCAGGCCCGAGCGGACGGACTTATTGGAGAATGGGTTGCCAAGCCAGCCGTCATGATTGTCGCTGGAGGAGACGAAGCCGAACCGGTTGCCGTTGCGGAGGCCATCCGGGATGCTGCCGGCGCGGTTCGCGGGGGTCATGTTGAAGCCCCACTCGGAGTACACCTCGGCCGCCGTTCGAATGGTGTTGTTGATCGCCTCCCCTGTGTACAGATAGCCGGTGTAGAGCGGCGCGTGGGGGATGATGACCGTGTGGATGCTGCTGGAGAGCAGCCCGGTGGCAAAGTCGTAGGGGCCCTGCCCGGAAGCAAAGGCGCCGATGCCGTCCGGATAGTCGGCGCTAAGCAGGGCGCCAAGCGGCGCGTTGCAACTGTCAAAATAGAAATTGTTGTGGCCCTGGTTGTCGCCCGTGATGTGGTCGCCCATCCACTCAAACCCGAGCATGGAGATGAACTTTCCGTCCTCGGACTCGCCGACGCAGTTGTCCTGACGTTCCAACCAGAGCGCGTCGCCGTCGATCTCGATAGGGAGCGTCTTCTGGGCTTCGGTTGCAAAGTCAAGACCGACGACGTCCCGGGCGTAGACGATGTTCTCATCGAGATAACGCCCGTCGTCCGTCGTGTAGCTGTGCCCGTGGTGTGTGTGGAGGTCACCCCAGTAGGTGTACTCGGTCGGGGGAGCCGCGCTGCTGTAGACGACGATGGGGTTTGAGGTGCCCGTGCTCCCGTCGTCGCCGGCGACGGTGATGCGGTCGACATCGCCGACGGCGGAGAGGGTCACGTGCAGGTGTCCGACGCCGGCGTCGTTGGTCGTCAGCGTTTGTTCGGCGCCCCCGTAGGTGTGGTTGACGGAGATGGTGCCGGTCCAACTCTCGATGGGATTGCCGAGCTCGTCCAACACAGCCACCTGCAGATCAGCGCCGTCCTCAAAAATCGCCTGCGAAGGGCCGGTTACGCGGAGCGTCTTGACGGTCGACAGCGACGTGACGTCGAACGTGGGCGTGGTGTCGAGCTGTGTATAGGTCACCCCGCCGTCGAACGTCTCCCAGCTCTGGATGCCCACCTTGTGCCAGGACCGGTCGCTGAATTCGAAGCCGCAATCCCACCCTCTCGTCGCATCACCGTAGACCACGACGATCTCGTCGCCCGGGGCGAGCGAAGTGCCATCGAGGGTGACGTCCGTGTAGGCGTACGTGTTCAGCCCGATCGGGGCGTCCTCGCTGCGTTTGAGCGTGACCGTCACGCCGGTCGACGTGTGTGCCGTGATCATGCCCGTCGACGAGTCCTGCTCGCTCGTCTGTGGCGTACAAAGCGCTGGATCCGTCACCAACTGTCCGTACTTGGCCCAGGTCATGCCGTGGAAGAGCGGGTCCTCGATGCGGATGCTGTCGCCCGCGACCATGCCGCCGGAACCCACCACATAGTGGTACTCCAACGTCTGTTTTGTGTTGACAATCACCGAGGCGGGCGAGAGATAGGACCAGCCGCTGGCGGCTGCATCACTCGGCTCGGGCGAGCCAGCGGGGTGGGCGAGGGCGAACGGCGCCGACGCCAGCAGGAGCGCGGCGAGAGCGAGGAGGCGGTGGGCGGGGCGCATTGCGTGTCATCGTAGCCACGCGCCCCCACCTCCGCACGCGAATTCGCCGGCAGTCGGCCTACCCGATGCTCTCGCCGTGAAAGAGCCAGCCCGTCCGCGGCAGCTCGTGGATGTGGTCGGCGTACCAGCGCTCCCAGGTGGCGCGGTGGTGCTGCTGCACGCGCCAGGGCCCGTCCACGTCGAACGGCAGGCGTACACCGGTGGAGATGACAAGCTCGTCATAGCCGACGGTGCGGACGCCAGCGTCGTCGTGGGCCAGGCGCTCCAGCATCTCGCGCACACCGAAAGGCTTGCCGTAGCGGAAGCGGCGGTGGTCGTCGAAGTTGTGCTTGTTGGCCTCCCACCACGCTTCCCAGCGTTGACGCGGGTGCCCGTCCTCCAGGCTTTCGGTGTGCCCCGTGAGCAGCTCGAGCGCGGTGACGGCGAGGTTCGCGCGCTGCGGGTCGCGCGCTTGCAGGTAGTCGATCAGCCGCGGCACGGCGCGGGTACAGCCGAGCAGGCCGAGGCCGTGAATGGCGCCAGCGCCCATCGCGCCCTCGCGCTCGGAGCAGTTCTGGAGCATCAAATAGTAGCTTGGCCCGCCGAAACGCCCGACCATCTCGCCCGGCGCGAAGGCGAGGTGCGGCGTGCCAGCGTGCATCGCCTGCCCGTGAAAGTCGACCCCCTCCCACTCGCCGAGCAGCAACAGGGCGACGGACGCGACCTCCGCGAGCTCCGGCACGTCCAACGCCGGCAAGATGATGTCGATGGACTCTGGATCGCCGATGCGGCCGAGCGCTGTGATCGACGCGCGGCGTACAGGCGGCGATCCGGACTCCGCCAGGGCGGAGAGCGCCGGTAGCGCCGCGCCCTCCATCCGCAAGCCCAGGATCTCGATGGCATGCGCCAGGGCGACGGGCTCGCCGTTCGCTTCGACGATGTCGAGGAGCGACTGCACCAGGGTCATGTTGGGCGATCGGGCCATGGCACCGACCAACGCGCGCCGAGCGGCCTCCTGCCCGAGCGGGGCGTGCAGGAAGTCAAGCAGGGCCTTCGCGGCGTCAAAGCTTGGGTGTCCCGCGAGGAGGTCGACGCCGGCGACAAAGCGCATGACGGACGGGTCGCGCGCGCGGCCATCCGAGCGCACGATCCCGGCCAGCTCAGCGCGCATCTCGTCGATCAGCACGGCGGCGGTCCCTGCGTCGCTCGCCGCGATGGCCTGGCGATGCGCGAGGAGGCGTCGCTCGGGCCGGTCAGCGTCGGCGCGGTTGAGGGGGGCGCGCATGCGCTGGGCGTCGTGGCGCCCACGTGCGTGCTCGGCGGCGGCGTTCAGGTGCCAGGGGAGGCTGAACCCGGGCCGGCCCATGAGCTTGTCGGCAACGGCAACGCCTGAGGCGATGCCGGCTTGCTTGAACGTCGTCAACGCGTCCTCGGCCTGCGACGCGTCGCCGCACCGGACGAGCCGCAAGCGCGCCCAGGCCTCACGGATCGGCAGGTGCAACTTCTGGAAGCCTTCGACCGCCGCAACGTAGTGGGAGACGGCGTCCGACGGATCCTCGCGCATGTCGCCGAGGCGAACGTGGGCACGGAGCCGGGCTTCGGCGTCGTCCTCGCACGCGAGGTAGTGCTGGCAGGCAGCCGGGAGATCACCGCGTTCTACGGCGAGATCCCCGAGGAGCAGCTCGGCCCGGGCCAGGCGCCCGGCATCGCCCATCTCGGTCGCGAGCCGGATCGCTTCGGCGAGCGCCGCCGTGCCGGAGTCCCCGCCGCGTTCTGCGAGGATCAACCAGGCATCGCAGCGGTCTTCATCGCGCTCCAGGCCCGCCTGCGCCTCGCGGACGATCTCATCGACCCAGGGCTCCTGCCGCAGCAACGCGATCCGGGCGAGCGCCAGATCTGCGCGGGCGCGAACGCTCGCCAGATCGTGCGACCGGAGCCGGCGAAGCGTGTCCTCGGCGTCCTCGTGGTCGCCAAGATCGGTGTCCAGCGCGACGATACCGAGGAGCAACCCTGGCAAAACGCGGTGCGGTGCGACGCCGCCGGGGATGCGCATCGCGTGCTCCCGCGCGAGGGCGAGGGCCTTTCGCGCCTCCGGACGCTCGTGACGGGCGAGGTGCACGCGCGCGTGGCTCAACGCCGCGGTCTCAAAAAGCTGCGCGGCGTCCGGGTCGGTCAGGCCGAGGCTGCGCTCGTGAACGAAGTGGTGGAGCTCCCGCTCCCAGCCCGCGTCGTCCGCCGGAAAGAGGCTCTCCATCACACGGAGCGTGCTCGCGTCCATCGCCGGCGCGCCCGGGTACGGCAGCGGGAGGATCGTGTTGCGGAACGCCATGATGAACGCGTGGCGAGCCGCGGCGTGGTCCGTCGCGAGGAGGGCCTCGCCCACGCGCTGCCAGGCGGTAGCGTGTTCGGGCGCGAGCGCGGTTGCGCGGCGGTACGCCTGAAGCGCACTCGTCGCGTCACCGTCTGCCAGCAGGTACTCACCGCGTTGAAACTGGAGAAGACCGCACTCGGGGTCGCTGTCGAGGCGGCTCTCGATCTGGGGCAGGCCCTCGCGCTTGTCCTCGTCGAGGATGCGCGCCTGGGCGTGCAGCCAACGTCCAAAGTGCTCGTGCAGCGGGATGAGCCGCTTTCCGTCCCAACGCCCGAAATGCCAGCCGTCGGTGATCGCGGCATAGCCCCACAGGTCGTCGCGCGGACCATCGGCGAACAACCAGACGTTTGGCGCCTCCTTGCTCGCCTGGGCGATGTCGACGGCCGCGCGCACGCGCAAGACGCCGCGGAAGAGCACCGCGCCGTTCCAACGCACCAGAAAGCTGCGCAGGGACTGAGGGATCGGCGGGCCCTGCGGGTCGTCGAGCGTCCTCTCGGGCGCGGCCGGGCGCAGGTGATGCACGTCGGAGCGGTAGCGGTCGAGGATGCGGAGCAGCGGGTGGAAGGGGTCGACCGCGGTTTCCATGGGGCAGGCTCGGGGATTCGGGTGGGGCGACGGCGCGGAGCGGTGGGCGGGACGGCGGCGCGGAGGCGCCGAACGTGGACTGGGGATTTCCACGTTACCGCAATTCTCTTGACGAGGCAAGACTTGACCTCGATCTGCGTTCAGAATGCGGACGTATGAAAAGCGACGTCGTCGGTTTTCATACATGGCGCGGGTCGCTGGGAGCGGCGAGTCCCGCCGGTGGCAGCGGAGGAGCGCACTTTTCGGATACGCTGCGCGGATGCTCCACCCCCGGTCGGCCCTGCTCCCCGCCTGTCTCGGAGCCGTCCTCCTGGCCGCCCCATCCCCCGCCTATGCCCTGACGTTTGGCGAGATCGCCAGCACCCCGGCTGCGGCCACCCCGGTCGCGCTCACGATTCAAGGGGCGACGCCGGTCGCGTACATCGCCGAAACCTCCGGTTGGGAGACGCTTCCCGCGGCCGAGCCCGTGCCGGAGGTGCCCGCCAGCGCCCTCGCAGGCGCCGATCTTCTGTGGCTGTGTTCGGCCGGCACGCTCTGGACCTGGACCGGCGCCCCGGCCACCGATACGGCTGTTCCTTGCGAGCGAATCGCCGCCCGAGACGACCGGGCCGTCACCCTCGGCGACCCCACGGCGACCACGCTGCAGCTCTTGACCGCGGACGGGTCCGATGTCGCCGATCTGGGTGTTGTCCCCGATCGCTTCGCGGTCGCCCCCGAGTCCGAGTCCGGTGCGCCGGTCGCCTGGAGCTACACCGGCGAGAGCCTGTTCACCCAGCACGACAGCTTCGGCGACAGCACCTTTCCCGCCGGAGCCCCGATCACCGCGCTCGGCTGGGGCGCGGCCGACTGGATCGTCGGGACGACCTCCGGCTTTCATGAGCTAGCCGGCGGCCTCCACGCCACGCTCACCGTCGCGCCAACGCAGGTCGGCACCGCGGACTTCGACGCAGACGGCGTCACCGAGATCTGGGCGTTCGACGGTACGACGCTCACCGTGGTCAGCGCTTCCGGCGCGGTCACCCTGCCGATCACCGCCGACAGCGTCGCCATCGCCGATCTTGACGGTGACCGCTGCGCCGACGTCGTCGGGATCCGCGCTTCCGACGCCAGCATCCTCACCGTGAGCGTGACCGACTGCCCAGGCGCGGTGGACGCGGACGGCGACGGCTACCTGCCCTACGGCACCGGCGCCATCGACTGTGACGACACCAGCGCCGACGTCTACCCGGGCGCCCCCGAGCTCTGCGACGGCCTCGACAACGACTGCGACGGGCAGATCGACGAGGTCAACACGATCTCCCTCGACACCCCCTCAGCCTCCGAAGGCACGCTGTTCAGTTGGACGGCGACCACCGACGGCTGCGCCGACACCGAGACCGGCACGACCATCTGGGACTGGCAGTTCATCGGCCTGGGCGCCTGCCAGGGTAACAATGCGAGTGCAAGCTGCCTTTCGCTCGACAACGGCGATGAGACCGCGAACCTGACCGTCACTCTCCCGGATCACTCGACCATCACGGCGTCGTCAACGGTCGCGGTTGCCAACGTTGCGCCCTACCTCGCAGACAGCAGCATCGACTGGGGCACGCACACCGAAGCGGCGTTGAACGAGCTGGATCTCGCGGCAGGCGAGGTCTACACCGTCCAACTCATCGCAGCCGACCCCGGGACCGACACCGTCACCTTCTCGACGTCCGACTCGGGCGACCCCGTGACCCTCACCAGCGACGGCCTGATGACGGTGACTGCCGGCAGTGCAAGCTCGCTTTTCGAGTACACCGTGGTCTTGACCGACGACGATGGTGGCACCTCGAACCACGTCTTCACGATCCGTGTCGCCGGGAGCGACGATACGGGCTCGTCGTCCACGACAGACAGTGGCAATTCCGGCCTTTGCTGTAGCCTTACGCCCGTCGCCGGCATCTCGCTGGGGCTGCTCTTCCTGCTCAGGAAGCGCCCATGACCCGCGCGACTCGCGCACTGGCAATCGCCAGCCTGGGCTTGTGCCTGGTCGAAAAGGCAGGCGCAGTCACGTTTTCGACCGCCTCGCTGCCCCTCTCGGGAACGCCCGTTGACGTCGCGCTCGTTGGCGGGACGATCTACGTCGCCGAAACGGGAGGTTGGGAGCGTTCAGACGGCACAATCGTCACCACCGGCACGCCCCCGGTGGACGTCCCGGACGTTCTCGCTGCGGCGGTGCTTCCGGACGATGGATCCGGGCTTTGGGGCTGCAATTCCGACGGGCTCTGGCGCTGGGACCGCGCGCCAGCGGTCCCGCTCACGACAAACGGTTGCTCCGGCCTGACCGCGGACGGCGCCCGCGTGCTCTACGCCGCGACCACCCTGCACCTCTGGGATGGCTCGGCCGACGCCGATCTTGGCCAGACCGCAGACCTGTACGCCCTCGCGCCCGAGTCCTTCGCCTATGCCAGCGCCGGGGATTCCACGCTCTCCGTGCTCGACAGCTACGGCGTCTCCAGCATCGCCGCCGGGGGCACGCTCAGCGCGCTGGCGACGGGGCCGACGTCCGACTGGCTCCTCGGGACCGAAGGGCCGGCGCAGATCCGGGAGACCGGGGTCGACAACCGCCTCCTCGCCTTCGTCCCCACGCAGGTCGGGCGCGGGGACTTCGATGGCGACGGGATCGCCGACCGTTGGGCGTACGGCGACGGCTATTTCTACGTGTGGACTGCGGCGGGCGAGGAGGTCGTCACGGGTGTAGGCGGCTCACGGGTCGCGATCGGCGACGTGGACAGGGACGGTTGCAGCGACGCCGTCGCGATCTCCGGCGATCTGACCCTGCACGTCTCGCGCGTGACCGACTGCTCCGCGGTCGACTCGGACGGCGACGGAAGCCCGGACCCGCTGGACTGCGACGACGCAAACCCCACCGTCTACCCGGGCGCTCCGGAGGCCTGCGACGGCATCGACCAGGACTGCGACGGCATCGTGGATGAGACGGGCGGCGTGTTCATCGAGACGCTGTCCGACGCGCTCGAAGGCCAGCAATTCACGGTTTCCGCTGCCGGCGATGGATGTGCGCCCGGCACCGCGGCGGACTGGGCCTGGACCTTTACCGGCGACGCAACCTGCGCGGCGGACGGCGCAACCGCGACCTGCGCGGCCCTCGACAACACCACCTTCGTCGCCACCTGCACCCTCACCAACGACGACGGCTCGACGGCGGCCGGCAGCGGCACCATCGACGTGGCCAACGTCGCGCCGGTCCTGGACGTGGACGCGACCGACTGGGGCGGGCACGACGAGGGGCGCGATGGGCAGCTTGAACTGGTCGCGGGCGAGAGCGTCAGCATCCACCTCGTCGCCGACGACGTCGCCGCGGACACGATCGCCTTCGCGCTCCAGAGCGCCCCCGCGGGCATCGACACGACGCTTTCGCTCGACGGGACCTGGACAGTGACCGCGTCGGGCACGAACGGCGGCGACGTCGTCTACACCATCTCCGACGAAGACGGCGGCGTCACCGAGGTCAGCATGTTCGTCGGCATCCTCGACAATGCCGGCGACAGCGCCTCATTCGACACCGGCGGCCCCGTCTTCGCCAGCGACGATTGCGGCGCCACCACGAGCCCCTCCTGCAGCGGCCTCTGCTGCGTTGGCAGCGGGCTGATGCTCTCCGTCTTCCTCCGTCGCCTGATTCGCCTCTGATCCGCGACTGGCGACTTGATTCGGGGCTACGCCGCGACTACCTTGGCGGCATGCGCCACTCCTCGCCCTCCGCGTCCGCCGTCGCCTTTCTAGCCGCCCTCGCATGCGCCGCAATGCCCGCGTGCGCAGGGGAAGCTGCCACTCCCGCCGGGCCCCCGCCAAAGGGCCCGATCGTCCACACGCTGCTCGGTGATGCGCCGGGCGTCGAGATCGTCGGCAATTGGACCTCGCCTGCGTGCGGTGGCCGGAACTTTGCGCGGAACATCCGTTTTGAGGACGACGGGGCCTACGCAGCCGTCGATCTGATGTCGCCGTGCCCGGTCGGGACGACCTGCGTGACGTCCGGCCTCGTCAGCTACGAGGGCATCTGGTCGATCGTGAATTCGACGCTGCAGCTCCGCGACATGGGCGGGACGGCCGCGCCGGGACCGCATCCCACGGAATTCCGGGCGGACGACAAGGGACAGCTCGTGGACTCGGGGTGCCCATACACCAAGGGCCTGACCGTTCCGGACGGCTACGACGCGGCGAAGGTCACGCCGAAGGTCACGCGGTAGGTCACCACCGGGCGGCGCCCCAGCCGCGCACGACACCCCGCGCCCGCTCCCGCGCCTCCGCAAAGCTGGCGGACTCCCTCGCGATCTGCGCTGCGGCGAGCCCAAGGACGGCGCCATCCCGCCAGCCGCGCGGCACGAGGCGAAGCTGCCCGCTGACCGCGTGCTTCTGTGCTTCCCCAGTTCGGCGGCCGATCGTCGCCCCTCCCTCATGCCAGCAGCGCGCGTGCGCGACAAGTCGCGCGCCCCCGACGGCGGGCCCGATGCGACGACACAGCTCCACGTCCTCGTAGCCATGGCGAAAGGCCTCGTCGAACCTCGCGGACGTCGGCATGTGCAGGCAGCAGCCGGAGAGCGCGTCCACCCGCCTGTCGACCCCGGGCACATCGCTTCGCTGGACGACCCGACCCCAGGCGCTGACGGTCAGCCCGGATGATTCAACGCCTTCAACCCCGATGATGACGGGGCCGCAGAGCCCGCCCACGCGTACGAGGCGCTCCATGCAGTCGTCGATCGGGTACGCATCGTCGTTGAGCAGGATGGCTGACGACGTCGGCACCGCGGCAAGCCCGGCGTTGGCGGCGCGGGCGAAGCCGGATCCCCCGCCCAGCCGCACGCGCTGGACGTCCAGATCGAGCCCGTCGTCCGAGTCGTCCACCACCAGCACGGGCCACCCGGAAAGGTGCGAAAGTGCGCGTTCCAGCAACGTTCGGCGCGCCCGGTACGGGATGATCACCCACGTTCGGTCAGAAGTCATCCTTCTTCTCGGTCCCACCGGGGGGTGGCTCAACCCGCTGCAGCTCCACGTCAACGCCGGAGACCGCCGCGGTGGTCACGGTCAGCGGGTAGCGGTCCGCCTTCCCGCACGGCTCCTGCGGACCGGGGCGACCATCCTCATCCTCGTCGATCGAGCCCTCGATGTAGACCTTGCCGGCGTTCTGCGGCACGGTCAACGAGAACGCGCCCGGCTGGGCGATCTCGGCCATGCCGAGCACACGCGGTGGCGTGATCGACGGTAGCGAATGGTCCCCGTCGAACACGGTGATGCGAACCTTTCCCTTCTTGTACGTAGCGAAACGGACGGAGCCGGTGATGGTGACCTGCGGACCGGCGTTGGGCTGCGGCGACCCGGCGGGCGCGGGAGCGGGAGCGGCGGGGATGCCCGGGGTTGGCGCCTCGGGGACGCCCGCGGCCGATGGCGCCGCGATTCCGGGGACGGGCGCACCGGCGATCCCAGGCGTTACTCCCCCTGGAATGCCGGGTGTGACCGAGCCGGGAATGCCTGGGGTGACGGCGCCGGGAGCGCCGGGGGTGACCGAACCGGGAATACCGGGAGTGACTGCGTCGGGCTGACCAGCCGCGGGCGCGTGCGTGGGATCGGCCCCGCCGGGTGGCGCGGTACCGCTGTTGCCGATCACGGGAGCCGCTTCGTCTGGCGCGGCGTGAGCTTGCGTTGTCGTCGGCGCCTTGGCGTCCGCTGCCACGAGGATGTCGTCGCGCTGGCAAGCGGCGAGCAACGCCAGGAGCGCACAGAACCGCAGGGGCTGAGGCTGGGGTCGGCGCGCTGCGATCCGGGTGGGCACGTCCCGATTGTCGCCCGGCGGACCGCCGCCCGCAAGCCTGGAGCGGTCTGTCCGGTTGACAATTCAGGACTGACAATTTGTCGCGCCCCTCGGCCCCCTCCACGATCCCGGGACAAGCTGACCCATTCACCACCGAACCCCACCAGAAAGCGCCGATTTTCCCGGCGGCACGCCGCTTGCAGGCGTGGTAGGTGCCCGCCCCCGAAACCTACCCGTGCCCACGCTTCCCGCCCTCCCCGTCCCCGCACCCCGCCTCGCGATCACCGCGCTGTTGACGGGCGGCATCGGGTTCGCGGTGGCCGTGGCGGTCACCCGCATCGGCGCGCACTACCTCAAGCTGCCGGACGACGCGGCGCTCGTCACCTACACCGACGTCGCCCAACCGCCGATGACCCCGAGCACGGGGGCGACAGCCTCGTCCGACGCGCCCGACGCAAGCCCCGCAAGCCCCACCAGTCGGCCAACGCCCGTGGCACCGCTCCACCCGCGCGCCCCGACCGGCAAGAGCTACGACGTCATCGTCCGGCGCAACATCTTCGACTCCTCCGCCGTCTACAATCCGGACGCCGTCTCGCCGGGCGGCGGCGACTGTCGCGACTCCTCGGTCAAGCTGATGGCCACCGTCGTGGCGGACATCCCCGAGTATTCCTCGGCCCTCATCTCGGTGAGCAGCGGCAAGGACACACACGCGCAGGGCTTTGCGATCGGCGACGAAGTGGCGGGCGAAGGCCGCATCACCTCCATCGACCAGAAGAAGGTCTGCACGGACGGCGGCGGCTGCCTCTGCATGGGGAATGACGGCCCTGTGGCCAAGGCCGACGCCCCGGCGGGAGACGCGCCGGACGGCAGCACGGGGATCACCAAGCTCTCGGATACCAAGTATCAAGTTGACCAATCCGTCGTGACCAACGCCATGGGCAACCTCACTGTGCTGGCGTCCCAGGTCCACGCCTCGCCGCACAAGGGCCCGGACGGCGAGGTGGACGGCTACCGCCTCTCCGCGATCCGCAAGGGCAGCCTGCTCGACAACCTCGGCATCAAGAACGGGGACGTCATCAAGGCCGCGAACGGCAAGGCGCTCAACAGCACCGAGGGCGCCATGTCGGCCTTTCAGAGCCTGAGCAGCGAGAAGAACTTCTCCTTTGACATCACCCGGCGCAGCCAGGACACCACGATTGACTACGAGATCCGCTGACATGCCTGTCCCCGTCCCCACCCGCCCGTCCGGCGCGTCCTCGCGCGCCACCCGCGCGACCCTCCTCGGCCTGGCCGCGATCCTGCTCGCCGGCGTACACCCAGCGTTCGCGGCCGATCCCACGCCGCCCGGGGGCCCCGCGCCAATCGCCCCGCCCGTGCTCGCACCCCCCACTGGCCTGCCCGGCATTCCGCCCCGCCCGCGCCTGGACGGCGGGAGCGACGACAACAGCGCAGACGGAACCGCCGCGGCCACCCCCACCGGCGCCACCGCGACCGTGAACGAAAAGAAGCTCCCGTGCGTGCCCCCGAGCACCAAAGTGAGCATGGACTACGTCGACGCCAGCTTGATGGACGTCACCAAGTACATGGCGGAGATCACCTGCCGAAACTTCATCCTGTCCGACGATCTCAAAGGCACCATCACGATCATCAGCCACCAGCAGGTGAACGTCGCCGAGGCGTATGAGGCCTATCTCTCGGCGTTGGAGGTCGCGGGGTACACCACTGTGACGGTTGGGAAGAACACCAAGGTAGTGTCCACGTCCAAGGCCGGAAATGCGCCGCTCAAGGTGTACGAGGACGGGGACGTCCCCGCGACGGACAACTACGTCACGCAGATAATTTCTCTCGACAACACGACCGTCGCGGACATCTCCAGCCTGGTGAAGGATCTGGCCGGTCCGAGCGCGAAGATCATCGGCTATGCGCCGACGAACACGCTCATCATCACGGACGCCGCGTACAACATCCGGCGCGTCTACCGGATCGTCAAGCAGCTCGACGTGGCCGCGCCCAAGTCCAAGCTGGAGGTCATCCCGATCAAGTACGCCAACGCCGCGGACGTCGAGAAGATCCTCGATGAGGTCTACGGCGTCGCGCCAAGCACCTCGGGCAGCAGCAGCTCCAGCTCGTCGTCCAGCAGCAGCGCCAGCCCGATCAACCGGCGCAAGGCCCGAGACTCCGCGACGCCCGACGCGAGCGCCACCGCGAACAACATCGGCGTCGACTCGACCTACATCTCAAAGATCATCTCGGACGACCGCACGAATTCCCTCATCGTCCTCGCCAATGAGCAGGCCCTCGCCGCGATCAAGGACCTCGTCGCCCGAGTGGACGTGGACATCGACCCCGCCTCGCGCTCGCAGATCCACGTGATCTACCTGCAGCATGCCAAGGCCAGCGACGTCGCCAACGTGCTTGGCAACCTCTCCCAGAGCGGCCGTGGGAGCTCGTCGTCGTCGAGCTCGTCGCGCAATTCCAAGAGCGGCTCGAGCTCCAACTCCAGCAGCCGGGGCCGCAGCAGCTCGGGATCGAGCTCCGGTCGCAGCAGCAGCGGCAGCAGCAACGGGTACAGCGGCGGCGGAAACAACAGCTACCGGCCCGAAGAGCCAGGCGGCGCCGGGGGGCCGGACGGGATCGGTGGGTTCCCGAGCGACAGTGGCGTTTCGGGCCAGGCAGGCGGCTACAACCCCGCTGGCAACGGTGTCGTCGCGGCGTTCGACAGCGGGATGCGCGTGACGGCGGACGAGAACACGAACTCGCTCGTCATCATCGCGGCGCCCGAGGATTTTCAGGTGCTCAAGGGTGTCGTGGACCGGCTCGACATTCCGCGTCGGCAGGTGTACGTCGAGGCGGTGGTTGTCGAGGTTGGAAGTACGGATACCCTCACGCTTGGGGTCGGCTACCACGGCGGCGTGCCGACGGGGTCGACGACCAACCCCGGCCTGAACTACCTCTCCGGGCAGCTCGGCGGAAACTCGGCGAGCCCGCCCATTGACACGTCGACCGGCTCGCTGCTCTCCGGACTCGCGGTTGGCGTGCTTGGCGCGTCGATTCCCCTGACCATCGCGGGCACCGCGATCACAGTCCCTGCCTTCGGCATCGCCCTCAATGCGCTGGCGACCAATTCCGACGTCGACATCCTCTCCAACCCGAACCTCCTCGTCGTCGACAACGAGCAGGCCACGCTGACGGTTGGCCGCAACGTGCCGTTCCCCGTCTCCAGCGGCTTCAGCTCGACCGGCCAGCCGATCGTCAGCTATCAACGCCAGGATGTTGGCATCACCCTGCAGCTCACGCCGCAGATCAACGAGGCGAACGAGGTCACCATGGACCTCTCGCTGGAGGTCGCGGAGGTCGAGGACGGCACGGACTCGGGCGGCGGCGGCTTCATCACCTCCAAGCGAAAGACCGAGAACGTGGTGGTCGTCCGGGACAACCAGACGATCGTGATCGGCGGCCTCATCGGCAACACCGAGTCCAAGGGGACGACGAAGATCCCCATCCTGGGCGACATTCCGCTGATCGGCTTCCTGTTCCGCGGCAAGTCGGACAGCGACCGGAAGACCAACCTGCTGATCTTCCTCACGCCCCACGTCATCAACGAGCCGGCCGATCTGGAGGAGGTCTACCGCGTGAAGATGGCGCAACGCGAGGAATTCCTCAAGCGCTTCTACGGAAAAAGCCGGGAGGAGCAGGAGGCCGAGTTCCAATCGCTCATGACTGGGAGCATGAACTTTGTGGACGCCCCAAGTGTGTACCGCACGAAGGCGCCGCCTGTCCCCTCGGACGTCACGCTTGACATGCCCACCAAAGCGGCCCCCGCGACGACGACCCCGTCCCCGACGCCGGCCCCGACGCCGGCGGGCGGAGGAAACTGATGGCGGTCCGCCGGCCCGCATACGACGACCTGCTGCTCGCCGCGGGCGTGGAGCCCCAGAAGCTCCGCGAGGCGCACCGCGAGAGTGACCGTTCCGGCGTGGGAATTCTTGAGGGCGTCTCGCGCGTGCAGGGTGCGACGCCCGCGATCGTAGCCGGCGCGCTCGCGGAGGTGCTTGGCCTGCGCGTCCACGACAAGGTGACGGTCGACGACGTGGATGTGGAGCTTGTCCGCCCGATCTCGCTCGCCATGGCGCGCGAGGAGGTCTTCCTGCCGATCTGTCACGACGGCGCCTTCGTGCGCGTCGGCATCGGCGACGAGCGGGCGATGCGCCTGCTGCCGGACCTGCGGCTGCTCTACAAAAAGCCGATTCGGCCTGTGGTTGTCCCGACCGACATCCTCCGCGACATCACCAACAAGGCGTTTGACCGCGCCGCGCGCTCCGCCTCCTCCGTGATGGAGCAGATGCGCGACGAAGGCGTTGGCGAGGACATCGACGACGGCAACCTCAACCTCGACGCCGACCTGCTCGACGACCCAAACCAGGCGCCGATCATCAAGTTTGTGAACACGCTGTTGACGCAAGCGGTGAAGGATCGTGCGTCGGACATCCACATCGAGCCCTTTGAGCGCGAATTGGCCGTCCGTTTCCGCATCGACGGCGTGCTCTACGAGATCGTGAAGCCGCCCGCGAAATTGCAGGCGTCGATCGTCAGCCGCGTCAAGATCATGAGCGGTTTGAACATCGCCGAGAAGCGCATCCCGCAGGACGGCCGCATCCGCACGCGCATCGCCGGCAAGGAGATCGATCTTCGCGTCTCCACGCTGCCCGTCCGGCACGGCGAGCGCGTCGTCATGCGTATCCTGGAGAAGGGCACCGTCTTCAACCTCGACCAGATCGGCATGGGCGCGAAGATGGTGGCGGACTTCCGGGAGCTCATCCAGAAGCCGTACGGCATCGTCCTTGTGACCGGCCCGACAGGGTCCGGTAAGACCACCACACTCTACTCCGCGCTCGCGGAGATCAACGCCCCCGACCTGAACATCCTCACGATCGAGGACCCGATCGAGTACGAGCTCAAGGGCATCGGCCAGACCCAGGTCAACCCCAAGATCGATCTCACCTTCGCCAGTGCGTTGCGCGCCCACTTGCGCCAGGACCCCGACATCATCATGGTCGGCGAGATTCGCGACAAGGAGACGGCGGACAACGCCGTACAGGCCTCGCTCACCGGCCATCTGGTCTTCTCGACGCTGCACACCAACGACGCGCCGACCGCGTTCACGCGCCTCATCGACATGGGCGTGGAGCCCTTCCTGGTCGGCAGCTCGCTCGTGGCCGTGCAGGCACAACGGCTCGTGCGACGGTTGTGCCCCGCCTGCAAGCTGGCATACGTCCCAAGCGACGCCGAGTTGAAGAGCGCCCGCATCCGCCGCGAGGAGCTTGGTGACCACACCATCTACAAGTCGACCGGCATGGTCGAGGTCCGTCTGAGCGACGGACGGGTCGAAAAGACCGGTTGCACCGCGTGTCTCAAGACCGGGTACAAGGGCCGGACGGGCATCTACGAGCTGCTCATCGTCACCGACGGCATCCGCGAGGTCGCCACGCAATCCGCGGCGATCATCAAGCACAAAGCGGTCGAGGAAGGTATGCTGACGCTACGGGATGACGGCGTCCGGAAGATCTGTGAGGGCGCGACGAGCATCGACGAGGTCATGCGCGTGGTGACGGTCGAAGGCCTGGCGGAGCTGTAATGGCCGTCTGGGAATATGTAGGCCTCGACGGCGGCGGGAAGGCCGTAAAGGGTGTGATCGACGCCGACAATGCCAAGGGCGCGCGCTCGCGCCTGCGCAAGCAGGGCCTGTTCCCGACAGACGTGTACGAGCAGCGGTCCAACGCGAAGTCCGGCGGGTTGGCGAAGGGCCTCGGTCGTGGGAAAGGCCTGAACGTCGAGATTGACTTCAAGAAATACTTCGAGCGCGTCTCGATCCAGGACATCGCGCAGCTCACCCAGCAACTCTCCACGTTGCTTGGCGCGAACATCCCCATGGTCGAGGCGCTCACGGCGCTCTGCGAGCAGACCGAGAACCCCAAGCTCAAAGCCGTGATGACGGACGTCAAGGACAAGGTCAACGAGGGCGCGACGCTTGCGAAAGCGATGAAGGGGCACCCCGACGTCTTCGACGATCTCTACACCAACATGGTCGACGCTGGGGAGAAGTCCGGCGCGCTCGATGTCGTCCTCCTCCGCCTCACGCAATTCACCGAGGCGACGGTCGCGCTGCGCGGCAAGCTCGTCTCTGCCATCACCTACCCGCTGATCATGATGGGGATGAGCTCGTTTCTGGTCCTCGGCCTGTTCGCGTTCGTGATCCCGCGCATCCGAAAGGTGCTCGAGAGCTTCCACAGCGAATTGCCGCTGTTGACACGAATTCTCTTTGCGCTGTCCAACTTCGTCATCACGGACTGGTGGGTCCTCGCCTTTGGCATCCCGGCGATTATCTTCGGATTCAGGCGGTTCATCCAGCGTCCCTACGGGCGCAACTGGTGGCACCGTCGGCTCCTGCGTCTCCCCGTCTTTGGGCAGATCAACCGCAAGGTCGCCGTCTCCCGCTTCTCCCGCACCCTCGCAACCCTGCTCACCTCGGGCGTCCCGATCTTGACGGCGCTCGGCATCGTCAAGTCCGTCGTCGGCAACGACATCATCGCAAATGCCGTGGAACAAGCGGCCAAGAACATCTCCGAAGGTCAGCCCATCGCCCCGCCGCTCAAGGCCTCCGGGGAGTTTGACCCCATCGTCATCCACATGATCACCATCGGCGAGCGGACAGGCGAGCTGGAACCGATGCTCTCCAAGGTCGCGGATGCCTACGACACCCAAGTCGACAACACCGTCAATCAGCTCACCTCGCTGCTCACCCCCATCCTCACGCTCTTCATGGGCGGCGTCGTCGGCATCGTGGCGCTCGGCGTCCTGCTCCCCATGCTCAACCTCTCTGCTGCGATCAAGTAGCGATCAATCCGTTTTTTTTCCTGGAGTCCTCATGAACCCGCTCGCACCCACCCTCCCCCTCGCCCGTCGCCTGCGTCGCCGCGTTCGCTCGGGCTTCTCGCTCGTCGAGATCATGGTCGTCATCGCGATCATCGGCCTGCTGATGACCGTCGTCGGCGTGAACGTGGTCGCGCGCTACATCGACGCGCAGATCGCGGCGACGAAGATCCAGATGGGGCAGGTCCAACAGGAGCTGGAGATCTACTCGACCAAGCACAAGGGCAAGTACCCGTCGACCTCCGAGGGCCTCGCGGCGATGAAGAAGTACTTTCCAAACGAGGAAGTTCCGCAGGACGCCTGGGGCAATGACTTCGAATATTTCTCGCCCGGAACCCACGGCGACCACCCGTGGGAGGTCATCTCGATGGGGTCGGACGGCAAAGAGGGCGGGTCCGACAACGCAGCGGACATCGACTCCTGGGACATGAAGGACAAGAGTTGACCGGGCCCCTCGGGCTTCGGGCCAAAGGCCGGGTCCGGGGCGCGTTCACGCTGCTGGAAATGATGGTCGTCATCGGCGTCATGGCGCTGATCCTGGCCGTCGCCGTCCCAAGCCTCTCCTCGATCCTCGACCTCGAACAGCGCGGGCTCGCCCGTGATCTGGCCGAGAACTACCGTTTTCTCCAATCCGAGGCGACGCTGCGCAACGTGTGTTTCCGGATCGCCTATGACCTTGACGCTGGCGGGTACACCATCGAGGTGGGCGACCCCAGCTCGCTCGTGTTCGGCTCGCCCGAGGAGCGCGAGGATGCGAGGAAGGAAGAGGAGAAGCAGATAAAGCTGTTCGACGGCCCTGGCCTCTCGGACGCGATGAATTCCTCCGCGACCGGCGGCACGACCGTCAGCAAGGACGCCGGCAACGGCGCCGACAAGAAATTTGCCGGCCTCACGCTGAGTGGTTTTGAGAGCAAAGTCGAGTTTCCCGCCACCACCCGCTACGGGTTTGTGTATACCCCCGAGTACAAGGACCCGCAGGAACCCACGCCGGACGACCAGGAACGCAAGCCCGAAGAGGGCCCGAACGTCGTCTACAGCTACATTTTTCCGAACGGCGACATCGAGTACACCGTCGTCCGCATCGTTGACGCGTCAAGTCCCACTGACGGCTACACCGTCGAGGCCGAGCCAAGCTCGGGGCGCGTCACCATCGACCCGGACCTCACGCAAGTCGGGCAGTCCCTTTCGTGGCTCCCGACGGAAGCGCCGGTGTCCCAGTGACCCGTCGTCAAGGCTTCACCCTGCTGGAAGTCGTGGTTGCCCTGGTGATTTTGTCCATGTCGCTGTTCGTGCTCGTGAACGCGCAGGCGTCCAGCGTGTTCATGACGACGGATTCGCAGAAGACCCTGACGGGCACGTGGCTGGCGCAGCAGAAGATGACGGAGGCGCTCCTGCGGGTCGAGTCGGACGGCGTGCAGGAGAGCGACATCGACGAGGAGGGTGATTTCGCCGACTTCGGCGGAAACGGCGACTTTGGTGAGAACGTGGACTTTGGGGATGAGTACGCCGATTTTCACTGGGCCTACACGATCCGCTCAGTCGACATCAAGCTTGGCGACGTGTCTGGGAGCCAGTCGGCGATGCAGTCCGCGGGCATCGGCCCAAGTCAGGACCAGCTGGACGCGAGCGGTGACGGCGGGAAGGATCTCTCCGCGCTTGGCGTGCAGCCCGACATGATCGCGGAAATGCTCAAGCCCTACATCCGGGAGGTGCGGGTCGAAGTGTGGTGGGGCGACAAGTCGGACGACCCGGCGGACTGCGAAGATTGCGTGGAGCTGGTGACGCATGTCGCGAACCCAACCGGCGTCGTGGTTCCCGGCGGTGCGACGTCGGACGGAAGCAGTGACGGATCAAGCGGCAGTTCAGCGCCGACCAGCACGGGTGGGAACGGCTCCGGCGGGCTTGGCGGTGGCGGTGGCAGCTTCAGCCATGGCGGGGGGACGCACAAATGAGCTTGCTCCGCGCTCGGATGAGGGCATCACGCCTTGGCTTCACTCTCCTGGAGATCATGGTCTCGATCTCCGTGCTCGCGCTGATCGGCGTGCTCACCTTTGAGACGATCTCCTCCTCGCTCGACGCCCGCGACTGGCTCGAAGCCGACGACGCCTCCAACCAGTCCGCCCGCATCGCGATGGACCGCCTGCATCGGGACTTTGAACTCGCCTGGCTCACGCCGAACATTCAGGCCGTCAACACCTTCAAGACCGAATTCATCGCCAAGAACAACGATCCCGACATCGTCTGGTTCACCTCGCTCTCGCACCGGCGCATGCACAAGAACGCGCGGGAGGGCGACGAGACCGAGCTGACCTACTGGACCGAGGACGACCCCACAAACGACGGGGCGATGGTGCTGCTGCGACGCGAGGCCCCTCGCATCGACCAGGAGCCCGAAAAGGACGGCCCGATCCTGCCGCTTGCTTACGGCGTGAAGACCTTCAACGTCCGCTTTCTCGACCCAACCACCGACGCCTGGCGCGACGATTGGGACACGACCGGCGCCGACACGCCAAACCGCCTGCCCCGCGCCGTCCGCATCGTCCTCGAAATGCTGGCTCCGGACCCCGATGACCCCAACCGCAACATCACGCGCACCTATGCGACCACGGTGATCTGCGCGTATGGCCCGGTCCTGGCCAAGAACCTGATGTCATCCAACGGTGGCGGATGAAAACGCACCTCCCCCCTCGAGCGCCCGCCTGGTCACCGCGGCACCTCCGCCGGTCCAGGCTGCGGCGAAAGCGCCGGGATCAACGTGGGATTGCGCTCCTGCTCGTCATGGCCGCGATCATGACCATGACCGTGCTCGTCACGGACATCAGCTTTGGTGCGCGTGTCCGCACGCTTACGGCGGTCCACACCCGCCAGCAGACACAGGCGTACTACCTGGCATCTTCAGGTATCGCGATCTACCGCCTCATCCTGATGGCGAACGCGCAGCTCTCCCGCAGCAAGCAGCTCGCCCCCATCGCCGCGAGCATGGGAATCCCCCTCGGCGACGCCCTCTGGAAGATGATCCCCTTCATCAACACCGGGCTTTTGCGCATGGTGCTCGTCGCAGACGGCGGCGACGTCAACCCCGACGACGCCGCCCAGTTCCAGCAGACCGGGCAGGTCAGCGACGCCGTCGCGCAGAAGAGCCAACAGCAGGGCGGGCACTTCGCCGACCGCAACTTCCTGGACTTCGAGGGTGACTTTTCGGTCGCTGTGCGCGGGGAGGACTGCCGGGTGAACTTGAACGGCCTTTCCACGCGCGATCAGGCCACGCCGGTCCAGAACACCGTCGTCGGCCAGCAGCTCGCCGGGATCATGAGCGGCGAGGCCAACGACCAGTGGCTGCGCGACCGGAACCTGGACAAGTGGGACCTGATCTCGAACCTCGCGGACTGGGTCGATACGGACGACGTCGTCGCCAGCGGAAAGGGCAGCTACGAGGATGACTACTACAACAAGGCAGACATCCCGTATCTCTCGAAGAACGCGCGCTTCGACACGCGCGAGGAGATGCGCCTCGTGGAGGGCTGGCAGGACGACGTCTACGACCGTTTTTCCGACGAGATGACGATTTATGGCAGCGGCAAGATCGACATCAACTGCGCGGACGACGAGGGTCTCAAGGGCATTTGCAAGGGCAATATCACAGGTTGTACGGATGACATGGCCACGCGCTTCGTCACCGATTTCCACGCGGCCGAGCTGACCACCGCATTCAATTCGGGCACGGCGTTCACCCAGTGGTGCGAAGCCAACGGGTATTCAGTTAGCAACCCGCAGTTGGCCGCCATGATCACTACCAAGACCACGTACTTCACGCTCACGTCCACCGGGCTCGTGGGCGACGCGACCTCGCGCATCACCGCGGTGCTGGACTACTCGACCGACACCGGCAAGGTGATCTACTGGAAGGTTGAATAATGGCCCTCGTTTTTGGAATCGACACCGGATCCTGGCGCGTGCGCGTGGCGTCCAAGGAGGGCAGCTTCGGCAGGTTCACCCTGCGGGATGTGCAGGAGATGGCCACGCCGGCGCCCGTCGCGGGACCCGCGGGGGGCGAGGCCGCACCGCCCTGGGCCGAGGCCGTCGCCGCGTTCCGGGGCAACGAACCGGGCTGGGACGGCAGCGAGCGGACCGCCGCGTGGCCGCTCGACGAGGGCGTCGTTCGCCTCGTTCGGTTGCCGTTCACCGACCGTGCCTCCATCGCGCGCGCCCTGCCCGCCGAGGTCGAGGCGCAGGTCCCCTACGATCTCGATGACATGCACCTCGTCACCCACGTGGTCGACGCGAAGGACAACGCCAGCCGCACGCTCGCGTTCATCGCGCCGACAGATGGGCTCAAGGCCCGGATCGCGGCGTTCGCAGCGGTTGGTAGCGAGCCGAAGCAGGTCGTGTTCGACGCGCAGGCGATCGCCGCGTGGGCATCGGGTGACGGGGCAGCATCCAGGGGCGTTGTCGCGGTGGTTGACGTTGGGCACGAGCGCACGCTCATCGCGCTCTGCCAGAACGGCGCGCTCGTCGGGGCACGCGCAATCGCGCACGCGGGCGCGATGTTCACCGCCGCCATCGCCCGCGCCACCGGCCAGTCCGAGGCCGACGCTGAGGCGCTCAAGCACACGCTCAGCGTGCCCGCGCCAACCACGGTGGACTGGGACGATCGCACGGACGGCGGCACCCAGCCCGGCGTCCTCGACCCCGCCCGCGACATCGCGCCCGAGACCGCCCTTGGCGACGCTGTGGACGTCTGGGCCGCGGAGCTGCGCGCCGAGCTGATCGCGCTCGAAGACGAGAGCCAACTTGGCGTCGACGACGTCCTGCTCGTCGGCGGTTCTGCGAGGCTCGCGGGCCTCTCCGAACGGCTCGCCGCGCGGATCGGCGTCGCGACACGCCCCGCGTCACTTCCGGGCGGCTACGGCCCCGAATGTGCGCTCGTGCTCGGCCTCACCCGCATCGGCGCCGGCGAGGCGAAAGCGACAGACCTGCGAATCGGCGGGCTCGGGTACCACGGGCACGCCGACACATTGTGGAACTTCTTCGCGGCTTCAACGCTCGGCGCGGTCGTCGCCGCCATCGCCGCCACCGCGCTCCTCGTCGTCCAGTACACGGACGGCCAGAGCCGGCTGCATGAGCTGGACGACAAGATCAAGAGCACCGTCACCACCACGTTCCCGGACATCACGGCCGACAAGCTGACGTCTCCCTCCATCGCCGTCGCCCTGATGCAGGAGAAGGTCGCGGCGACGACAGCCCGGGTTGACGCCCTCGGCAGCACCATCTCCGGCGTTCCCCCGACGCTCGACATGTTGAAGACCTTGAGCGAGCACATGCCCGCGACCGCATCGGCCCGCATCGACGTGAAGGAGCTGACCATCGCCGCCGCCGCTGTCACCATGAAAGCGGAGACCGACAGCTACGAGTCGGCCGCGACCATCGAGGCGTCGATCCAGTCCGAACCCCGGTTCAAGGGCGCGAAGAAGGCCGACGAGAAGAAGGTTGGCGACGCGCTCTCCTTCTCGCTCACCATCCCGCTGAACCAACCCGAAGCCGCGACGGACGGGACCGGTGGAGGCGACGGCGCCGCCCCGGACGCTGGCGTGGCAAAGCCGGGAGGTGCAGGATGAACGTGCTCAAGGAGCGCTTCGGCCAGCTCGTCGCGACGATGAGCCCGCGCGACCGTTACCTGTTCATGGGCCTCGTGCTGATGGTCTACGGGTCGGTGCTGGGCGGCTTCTGGTACGTGGGACACCACGCGCTCGCGAACCTGCACTCGCGCATCGATGACGAGGAGCAGGCCTACGCTACGCTGTCGGGCCTCGCGTCGGACCAGGCGAGCGCCTCGGCCGACATCGACCGGATCGAAGCAGAGCTGAAGAAGAACTCGGGGACGGACCTCTCCTCCTTCGTGGAGAAAGCCGCGCAGAAGGTCGGGATCGCGTCGAGCCTGCAGGTGCGCGACCGCGAAACGAGCGCGGACGGCAACCTGCAATCCAAGACCTTCTCCGTGGAGCTGACGAAGATCACGCTCCAGCAGGTGAAGGATTTCCTGTTTGAGCTCGAGAGCACCGGCTACCCGCTGAAGATCACCGGGGCACGGTTCAAATCCACGACGCTCGCTGGCGCGAAGGTGCTGAACGTCTCGCTGGACGTCACCGCCTACACCCTGCTCGACGCCGCGGCGACCGCCGCCAAGGAGGCCCCATGATCCGCCTCGCAACCTACGGCCTCACGGGCTTCGCCGCGACCATCGCCGGATTTATCGGCGGCTTGTACATCACCTTTCCGAGCGACCAGGCGATCGCGTTCATCTCGTACCAGGTCGATCGCGCCACGCAGCACGAGTACGCCATCGGCGCAGATTCGCTCGGTCCATGGTGGGGACTCGGGCTCAACTTCAAGAACCTCACCGTCTACACCGTCCGGCGCGCTCGCCACGTGCCGAACCAGCCGCAGGGCTACGACCGCAGCCCGCTGGTCCACTGCGACTCGCTCGGGGTCCGCCTCGCGCCCCTCTCGTTCCTGACGGGCAAGCAGGGCTACGCGTTCTCCGCGCACCTGCTCGACGGCGCCCTCTCCGGCCTGTACGCCTTCAGCGCCGACCTCATCGACCTCTCCTTTGACTTGTCCTCGATCGACCTCACGAAGCTCGGCACGTCCGGCTCGGAGGCGACCGTGAACCTGCTGGGCTCGCTTGGCGGCGCAGCGGACCTGCACGTCGACATGAAGGAGATGAAGCAGTCGACAGGCACGTTCACGCTCGCGATCGACGGCTTCGGCATCGGCCCGGGCTCCAAGGTGAGCGGCTTTGAGCTGCCCGAGACCAAGTTCACCACCGCCAAGCTCGCGTTTGAGGTCAAGGACGGCAAGCTCACCGTCACCGACGGCACGTTCGATGGCGACGTCATCACCGCCGCCGTCACCGGCGACGTGACGCTCAACAAGAAGCTCGGACGATCCAGGTCCAAGCTGGACATCGCGTTCAGTCTGCCGGACGACCTGCAGAAGCTCGCCGACCTCTCGCCAACGCTCAAGCGCTCCAAGGACGAGGACGGGAAGTACCACTGCTCCGTCGGCGGCATGGTGTCCGCCCCCTCGTTCCGCTGCGGAAAGGGGCTCACGCCGCACCTCGGACGCGACAGCGCCGGGGGCGGTCCGCTCGCGGGCGGCGGGCTGGGTGGTGATGGGCCGTTGATGGGCGACGGTCCAACGCCGGACGCCGGCACCGAGCTGACGGACGAGGAGCGCCGACAACGCCGCGAAGACCGCATCAAGGAGCGCCGCGAGCGCCTCCGCAAGCGTCGCGAGGAGCAGGGCCTCACGCCGCTCGGCCAGGCGCCCGAGCGCGCCTCAGCGCCCTTCCAGCCGGGCGACGACAACCAGCCGCCCACCGACCTCGCGCCCGGCACCAGCCTCGACGATCGCTTCCGCGACCCGCAGGACCTGCCGCCGGACGCCAATCCCCAGGATCAAGGCGGCGACAACGGCGGGGACAACGGAAACGGCGGCGACAACGGCAACCAGCAGCAGGGGCAGTAGCCCGAGGGCTCAGCCCCCGCAGGTCGGCGTCTCGGAGATCCAGTCGCGGACCGCAGCGAGCCCATCGTCATCTACGATGCTGGTCGCGAGCGGCGGCATGCGGTTGGCGTCCGTGCTCCCCATGCGCTGGGGGATGATGGAATTATCCGGGTTGCCCGGGTCAAAGAGCTTGGCACCCGTCACGCCGAGGTCGCCGCTGATGGGGTCGACGGAGCAGATGCCCATGTCTGCAAACGCGGTGGCGTACCGCAGGTCCATCGCGCCGCCGCCAGTGCCGCCGGGTTGATGGCAGAAAGCACAGTTGGAAGCTACATATGCGCGCCCGCGGTCGGTCGCGGACGCTGATCCGGCGGGGTCCGGCCAGGCCGGCAGCGTGCTGCCTTTCCCGGGGTTGGACGTGAAGAAGCCCATCTGCTGCAGCGCGTCGATCTGGTTGTAGGTGCCGCCGTCGAGCTCGGTGTAGGTGTGGTCGCGGTTGATCTGCTCGGTCCGCACCCCAAGCAGGTTCCCGGCGACGGTGGTGTGGCAGCGCAGGCACTCCGCGCGCGACGGAAAAGTCCAGTCCCGATCGCCGCTTCCGCCGCCATACGTCCCCGACGACGAGCCCGCCAGCAACGTCGCGTCCGTCCCCGTCTCGTTCCACTGGTAGCTGTAGCCGGCCCAGGCGCCGTCGTCGTGGAGCACCAGGAGGCGCGTCTCCATGGGCGTGTCCCCGTTGCGGAACTGCTTGACGACCACGCTGCCGACGGGAAAGGTCCAGGTTCCATCAGCGTTCACCGTGATCGTCGTGCCGTCAGGGATGGCGAACCAGCGGGACTTGTCCGCGCCGTCCGACCAGAGCGGGCTGTTGACGTCGTACGAGATCATGCCGGGCGCGGGGTCGATCGGGTTTGAGGGGTCCACGCAGCCGGTCTCGGAGAGGGTGGTGGGCACGACGTTTCCGGTCGGTGGCGTGGAGGTTCCGGCCGGGTCGATGCGGTAGAGGCGCCCGCCGTTCCAGTCCGTGAAGTAGATCTCACCCTGGTGATCCTGACCGAAGCTCGCGGGGTAGTACCCCGTGTTCTCGGCGATCACCGTCGGCGCCGGGTCACCGGTCACCGGGTCGTACGTCAGCGCCCAGAAGCGGCCGTAGTACGTGTCGCCGTAAAGGTACGTGCCGACAAGCTCGGGAATCGCCGTTCCTCGGTAGACGTAGCCGCCCGCGATTGTCACCCCGTTGGAATTGTTGTGCTTGTACTCCACGATCGGGTCGATCCACGGCCCGGTGTCGCACGGATCGGTGTTGTAGCAGTGGCTCGCCTCCTTGGCGCTCCACCCGTAGTTGCCGCCCGACTGCACGACGTCCACCTCCTCGTACTTGTCCTGCCCGACGTCGCCCACCCACATGTCGCCCGTCAGGCTATCAAAGGACCAACGCCAGGGATTCCGCAGGCCCGTCGCCCAGGCCTCCGGTACGCCCTGCCCCGGGTTGGTGCCGCCGCTCGCGAAGACGTTGTCGTCCGGCACCTTGTAGGGGTCGCCGCCGTCCACGTCGATGCGCAGCATCTTCGAGAGCATGGTCGTCATGTCCTGCCCGTAGCTGTGCGGATCGCCCTCGCTACCCCCGTCGCCAAAGCCGATGTACAAGTCACCGTCAGGCCCAAAAAGGATGTTTCCACCGTTATGGTTGGAGTAGGGTTGGGGGAGGGTGAGGATGATCTTGCCGCTTGCCTCATCGAACGTGGCACCGCCGTCTGTCGACGTGAAGCGCTCGATGATGCTGGTGAACTGGCCCCCGACCTTGCCCGTGTAGCTCAGGTACATGTACCCGTTGCTGGCGAATTCCGGGTGGAGGTCCATGCCGAGCAGGCCGGCCTCGTTGCCGCCGGGCAGGTCGAGGAGGTCGGAGATGTCGAGGACGGTGGTGAGGGTGCCGGTGGGATCGCTGACGTCAAAGCGCTTGATCGTGCCGCCTTGTTCCACGATGAACCAGTAATTGTCGACGCCGGGGAGCTGACGCATGGCCAACGGCGCGGTGAACCGCAGACCGGGCCAGGCCTCGGTCATCGTGACGCTGGCGCCGGTTGGCGGGCGCTCCAGATCGAGGCAGGTCTCGTTGGTCGGGCGCTTCAGGTCCGTGATGCTCGTCGTGGAAACCGGCTTTTTCTTGCAGCCCGCGACGAAGAGCGGGAGGGCGACGAGGAGTACGAGCGAGCGGCGCATTGGGTTCCGGAGCGAGCGGCGAGCGTAGCGCGCGAAATGCAAGCCGGGGCTCATCACCCGCGCGCGACGTACGAAAACACAACCAACACGCGCGACGTATGAAAAGTGACGTCGTCGTTTTTGGTATGTCGTTGACTCCCGAACCCCGCGTCGCGCTCAGTGCCGTTCGCTGACGTCCTCGTCCTCGACCGCTTTCACCCGATCCTCGAGCGCTTTGAGCCGGGCATCGATCTCGTTGGGGGTCGCGGGGGTGACGGTCTCGACCCGCGCGTTGATGGCGGTGACGGCATCGTGCGCGCTCTTTGCGGTGTCCGGGAGCGTCGTCGACCGCGCCAGCGCCTCGAGAAGCGCCGCGGACTGGGCATCGCCGACGTCCTTGAGCACCCCGATGCCGCCCTGGATCCCGCGCAGGTCGAGGTCCGAGAGGAGCCGCTCGGCAGACCGGGCGATGCTCGCGCGGAGGGCGTCGCGCGCGGGCCCGAGGGTCTGCCGCTTTTCGATGGCGACCGACGACCGGATTCCGGCGAGGCGCACGTCGCGGCTGACGGGCACGCGCAGCAGCGAGGGTACATCCGAAGGGGCGCCGCCCACCGCAAACGCAGTCGCTGCCGCGGTCCTCTCGGGGTCCAACGCGTCCGCACGCGCGAGCTCTTTCCGCGCCGTCGGCATCACGGCAACCGGGTCGATGGCAGCGGCAGAGCGCAGGAGTGCGGCCCGGTTGTCGCTGTTGGACTCGGATGCGAGGGCAGTCAACATCGGGGCGACGAGGTCTCGGTTGTAACAGCGGCCGAGGGCGTTGGCGCCGGCGCCCCGCAGCCGCTCGTCCTTGTCGGAGAGCAAGGCCAGCAGCGGATCGCAGGAGCGACGGGTGCCGATCGCGTCGGCGACGGCTTCGCGCAGCGGCTCGAGGATGGTCGCGTCGCTGAGCAAGGCGGCGAGGGGGTCGGCGTCACGCTCGGGCATGTCCGCGAGGGCGTGGAGGGCCTGCAGCCTGGCGTACGGCGCCGGGTCCGCCAGCTCAGCGATCCACGCATCCTCCGACTGCTGCTGGTCCCAGTCGACGAGCAGGCCGCCAGTCGGGTCGATGGCGACGAACCTTGGCGCGCTGGCGGCTGGGATCGTCACCGTCAGCGCCCCCTGTCGGAGCCACGCTCGGGTCGGGGTGGCGCCGTCCACCGAGATGTCGATCGGCAGCACATACGCGGCGTTCGCCTCATGGATCTCCACCGCGACGGCCCCGGCCGCGCCGTTCGCGCCGGCGGTCCACGTCCACTCCGTGGTCACCTTCGGCACGCTCGGCAGCTCGGTCCACTGCTCGAAGAACCACGCGAGATCCTTCCCGGACCGCGCCTCCATCGCCCGCTCCAGATCGATCGTGTCGACGCTGGAGTGCGCGTGCCCCCGCGTATAGTCCTGGATTCCCGCCCAGAACGTGTCCTCACCAAGGTACCGCCGCAACATCGTCAGCACCATCGCCCCCTTGGCGTAGACGTTGTGGTTCGCCTCGCCCGCCGTCACCCCCACGCCGCTGCTCCCCGCGTGCGTCGCCCCGCCGCCGCCCAACGCCCACCGCCCCGCGAGGCTGCCGATGTCCAGGCTTCCCCGCCGCCACCCGTCGATCTGCGCCGCGGCCAGCGCGTCCGCGGCCCCGTCGCCGTCCTTCGCCCGCCGCGCGTGCACCTCCCAGTCCGCCGCAAAGAACGTGGCGAACCCCTCGTTCAGCCACATCTCCCGCGCCGTCCTGGCCGTCAGCAGGTCACCGAACCACTGATGCGCGAGCTCATGGGCCACGATCGACGCGGTCGACGAGCGCGTCGCATGCACCGTTGGCGGGACCAGCATGCGCGTGCTCATGATGGTAGAACCGGTGTTTTCCATGCCGCCGTAGATGAAGCGCTGCACGAACGTCTGCGTGTACGTCCCCCACGCGTAGGGCACGCCCGTCCGTTGGGCAAACCAGTCCATCATGTCCGGCAGCGGGTCGAGGATGGGCTTCACCCAGCTTTCGGGCGTTCCAGGCGGCACGTTGACGACGAGGGGGGGTATCGCGACGTGCGGCGCGGGCCCGCTACGAAGCCGTTCGGGGCCCGGCTGGACCAGCACGGCCGGCGTATTTCCCCCGGTGAACGTCTCGTACTGCGCTGCCGCGAGCATCACGAGGTAGCTCGGCAGGTCGGCGCCGCTGTTGGTCACGACAGTCCACTTCGCGGCGTCCGCGACGCCCGTGATCGTGAACTTGCCGCTGTATTCGAAGCGATCGTCGGGGTGGTCGTACGACGGGAACCAGTAGCGGTTGTCCTCGCCCTCACCCTGGCTCCAGACCTCCGCGCGGGTGTCAGGCGAGTCGGCGCCGCCGCCGAGGCTGGGAGGACCGCGCCAGTGCAGGCCGAGCTGCGGATGGGCGTGGTAGTGGATCGAGACGGTGCTGACGGTGCCGATGGGGGCATCCGGGATCGGGATGGTCAGCTCACGGGCGCCGGGGACGACGCTGACGACGACGTCATCGACCCGAACGCCGTCCAGAGCCAGGCTGACGGCGTCGAGGCGCAGATCCCCAGGGCCAAGGCGCCGGATCGTCCACATGGCGGTGCCCGCGACGGCGTGCGCGACGGGGTCGACCTGGAGCAGCAGGTCGAGCTTCTGCATGTCGAAGTTGCGGTCGCGCGCGAACGCGCCGGGCGGGTCCGCTAGCGGGAGGCCGGGCGTTGCGGCAGGCGATGGATCCGCGGCGTAGGTGCTTCGGATCTCCGCAGTGCCGATGAGCACGAGAACGACCGACGGGACGAGCGCCAGGGTGGAGTTTCGGAACATGCCCCCACGTACCGCGGGACCGCCCGGGGACGGCGCCGCCGGGGACCGAGACCCGCCACAAATGTCGCCGCGGCGACTACTGGCAGACCGCGCCCGACCAGTCCCCAACGTTGTTGTCCTCGTTGCACTCAAAGTCGAAGCCGGAGCCAGACGAGTCCTCGTCGGCGACCGCGACGGGCACTTTGTTCCCGAGATCGGCCGGGTTGAGGTCGAAGATCAGGGCCTCGCCGGTCTTGCCGGACGCGATGGGCTGCGTGGTGTACTGCGTCGCGATGATCGGGCCGCCGGCGCCAGCAGTGATGGACAGCGGAATTCCGGCGTCGACGGTCTGCGTGCCAGCGTTCATGACCCACGCGCCAACGTACACATGCCCGTTGTTGCACTCCTTCTCGCACACGTCCCAGACTTCTGCCTGCAGGTCGTTGTAGTCGCCGGGGGGTGGGTTCGGATCGCCCGACCGGAAGCTGTTGAACGTGCTGTAGTTGGTGTTGCCGGTGGGCTGAATCTGGCCTTGATCGCCGATGTTCGTGATCGTGTAGGCGTGCTGGTTCCAGATCTTGCGGCCGCGGGGCCAGGAGCCCGAGGCATCGCCATAGACGCTGAACGACTTGGACCACGAGCAGTGGCCCATGACGATCTCGACCTGATCGTCGTTGTCGACGTCCGCGACGACGGGGGTCTCGAGGATCGTGTAGCTGCCGTGCTGGTTGGAGATCATCTTGACCGAGCCGTCCAGCCCGGAGAAGAAGCGGACGTTCTTCTCGTCCGCGTACAGGACCTCCGGGTAGCCATCGCCGTCAAAGTCGAAGAGCACGGGGCCGGCCGCACCGGACGCGTCGTTGATCGTGGCTTCCCACTTGATCGACCCGCCCCAGTTCATCGCGACGAGCTTGTTCTGCGCGGCGAACACGATGTCGGGGACGCCGTCGCCGTCGAGATCATCGATGGCCGGAGCCCCCAGGTTCGCGCCCGAGTACGTGACCGGGCCCCAGACCTCGGTGCCGTCCGTCTCCATCCCGTAGACGTAGATGCCGCTGGTCTTGACGATCTCACCCTGCCCGTCGCCATCGAAGTCGGCCACGGCCACGAGCCCGTCGAGCCCAGTGTTCTTCCACTTCACCGAGCCGTCCATGTTGTAGGCCGCGTTTCCGGTGACGAGCTCCTCCTTGCCATCGCCGTCGAGATCGATCGGTACGGACAACGCCCCGTAGTAGCCACCGGACGGCGTTCCGCCGTACGGCGCCGCGCCCTTGCCGAGCGTGCCCTGGCCTTTCACAGCACCCGTCTGGCCGTTCAGGATGACGTTGCCGACGGTGACTTCGGGCTTGCCGTCGCCGTTCATGTCCGAGATCGACGGGTAGTTGTACCCCATCGGGTCCATGCTGCCCGGGTTCACGTGCGCGGTCCACTTGACCGTGCCGGTCTGCCCGTCGAGCGCGGTGATCGTCTTCACGCCGGCTGCCACGACCTCCGGAAACCCGTCGCCGTCGAGATCGCCGACCGAGAATCCACCGTCCTGCCCCATGTTGTTCGCCGACGACCAGAAGGTCCCGGTCCCGTCGCCCTTCACGGCCACGACCTTGCCGTTGCCCATGCCCGACGTGCCGCCCTGGTAGATGATGACCGCGGGCATGTCGTCCGCGTCGATCGCCCCGCTGCCGTTGGAGTCGACGATCTGGGCGACCGCCGGCGGCCCGCAGAACGAGGAATTTCCGTAGTCGTACTCGACCACAGGCGTGAACGAGCCGGTCTGCAACGTGACCGCGCACTCGGTGTTCAGCGCCACATCGTGCGGCGTCGACGTCAGGCCGTCGCACACGTTGGAGAAGTCCGTCCCGGTGTCCGCCGTGAACCCCGAATCGTCCGTGCCCGTCCCGTTCGCGTCCGTGCTCCCGTGCAGCTTGTACTCGCTGCACCCCACCAACGCCACGACGATGAGCGGGCAGACAGCGCGCAGGAGGCGCAACGAGGCCGCAGTTGCGGGAAGGGTCATGGAGAGACTCCGGAGTAGGTGCACGCTACCGTGGTATCCCGGCATAGGCCACTGGAATCGGTTAGACTTCGAGCGATGCTGGCTGTCGTTCAGTTCAAGCCCCGTCGAGGCGCGCGAAACGCGAACCTCGTGAAGCTGGTAGCGCTGACGACGCAGGCGCTGGAAGCCGGCGCGAAGGTGGTGGTGCTCCCTGAAATGTGCGCCACCGGATACCGCTTTCCGAACCCCGAGGTCGTCCGGCCGATGAGCGAGCCGCCCCGTGGGCCCACGTTCAAGGCGCTCCAGCCGCTCGCCCGGCAGTACGGGGCCGTGATCGTCGTCGGCTTCGTGGAGGACTTCGAGGGCAAGCTGTACAACGCGGCCCTCGTCATCAGCGCGGAGGGCCGGGTCGAGGCGCTGTACCGCAAGCGGCTGCTTTACATCGACGACCACACCTGGGCGAACCCCGGGGATCTGCCGTACCCGACCTTCAAGACGCCCTACGGCAGCGCGACCCTCGGCATCTGCATGGACATGAACGACCCGCGCTTCCACACGCACATCCGCCGCACGAAGCCCGACCTCGTCTGCTTCCCCACCAACTGGGTCAACGAGGGAGAGAATCCCCAACGATACTGGGTAAACCAGCTGAAAGGCTGGAACGGCTACCTGCTCGCTGCGGACCGCTACGGGGAGGAGGACGGCGTCGGTTTTGCCGGTTGCTCCTGCGTGCTGCGCGCGGGCGAGGTGCTGGTCACGGCGCCGCCGGAGGGTGACGGGTGGTGGGGGGTCACGCCGGTGGAGAAGACGCCGAGCGTGGGGTGATGGGGCCCTACAGCGGGGTCTGGAGCGACAGGGAATAGCCCGGCGTTTCGACGGCCATTCTGACGAGTCGACGGAAGGTGACGAACGCTCGAATCCGATGTTCCGTCCGCCACGCGTCGTCGTCCGCGACGACCTCGGGAACGGCGCCGGGCTCGGTGGCGATGCGCTCGATGTCGGCGTGGAGGCGTTCGAGATCGACGCGGGACATCACCGTGATCGCGCGCTCGTCGGCCCAGTTGAAGTCGTCAGCGCCGCGTTCGGCCCACGCCCCGAACCCCCAGGCCCATTGCTCCAGCCATGGTAGCCGCTGCCAGAGCGCCCACATCAGCCGCTCAGCGTCCAACTCCAGGAAGGTGCCATCCGTCCTCTCGCTCTGCACGATCCCGTCCTCGAAGCGGACGTGGCAGAGGGTGTCCAGCAGCGCCTGGACCGCTGGACCCCGCTCCCGCGCACCCACCCGCGTACCGCCGGAAACCGACCTTCGAACGGCCTCGATTCCATCTCTCGCCCCCCGTCTCCGATACTCCAGCACTTCCCGCCACCACGCCCTCTCCAGCTCAGCCTCCGCCTCGTCCAGCAGCCGCGCGATCCTCGCCGTCACCTCCCCCTTCGAGAGGCTCACGAGATCGGGACGTAGTCCCAGGAACCGCTCGCGATCAAACAGCCGAAACTGGAATTCGCCGCTCATCGCGCTAAAACGTAGCCCGGCGGGGATGGCGAACGCGTGCGCCCGGGACTAAAATGACCGCATGGAACCCTCCTTCGACCAGATGACGCCTGCGGAGCGCATCCTGTACGTTCAGGACCTCTGGGACCGGATCGCCGAGGAGCCCGAAGGGGTACCAGTCTCCGACGCCATGAAAACCGAGCTTGATCGTCGGCTCGCGGCGCATCGCGCGGATCCGTCCACCGCGATTCCCTGGGAGCAGGTGAAGGCTGAGCTCCGCCGCCGGACGTGACGTGGAAATCGCCTTTCGGCCCGAGGCACGAAGCGAGCTGATCGACGCGTGAAGTTGGTATGAGGAACAGCGTCCGGGTCTGGGCGACGAGCTGGAAGCCTGCGTCGAAGCCGCCATCGGAGCGGCGGCGCAGATGGTTGAAGTTACGCGGTGACCGGTCGCCTCCTCCCCAAAACAATCCCCAACCCCGCGATCATCGCCGAAAACCCGACGCCCGGGTCCACCGTCGCGCACCCGACAACCTTGAGCCCCTTCGCCGCCGCCACCGGGTCGATCGCCGTGAGCTGGTCGCCCGCGTAGCTCCCGTCGTCCGCCCACGCGCCCGCATCCGGGAACGTCCCGGAGGCACCCGCTGCTGTCTCCCACGACACGAACCATGAGTGATCCGTCTGGGTCTCATCCTCCTGCACGTCCGTCGCGCTGTAGATGCCGTTCGCGTCCGTCCCCCAGGCCAGCGCCATCGGCGTCGACCGTCCGTCCCGCACGATGGAGAGGCCGACGGGCGCGGCGCTGTCGCCCCAATCGGCGTAGTACGCGCCGTCTTCCTGAACCGCCACGCGCACTGGAGGCGAGCCCTCCGTCAGCACGCCGCCCGAGAAGTCCTGCGTCATGTACTCGCCGTCCACGCCGGCGCCCATCTCGTTGTAGTCGCCGTCCATGATGTTGGCGCGGTGGCCGGAGTCCGAGCACATCCAGCCCGTCAGCACGGTGTCCTTCGGCGTGCCGTAGCCCTCGGCGATGTTCTCGCCGAGCAGGCTGGACTCGGTGTAGAACGTCGCGATGCGCACCCAGGTGTCCGTGCCATCGCAGCTTTCATGCTGGAAGCACCCGTTCGTCAGCATGTCCGTGGAGTGGGATCGCGCGGCTTCGGTGAGCGCCACGTCGATGTAGAGCGGCAGCTTGGGAGTCAGCTCGTCGGCCGAAAAGTCCGCGGTGGAACAGCCGCCTTGCGCGTACTCGTCCGTGAACGCGTCCGGGGCGACGCGCGCCGCGTTCGTCCATAGCAGCAGCGAGCGCTCGTCGGCCGAAGGGTACCCGTCGACCGGAACGCCGTAGGTGCCGGCGTGAGCGAGGGCGACGAGGACGAGCATCACGCCCCGGACCCCTGCGCCGCGAGCATCGTGGCCATGATCCCCGCCGCACGGTCGTACCCGCCCTGCAATTCCTTCAGGATGTGCTTCTCGATCTGCCCGCCGACCATGAACACGTCCACCTCGATGCGCCCCTCCATGATCCGCTCGCACCCGCCGCCTGCGTGCGCGACCACGCGCGACGTGCCTGCGCAGCGCACCTTGTCCGGCAGGATGTCCGAGACCACCCGCCAGACCGAGCTGAAGTGCGCGTTGTCGAAGTCCACCTCCTGCACGTACGAGAGGCGCTCGCGCCCGACCGCCCGCGCCATCAACGGCGGCAGGGGCTTGCGGGGTGACACGCGCCGACGCTCGATGCTGTGGTCGCCGACCTCGCGCGCCTCGAGCACTACCGTGTCGACATCCTCCCCGCGAAAGCTGGCCTCGTATGCCGGATCATGCGTCATCTTCCAGTACGCCTCGGGCGCGCAGGAAAAGCGATGGGCGATACGGAATTCCATGGCGTCAGGCTACGCCCGGCCGCAGCGGACCGCAACGGCTGGCGTGTCAATTCGCTGAAAGCCGCGCAGGCCGGCGCCTCGCGCGCCTTCAGAGCCTCGCCCCTCACGCGCTGGAAGAATCAGGCGTCCGTCGGGTTAGTCCTTCCAGACCCATGCTGATTCCCCTCGCCCTCGCCTTGTCCGCCCCCGCCCTCGCGGCTGCCAACGCCTGGACGCCGCTCTGCACGTCGTCCGCCGATCCCTCGGTCTGGTTCGTCTTCTCCGCGACGGACCCGAAGGCCACGCCCCTGCCCGACTACGAGTGCAGCGGGTTGTTCTACGACACGACCGCTTGTCCCACCACGCTCGGCCTCGGCAAGATCCGCCCCACCGGGACTGACGCCGTCGGCTATTCCACGTACGAGCTTCGCTATCTCCCGGCGGGCGACCTCGTGACGATCGTCACCTTCCTCAACCAGCCCGGCGGCGGGGTCCTGTACAAGACGCCCACGGTCGTCGCGAGCAGCTACGCCGCGTCCACAGCGCCTCCGCAGCCCGAGGACTTGCTGGCGATGTACCTGCAGCAACGCAACAAGGCCTCCGCGGCGACCAGCGGCGTCGCCCTGCACATCTGGACCTGCCCGGACATCGACTTTGACGTGCCCGTCGAGCTCCTCAAGCCGACCGGCCTCCAGCTCGTGCGTCACACGGGAAAGGTCGCGCCGCACTGAGGGGCGGCCGGCTGTATGATGTCCGCGCCATGACCGACCCCCGAACGTCGCCCGCCTTCGTCTTGCTGCTGGCGCTGTGCCCTGCCCTCTCCTGCGCGGGCCCCGGCTCCCTCACCGACCCCTGCGGCGACGGATTCGGCCGTGCCGACAACGGGTATTGCTACCTCCTGGCCGACACGGCGGGGGACGTGGACGCCGACACGGACGCAGACACCGACAGCGACACCGATTCGGACACCGACACCGACACCGACACCGACTCGGACACCGACGCGGACACCGACACCGACACCGATTCTGACACGGACAGCGACACCGACACCGACGCCATCAGCGTCTCCGGCACCCTGACGTACACCGGAACCATCGGCTCAACCCCGCACTGCGACGTGGAGGCCTACGACGCCGCCTACGTGAAGTCCGACGGCACCGTCGACCACTCCGGCTCACCGCTCGTCACCACGATCATCGCCTGCCCGACCACCAGCGGCGTGCCCGCATCGTGGACCACCACGTTCTCGCCGGGATCGTCCACCAGCATCGGCATGTTCGGGTTCATCGACGCAGACGGCTCGCCGTCGACGCCGGACCCGGAGCTTGGCTGGAGCGGCAACCCGTTTGACGTGGTTCCGGGCGGCACCTACACAGGTGTCGACATCGTAATCTCCCAATAATCCAAGCGTTGTGGTACGCTGGGGCATGGTCCTCGGGCTGCTCTACATCGCGTGCGCGCCCGCGCCTGCCCCCTGGGTCGACCCGGCCGCGAACGACGATTGGTCTGGCGATGTGGCGACGAGCGACCACGTCGCCCAGTGGGACGCCGCCGGGGTGGCCGCCCAGTTCGCGACCGCGACCGCGAGCGGCTTTCCGGCGCCGAGCGTGGTGTTCCGCGACTACGCCGAGCTGATGACGCACACGGAGGCCTCCTGCCCGGCGGACCCGATGGGCGGCGGGTTCATGGAGCTTGGCGGCTGCAATACCACCACCGGTTACACCTACCGGGGTGCGGTCGGCGAGACGCTGCAGGATCAGCGCGTCACGGCATCCGATGGCTCGTGGACCGGCAGCTACTACCTGATGTTCTCGCCGGCCGACTTCGTCATCATCCGGCCAGACGGCATGGAGCTGGACGTCGGCGGGAACGCAAACCAACAGATCAACGCGGACAACCACGGCACGAACTGGGGCGGCTGCATCTCCGGCACGTTCCGGGACGAGGCGGAGGGCGGCTGGCTCGCGGGCGGGTTTTCGGGCGACGTGTGCGTGACCGGCACCACCGGCGGAAGCGCGACCGTCGACGGCTCCGTGTCGATCGCGGAGGCCGCCGTGGTGTACTCATCCGTGACGTTTGACCCCAGCAGTTGCCCGGACGGGGCGACGGGCGGCACGATCAGCGTGCGGCAGCCGGACTCGACCTGGTACGTCATCACGCTCCTGTCCACGTGCGGGGCGTGCGGCGACGCGATCTGGGACGGCAAGGACGACATCGGCCAGGTGTGCCTCGACTTCACCACGTTCTTTGACACGATCCCCGACCTGAGCGCGCCGTGAGAGGCGTCGTCGTCGGCATGGTGGCCCTCCTCGCGAGCGGATGCGCGCCCGCGGACACGGCGACGCCGTCCACGCTGACTCCCCTCTCCGGCCCGCGTCTCGCCCGTCGCCTGTCCATCGACCTGCGCGGGGTTCTTCCGACCACATCCGAGCTGGATGAGGTCGAGGCCCACCCCGAGGACATCAACGCCCTGCGCGAGCAGTGGCTGGCCGACCCGCGCTTTGAGGAGCGCATCACGCAGATGTACCAGGAGCGCTGGCGCACGGCGATCGACAGCTTTCACGCCACGGTGCAGGACTACGGCCTCTCCCACGACGAGGACTACTCCTTCAACCGCAGCGTGGGCGAAGAGCCCCTCCGCCTTGTCGCCCACGTCGTCGCCACCGACCGCTCGTACGCGGACATCGTGACCGCCGACTGGACGATGGCGAACCCGATGCTCGCCTCGCTCTGGCCGCTGGACTACCCGGCCGGCGCCACCGGCTGGCAGGTCTCGCGCTACACCGATCAGCGGCCTGCCGTCGGCGTCCTCGCCACGAACGGGCTCTGGTGGCGCTACAACAGCCCGCTCTTCAACGAGAACCGCCAGCGCGCCGCCGCGATCTTCGACCTGCTCGTCTGTCGCGACGTCCTCTCCCGGCCCGTCATCCTCTCGACCGGCCTCTCGATCAGCGACAGCAGCACGACCGACGCGATCCAGAACGAGCCGACCTGCCTCGCCTGCCACTCCTCGATCGAGCCCGTCGCAGCCACGCTTTTCGGGTTCACGCCGTTCGACGACCAGAGCAACTTCGAGCTGCAGACCTACCACCCCGAGCGCGAGAACATGGGGAGCACGATCCTGAACGTCACCCCGGCGTGGATGGGTCACCCGGTGAGCGGGCTGGAGGAGCTTGGGGCGGCGATCGCCGATGATCCGCGTTTTGTGGACTGCGCGGTGCAGACGGCGACCGAGGGCCTGCTGCGGCGACAGACAGACGACAGCGACGTGGAGCTGCTGCGGCAGGCGCGCGAGCCCTTCGTCAACAACGGCCTGCACCTCAAGGACGTCATCCGACTCGTGACGCAGGCGCCGGCGTACACGGTCGGGAGCTTTGCGACGGGCGCCTCGCAGGCGACGATCGATCGCGAGACCACGAGCCGCATGCTCGTCGCCTCGCAGCTTCGCTCCATCGACACCGATCTGGCCGGCCTGGACTGGAATTACCAGGGCTGGGACCAGCTCGACAACGACACGCATGGCTTCCGCGTGCTCGGCGGGTCGGTCGACGGGGTCACGCTCACAGCACCCCAGCGAACGCCGGGTCTCACGTGGACGATGACGTTCCAGCGTGCGGGCGAGGAGAGCGCCGGCCTCATCGTCGACCGTGACCTTGCAGACGGCGCCACGGCCGACCTGCTCGTTGGCGCCACGAGCGCGACAACCCCGGCTGACGCCGCGTTCACGACCGCCGTTTCTGCAGCCTGGTGGCGCCTTCTGGCCGAGCGACCAAGCACCAGCGACGTGAGCGGGCTCGCGTCGCTCTGGCAATCCGTGGTCGACGCCGGCGGCACGCCCAGGGACGCGTGGACCGCGGTCGTCGCCGTCCTGCTCCGCGACCCCGACTTTGTGAGCTACTGATGCCGGTAATCACCCGTCGTGACCTCATGCGACTGCTCCCGGCGTCGATGCTGGCCGGCCTCGGGCTCTCCCGCCTCGCGCGCGCGGACGTTGGCGCGAACGACCGCAAGTTCCTGTTCGTCTTCGCGCAGGGCGGCTGGGACCCGACGTGGGTCTACGCCCCCGAATTCGACAATCAATACGTGGACATGCCGACGGACGACTCGCAGAAGGTCTCGCAGAACGGCCTCACCTGGGTCTCCAGCACCACGCGCCCCTCAGTGGACGCGTTCATGTCCACCTACGCGAGCCGCACCGCCATCGTGAATGGCCTGGAGGTGCGCTCCATCGCGCATGAACGCTGTCGCCGCCTGCTTTTCACGGGCGGCACGGACGCCGAGGCGAACGATTTTCCAACGCGCCTCGCGATGGGCGCGCCGAGCCACCTGCCGCTCGGCAACGTCGTCCTCTCGGGGCCGTCCTACTCCGACTCCACGGCCAGCGGGGTTGTGCGCGTTGGCGAGAGCGGGCAATTGGGCACGCTCATCGATGGTAGTTGCGCGACGGGCGGCACGCAGACGCTCCGGGTGCCCTCATCCACGCTCGGCGCTCCCGAGGACGCCTACCTGCTCGCGCGCGCCCAGAAGGCAGCAGGCGCGGCCTCGGCAGGCGCCCAGTCCCGCATCTCGCAGGCCTACCTGACTGCGCTGCAGGACGAGCCCGCGGTCACGTCCATGGCCAGCTTGCTCACGGTCAACGGGCAGGATCCGCTGGACCAGATGCTCGCAGCCGTCACGCTGCTCTCCAACGGCGCGTCACGCTGTGCGACGGTCGCGGACCTGGGGCTGAACCGGGTCACCTGGGACAGCCACTCGCAGGTCTCCATCCAGTCGACGCACTTCGAATTGCTCTTCGCGAACCTGGTCACCTTGATGCAGACGTTGGAGTCCACGCCCGGCACCGTCGGCGCCACCCTCGCGGACGAGATCACCGTGGTCGTGTGGTCCGAGATGGGCCGCTACCCCCAGCTCAACGCCTCGCTCGGCAAGGACCACTGGACGACAACGTCGATGATGCTGGTTGGCGGCGGGATTCGCGGCGGGCAGGTGATCGGCGGGTACGACAGCAACATGGGCGGCGTGCCGGTCATCCCGGAGACCGGCGCTTCGGACCCGGACGGGACCAGCGGCGGCGTCGTCCTCCAGCCCGTCCACCTTGGCGCGACCCTGCTCACGCTTGCCGGCCTCGATCCGGTCGAAGCCTTCGGCACCGACGTGGCGCCGATCCTCGGGTTGCTCGCGCAGTGAGCCGCGCCGTGGTCCTCGTCACCCTGCTCTCGGCCTGCACCGGCACCGTCGCCGACAGCGGCCCCGGCTGCATCCTCGACACCGGCGGCGGTCACCCGACCTGGGCCAACTTCGGCGACCCGTTCTTCCTCACGTACTGCGACTCCTGCCACGCCGAGACGTCCCCCAACCGCTTCGGCGCGCCCGACGGCCTGTACTTCGACACCGAAGCGGAGGTGCTGACCGACGCCGCCGCCATCCGCAGCGCCGTCATCGACAACCAGACCATGCCGCTCGGAGGCGGACTTCCGCCCGAGGACCTCGCGACGCTGGACAATTACCTGAGCTGCATCGGCGGTTAGCGCCTACGTTACACCGCCCACGCGATGCCCGTCGATCCCCGACCCGACCCCGTCCGCCTGGTCATCCTCGTCACCCTCGCCGTCAGCGCGCTCGGACTGTACCGGTTCGCGAGCCCGGATCACGCGATCGACGACGCGTGGATCTCCTTCCGCATCGCCCGCACCGCGCTCCAGACCGGCCACCTCACCTACGACGCCACGCAGCCGCCCGTCGAGGGCATGACGAACCTGCTCTGGACGGTGCTCTCGATGCTGTGGGTCGGCCTGCCGGTCGACCCGATCGGGCCCGCGCGGTGCCTTGGTGCCGTGTTCCATCTGGCGACCGTGGCGATGCTGACGCGCTCAGCGGCAGACGTCGCCGCGCGACTCGGAGGCAGCGCGGTCCCGGCCGCGTGCGTGACCGGCGTGCTCCTCGCCACGTCCGGGACGTTGGCGTTCAACGCGATGTCCGGCCTTGAAACCTCCTTGTACGGCCTTTTGCTGGCCCTCGCGTTCGGGTGCGCGCTCGCGGGTCAGTGCGCCACAGCGGGCGTGTGCCTCGGCCTGCTGGCGGCGACGAGGCCGGAGGGCGTGCTCGTCGGCGGCCTCGCCGTGGGGATCCTGCTGGCAGGCGGGCCGGGGCGCGGCGCGGCGCTGAGAATGGTGGTGCCGTTCGGGCTGCTGGTCGGGGGGGTCGAGGTGTTCCGCTTCGGCTACTACGGGGCGTTCGTGCCCAACACCTACTACGCCAAGCCGCCCGATCTGCACCAGGGGCTGGCGTACGTAGCCGGGGCGCTCGCCTGGGGGACGGGCGCGATCGGCCTGACGGGCATCCTGCCGGTGGCGAGGCGGTCACGAGCGGCGATGGTCACGGCGGCGTGCATGGGGTTGCTGGTGGCGGGCACGGCCTGGAGCGGCGGCGACTGGATGCCGGGGGCGCGCCGGCTGACGGACGTGCTCCTCGCTGGGGCGACGCTGACCGGCGTGAGCGCGGGCCTGCTGGCAGGAGCGGGGGGGCGGCAACTCGCCCTGTTCAGCCTGCCGATCCTCGCCTGGGTGGGCGGGAATGTCCTCTCCGCGATGCTCGGCCACGACAGCGCCTCGTACGAGCACGAGGACATGGCGCGACTCGGGCAGGCCGTGGCGGACAACCCGCAGATCCGCACCGTCGCCCTCTCGGACATCGGTCGCTTCGGCTGGACGTTCCCGCGCAGCATCTACGACCTCGACGGACTCACCGACGCCCACATCGGCCGCATGGCCGGGAAGCGTGGCGAAAAATCGTGGGATGAGGCCTACTTTCGCGCTCGCGCCGTCGACCTTGTGCTCCTGCCGTGCGAGTCCCTCGTCACCGACCCCCTCACAACCCCGCTGAGCGTTGAGGTCGGCAATACGCCGCTGTTGCTCTCGATCCTCGACCACGGCGGCTACCGGTACCACGGCGAGGTGGGCCTCTCGCCCGGGCACTGGCTCCTCGTGTTCGGGCGCGATGGGCTCGCTCTCGATCCCAGCACCTTCGGGCCCGAGTCGAAGCGCGACCTGCGCGACATCCTCGCGGACGCAGCGCGATGATCGCAGCTCTCATCGCCATCGCCACGGTCGCCGCCCTCGCCGGCACGGGCGCCTGGGCGCTGACCGACCGCGTGCGCGCCGAGTGGACGTGCACGTGGCGGGGCCGCACGATCCGCCTCGTCGCCCGCCAGAATTCCCACCAGCTCTACGTCGACGGCCGGGAGGTGGCCCGAAAGACCACGCTCGCCGGTTCGGGCGTCACGCTCGTGTGGAAGACGGAGGCGGAGGGACGCGACGCGCTGATCAACGCCAGCGTGGCCTACGAGGGGGACCACCCCGTCGCCCGCGTGCTCGTCGACGGCGCGTGGATCGGCGGGACGGCTGGGGATGTCACGCCGACCGCGTCGCCGTCGACCGCCCCTCAGCCGACCGACGCCCGCTGGCTCGCCGCCCGCGTGCTCCTTGACGGACTGGGCACGTCACCCGACGGCCGCCATCGCGAAGCCGCCCAGCGCATCGACGCCGGCCTGCGCGCTATCCTCGGCAAGCTCGACGCCCTCGCCGCATCCGCCCGCGCCCACCAGACGCTCGGTGGCGACGCGCTCGCCCTCGACAGCGCCCGCGCCACCCTCGAGGCCCAGGCCACCGCCCTCCTCGACACCCTCCGCGAATTCCACGTCCTCGCCGCCGCCCAGGACGCCTCGCAGGCGACCGACCGCCTCGACGAGCTCCTCGCCCGCGTGTCCGCCGACGCCGAGCTGGACCGGCCGCGTCCCCGCCCGACCCTCCCCGAGCGTCACTGACCCCGCGGGAGCGCCTCGACCTCCACCGCCGTCCCGTAGCAGAGCACCTCCGTCACCCCCTGCATGACCTCCGTCGCGTCGTACGAGATGCCGATCACCGCGTTGGCGCCTCGCTCAGCGGCGTGGTCGACCATCATGTCGAACGCCCCCTGGCGTGTCTGCTCGCACAGCTCCATGAGGATGGTGATGTCGCCCCCCACGATCGTCTGGAACGCCGCCCCGATGCTCCCAAACACCGACCGCGAGCGAACGATGATGCCGCGCACGATGCCGAGGTTGCGCACCACCCGGTAGCCGTCGAGGTGGTAGCAGGTCGTCGTCATGTTCTTGTCCATGGGAGCTCCAGGTTCGCCGCTCTATCGAGGATTGCCGGAGTCGGTCGGGGGGTGGCGTCCAGGGCTCCTTTGGGCGGCTCGCTCAGCCCGGCGCCGATCCAAAACCCATGCGGAACGCCGCTTTACCCCGACGCCGCTCGCGAGACTGACAGCCCCCGCGCGCTGAGCCTCACAAGCTCGCGAACGGCCCGCCCCAGCGCCCGATGTCGTCGCGTGTGCCGTCGCCGTCATCGGCTGCGGCGGAGGGGTCACCCGCGTTGATCCAGGGGCTGCCCGACTGGAGCGTCAGGTCGTCTGGAAAGCTGGTAAACCTCGGATCCGTGGTGACGGTGGGTGTCGCGTACGCGCCGCACGTGTCCGCCGCGTTGCCGAAAAACGCGCTCCACGTGATGGAGAGCGTGCCGGAGTCCCCGGAGATCCCGCAGGCGGCGTCCAGGAGCGCCGTGTCGCTCACACTCGACGCGGTGTCGATGGCCAGGTACGAGAACGCGGCGTCTGTCCCCCACAGCACGTCGTTCCGCAGCTCCACGTGCACGTACCGCGCATCCACGCCAACCAGGCCCCCGCCGAGCGCACTGTTGGTGATGAGCGTCTGCTCGCTGGGGTTGTCCTGCTCATCCTCACTGTACAACGCCGCGATTCCGCCGGTCAGCGTAGAGCGCAGCACGTTCAGCTCGCCGTGATGACTGTAAAAGCCGTAGCCTCCCGAGCAGGTCAGCACGCTCTCGTCGATGAGGGTCGCGTTGTGCTCGTAGAGCGCGTAGCTTCCACCCCCGCAATCCGCGATCAGCCGGCGCGCGGTCAGACTCCCGGACGAGGAGCGGATCGCCGACCCGCCGGCCGCGATCGTGTTGTCCACGATGGTCACGTCGGTCAGGTCGAGGAACCCCGTCTCAGCATCGATGATCGCGTAGCTTTCACCCGATCCGGTGAGCACCACATCGTTGAGCCCAAGCTCGCTCTCGATGACGGTGATGCCCGCGCCAGCGTCGGCACTCACGCCATCCTGCAGGGTGAACCCGGACAAGCTCGTGCCGTCGCTCTCCCCCGACACGACGCTCAGCACCGGGCCCAGCAGGTCCGCGTCGACGATCGTCGTCGCCGATCCGTCGGTCCCGTAGATCTCCAGCGACTTGCCAAGGTAATCGAGCCGCTCGTGGTACACACACGGCGCCACGCCAATCACGTCGCCGCTCACCGCCGCATCGATCGCGGCCTGGATCGCCGTATAATCGGCAGCCCCAGTGCAATCGACGGAGATGTCGGGAACGAACACGGGCGGGCTGTCGCCAGTGTCGCCAGAGTCGACGCCCGAGTCGCTCGGCAGCGCCGAGTCCTGCGCCGTGATGCCGCTGTCCGGGCTGTCGTGCGCCGGCCGCGTGCTGGTGTCCGACGCGTTTTTTGGTGCCTTGCATGCGGCCGCGCACGCGAGGAGCCCGAGCGCGAACCGGTTCACCAGCCACCGTCCAGGCTGCCGTGGCCGCCGTAGACGCCGATGTCGTTGGGGCTACCGTCCACGTCCGCGTAGCCCGTGTCGCTCGGGCCGGCGTCGATCGCGGGGCTGCCGGCGGTGAGGTGCCAGTCGTACCGCGACCAGTCGACGAACAGCGGGTCCGCGGAGAGGTTGCCAGCGGTGCCGACATACTCGTCGCCGCTACAGTTGGACGACACACCCCAGAAGATGTTGTTGCGCACCGTGAATGGGGCGACCGGAACGCCGGGTGCAGTGTCGGCCGTGTCATCGACCGTGAGCGGGGTGCTGGTGAGCGCGCAACTGTACCCGGTGAACACCGAGCCTTCCACGCGGGAGCTGGTGTCCGTGTTCGTCATCGACACCGGCCCGTCGACGATGCTGTTCGTCACGATCAGGCTGCCGTAGTTCGCCGAGAGCGCGCCGCTGATCACGCTGTTCTCGAGCGTGAGGGCGTCGTCCGGGTGATCCGTCTCCGACTCGACCACCACCGTCCCCTCGATGAGGGTGCGCTTCAGGCGTCCAACGGTGTGGTTCCAGTAGCTGGCGTACGCGCCCACGCAGACGAAGTTCGAATTGTCGACGTACACCGCCCCGTGCCCGGCGTAGACGCCGTAGCCCCCGTTCTCGCAGTACAAGGAGGAATGGTCCACGGTCAGGCCGCCGCGGTCCAGGTACACCAGCACCCCCCGCCCGAAGCTGTTCGCCAGGAAGGTCACATTCTCCAGCTCCAGGTCCGCCGAAGCTGCGTACACGAGCTCCGACCCCCGGTCGCCGGTGATCACGTCATCTTCCAGCCGCAACGCGGTGAAGTTCATGTACACCGCCGACCCGGTGTCCGCCGTCCCGCCCGTGAGCGTGAACCCCGTCAGCGACGTTCCCTCCCCCTCGCCCGAGACCGCGGTCACCACCGAGCCGCTCCTGGCCGCGATCATCGTGTCCGTCGCGTCTCCGGTCGCCCGAATCGCGAGCGACTTGCCGCCAAAGTCGATGTTCTCGGCGTACGTGCAGGGGTGGACGTCGATCGTCTGCTCGCTGGACGCGGCGGCGATCGCCTCGGAGATCGTGGAAAAGTCAGCCGAACCGTCGCAATCGACCGTCCAGTCCGCGGTCACGGGCTCGTGGTCGACAGGGGAAATGTCCACGTTGGGCTCCCGCGAACGAACGACCTGCGAGACCGGGTCCGGGCTGCAGCCGAGGAGGGCAAGGAGCATGGCGGAAGAATACCACCCCGCGGACGATGCCGGGGGGCCAGTGCTGGCGCGTGGATCCAGAACCAGCGACACTTCGTCGTCTGGACGCTCAAAGAGTCCGCCGCCAAGGTGAAGGACGCCGACATCTGCAAGCTGAGCGGCGTGGCGGACAAGGCGAAGGTCGACGTCGGCATTCCGCACGACCCGCCCACCGTCGACTTCCCCGCGCCGCTCTGATCACGCGGACCCAGGCCTTGCGAGGCCAGTTTTGTCCCCCAAGGCGCGCGCCCCTCACCGCACCAGCAACTCGTCCGTGTTCCGGGCACGTTGTCGGCGGATTGAGGCGGCTTGCCGGCTGCGTCGACCCGTTGGGCGGCTCGCTCAGCCCGGCGCCGATCCAGAACCCATGTGGAACGCCGCTTTACCCCGACGCCGCTCGCGAGACGACCAGCCCCCGCGCGCTGTCAGGACAGCGGCAGCAACACCATCCGCCCGTACGCTACGAACGCCATCACGAGGCCCAGCCCCGCGCTGAAGACAATGGGCGGGATCTCCGTGTACTTGACGTGTACCCAGACGAACACGACGCTCTCGCCCGCGAGCACCGCCGCCGCCACGCCCGTGAGCCCCGCCTGCCAGTGCAACGCGCCCGGAATGATCAGCCCAAACGTGCAGACCAGCTCGATGATGCCAAGCGCCATCCACGCCCGCTTCGGCAGCGCGCCGAACGACGGAACGTCCCCGCTCACCTTGTCGAACATGAACACCTTCATGACGCCGGACGCTCCGAATAGGACTGCGGCGAGCACCTGGAGGACCCACAACAGGATGTTCATCGGGTTTCTCTACCCCTTTCCGGGGTTGCGCGCGAGCGCCGGCTACGCCTCGGCCGAGCTCGGATCGACCCGGCCCGGGGGCGGCGTGTCGAACATGATCCGCTCCCGGTCGATGCGGTTGGTGATGCCGTCCCAGGCGCGCGGCGAGCTCTTGAAGTTGGACTTCACGTTCTGGCCCTTGAAGTCCTGGATCGCGCGCGCCGCCTCGGTCGCGTTGAAGTCCCGTCCGGCCTTCGCCTGCGCCGCCGCACAGGCCGCCGCGATGCCTGGCCCGAGCGAGTCGCCGTACTGGTTGATCGTGCCGATCACCAGATCGATCAGCCGGGCGTCCTTCCGGGCATCGCCCTTGATGGCGGCCGAATCCATGAACGCGGCGACGGCGGTCGCGGTGTTGCGCAGCAGGAACGCCTCTTGCGCATTGCCAAAGTCCTTGTTGTGGTCGGCGGTGAGCTTCGTCCACGCCTCGTCGAACGTTGCGCTTGCAACCCCGTCTTTCTCGATAGCCGCCTTCAGATCGGCGCCGTAGGGGTTCTGGGGGTCGTTCACGAACGCCATGAGCGTGGACCCCTTGACCGCCTTTTTCGAGAGCTTGGAGCCATCGTTGTACACGTAGCTCTCAAACTGGTAGGTGCCGTAAGTCTTCCCGCCGCGATCCTGCTTTTTCGACGGGTGCGTGATCGCGCCGACCGCGTAGGGGTCGGACTTCTTGCGCTGGTCCTCGGACTCGGACGCCGCTGTTGCCGGGTACGCCGGGACGAATTTCGCGTCGTCGTGCCAGGGAGATTTCAGATCGCCGGTGGGCGTAGCCTTGACCGTCGACGGCGTCGCCACGGCAGCGGCCGGACCTGCGCCGGGTGCGGGAGTTGGAGCCGAGGCGGGTGCCGGCGACGCTGTTGCCGAAGCCGCGGGTGCCTTCGGCGCTGCCTGGTTCAGTCGGGCGAAGGTGTCGCGACCGACAACCCCGTCCGCATCCAGCCCCCGCGTGCGCTGGAAGTTCTTGACCGCCGACTCCGTCGCCGCGTCAAAGCTCCCGCTCACGTCAATGCCCAAAAAGCCTTGCAGCGCCTGCACATCCGCGCCCTCGCTCCCCAGCCGCAGCGTCCGCGAAGACGACGGCGCAGGGCCTGCCCCGGACGTCGTGGCCGCCGGCGCGGTCATCGTCTCGGCCGCGAACGTCGGAGGGGCGGGGGACTGGCTCTGGCGGGACTGGGTCAGGCCCATGATCGGACTCCGGCGGGGCTGGATCATACAGCAAGGGCGGGGGTCTTGGGGGCGCGCGTGTCGGGGGCATGCCCGAGGCCCGGCCGCCACCCTTCGAACCAGGGCTTTCGGCCACTCTGGGGTGGCTCGACGCTTGCGTTACCCGGGCCATTCGGAGCGGTCATGCACCATCCTCGTCGCCCCAGCCTGACCGCCCTCGCCGTGCTTGTGACGTTCGGTTTCGCCGCATGCGGGCCGCAGCCCTGCCGATCAACGTCGTGCGAGCAGGGGGGCGCGCACTCGGCCGGCGACTCGGCAACCGACACGGGCGGGGCCCAAGCGGTTCCAGAGCCGGGGAAGGGGTTCTACCTGGGAGAGGTGACCACCAATTCCGATGGCTCCTTTGCTGCCGGGAGCCTGGACTACGAGGTCACGGACGCGCAGATGAACGCGGTTTGCGACACGGTCGTGCAGTGGCAGGACGCTGGAACGGCCGCACCAACGTGCGCCCGCTGCCAGTGGACGTTCACCTTCGTCGCCTCCGCAGCCAAGAGCACCGGTTCCGGCTGCGCGGGTCTGTCCCCGGATCCGCTCGCCGTGACTGGCTCCGACGGGCTTACGTCGGCCTGGGGATTCAAGCAGTTCTATCAAAGTTATGACGTGGGGTACGGCGGTTACGGGGGCTACACCATCACGGAGATGATGTACTACTCGACGTACCCGGGCAGCGAGGGCTGGCAGGTGTTTGCCTCCAACTACGGCGGATACGAATACGCGCGGGGATCCTCCCGAAACGTGCTGTTCAGAAACTATTTAGGATATACCTATTTTTATCAGTAACGCCATCTCCGGCGTTCGCAGCAGCGTGCTGGCCGGACGGCGCGCGACTCAACGCGGTTGAACGCTGAGGGTCCTCGAAGTCGGCCGGCGCGCGCCCATCCACCCCGAATGGGGCACCGTCGTCGCCGTGGTAATGGGCTCCCCGGAGCCATCCATGCACCATCTCAGCTGCCACTGCGGCGCGGTCCAGCTCGACGCCGAGGTCAACCTCGACAACCCAAGCCCCCATTTCTGAGGTCTCACGCCATCGCTGAGTTTTTTCTAAGCCACAAACCTTGACAATCGTCTGACGTCCGCCTGACAGACGTCTGACAACTGTCTCGCCCGGTCGCGTGAAATGGGCACATGCTCACCGACGCCG
>CAIMSU010000008.1 GCA_903844155.1 uncultured Pseudomonadota bacterium | reverse complement strand
TTGGCCACGGGAGGGCCTGCCTCGTGGATGCCGAATGGTTGACGGGTCAAGGACGTCACGAACAGATCAGAAACCCGAAATTGGCAGGCCCGACCCAGAAGAAACAGCCACCTCGCGAAGCGGAGCGCGCGAGATGGCTGGGCGATGCGCGGGATGGCGTGCGTTGCGAGCTGTGGCCGGACGCGGGACCCCGCCCTCGGGGCGAGGACGCATCGGGTTCGGCGCGGCCCGGGACGGGGTGATGACGGGGGATGACTGATGACTCATGACTCCGTGACGCCGCCCCGGATGGAGGCGGCGATGACAAAATTGTGGGCGTTATTCCGTGTCATCATCGCCATCGGGGGGCTGTCATCGGCCGGCCGGCGGCCGGCGATGTCATCAGTCATCAGGCCGCCGCGTCATCGGGATCGGCCGGGCCGCGGGCCGGGACACCCACGCGCACATGGCGGACGTCATGACCAAGTTCGAGGTTCAGACTCCCGTTCCGCCTACAAAGGCCACCCCGAAGCCGGACGCGAACGGCGCTGCTGCATCAACAGTCGCCGCGCCCGACGCACCGCCGGATCTGCACGCATCGGAAGGGGGGGCGAGCGAGTCCGTTACATTTGCTCGTTACACTGGCTCCGACTCAGAACCGGCGACTGCGAAATAATGCAGGTTGAAGTTGGTCGAGGTGGCGGGATTTGAACCCACGACCACTTGCACCCCAAGCAGCTACTGAGGCCGATCATGGCGTGCTGGTGCGGATCGTTGGGGCGGTCGCGTAGGCTCGCGCGGGCTGGATCTGGGCTCGATTGTTACCCAAAGTTACCCAGCGCGTCCTCCCGGTGACCCGCCTGGCTGCGCCCCGCGCGGACATCGGTGTTCCGTGCTTCCGATATGGGACGTCCTTTCGGAAACGGAAACCTGCTCTGTTTCGGACCCCCACGTTCCGGGCGGAGAGGCGCTGTACCGACCCCGGCGGTCAGCTCGACCCGATCCCCCTGGTCCCGCTCAATTCCCGAAGCAGAACCCGGCATTCCGGCGTGACCGTGTACTCCCCGAAGCGCGCGCCCAGCAGCAAGAGCTTTCGGAGCAGCAAGCCTTCAAGCATCGCGGGGGTGACGCCGAGCCCGGCCAGCTCGGTGCCCGTGAGGGTCTCAGCGACGAGGGGCACCGCGAAACCGGCGGGGCCCGTCGTCGTCGTCCCCTCCCCTCCGCCTTTCCGGCTGCCCGTCGCCCTCGGGCCCCTCGGCACCGTCCCGATCGCCGCCTTCGCAATGCTGGCGAGATCTCGGATCGTCGGTGTCTTCCCTGCGTTCGTCGCCATCTTCCCGCTGGCAGCGGCCTTCCCCACGCTCGTCGTCCCCTTCCCGGTCACCGTCCCACCCCCTGAGCCCGCACCGGCGACCGTCACCCCCTCCGCCATCTCGATCCCGAACATCGCCCCAAGATCCATCCCTCCAAGCTCGTCTTCCCCAGCACCGGCGAACGATACCGAGGTCCCGCGCGCCGTCAGCTCAGCGACATCCACGCCGCGAAGGAGGAAGAACAACCCCGGGTCGGTGTCCAGCCTCGCGCCGACCCCGTACAGCACCGCGGCGACGTGCTTGCACATCGTCGCCCAGTCGGGGCAGGAGCACGCGAACGTCAGCTCTTTGGGACCGGGAAAAAGGCCGCTCGAACGGTCTCCCAGCGCCTGAAGGAGGGTGGTCGGGAGCTTGCCTTGCAAGAGATCAATGAGCGACGACACCTGGCCGGCATGCCGCTCGATCACGCCGCACCACACCGCCGGGGACAGCGGTTGCACCGTGATCGTCGTCGTGTAGACGGCGCTCCCGACCACCGTCGCACGCACGATGCCGGGCTCCACGCGCAGGTCGGTCACCGACCCGTTGCGGACGTAGGTGCGCCCGCGCGGGAGGCGATTCTCGTAGTCGCCGTAGGACTCCATGGCGTCGCACCACGATTTTCCCCAGAACGAACTGGCGATGGTGCGACCGGCGATGGTCACCGGCTGCAGCTTCACGCCCGACTTCGCAACGTCCTTTGCCTGCCGTTTGGCGACCGCAGCCTTCTCGGACGCCGTTGTCCGGGTCGGCCAGCGACTCCAGGAGGATGAGCGTCTGCGGTAAGCCATTGGTCAGTCCAACGTAGCGCGCTTGAGATCAAGCGAAACGGTCCGGAGGAGCTCCTCGTTCGACAATTCGGTCAAACGCACCTCGTCCTCCCCGGAGAGCAGCTCGCGCGCGAGGCCGCGTTTTTCGCGGAGCATCTGGTCGACGCGCTCCTCCACCGTCCCGCGCGCGACGAACTTGTGGACAAAGACAGGGCGCTTCTGCCCGATGCGAAACGCCCGATCCGTGGCCTGCTCCTCGACGGCGGGGTTCCACCAGCGGTCAAAGTGGACGACGTGGGTGGCGGCGGTGAGGTTCAGCCCGGTTCCACCTGCTTTTAGCGAGAGGACGACGAAGGGGACGGTGTCGTCCTCCTGGAACTGGTTGACGAGCGGTTGCCGGTCCTTGATGGGGGTGCCGCCGTGGAGGACGAGACCGGGGCGACCAAAAAGCCCCGCGAGGACGACCGCGAGCGGCTCGACGGCCTCGCGGAACTGGCTGAACAGCAACATCTTCTCCTGGCGCTGCGCGATCGGTTCGACCAGCTCGACGAGACGCAGGAGCTTTCCACTGCGCGCGATCTCCCAGCCGCGGTCGCCGAGCCAGTGCGAGGGATGGTTGCAGATCTGCTTGAAGCGCAGGAGCGCCGCGAGGATCAGGCCACGACGGGCGATCCCGCCTGCCGCACGATCCTGTTCGGCCTGTTCGAGCGCCCTTGCGAGATCGTCCACGGCGCGCTGGTAGAGGGTCGCCTGCTCGCGCGTGAGGCCGCACTCGGCCGACATCTCGGTTTTTGCCGGAAGATCCGGGGCGACGAGCGGGTCGGTCTTGAGACGCCGGAGGAGGTAGGGGCTGACGAGCGCGCGGAGCGGGGCCCAGGCGCGTCCGGGCAGCGCGCCGGACCGGTCATTGGCGAAGCGACGGAATTCGGCGGCTGAACCGAGGAGCCCAGGTTGGAGGAAGTGAAACAGGCTCCATAGATCCCCAGCGCGGTTCTCGACCGGCGTGCCGGTGAGCGCCAGGCGGACGCGCGCCGTCAGGCTGCCGACCGCCTTTGTCTGCCGCGCGCCTGGGTTTTTGATGGCCTGGGCCTCGTCCAGGATGACGGTGTCCCAAGTCATTTTTCGCAGCCACTCGGTCGTCGCCAGCGTGCCATAGGTCGTGGCGACCAAATCGGCGCCGGCGAGGGCGTCGACAGTGACACCATCCCCGGAGGAATGCGCGACCTTCAGCACGAGCGACGGTGCGAATCGCGCGGCTTCTGCGCGCCAATTTCCGAGCAAGGACGCTGGCGCGACGAGGAGGTGCGTCCGTCGCAACCCGCCCTCCGCCGGCCGAGCTTTCAACACGAGTAGCAGGCTGAGAACCTGAATGGTCTTCCCGAGCCCCATGTCGTCTGCGAGGCACGCCCCAAGTCCCAAGGCATTGAGGAACACAAGCCAATGTACGCCATGTTCCTGATAGGGGCGCAACGTCGCGTGGAGCGCGCTTCCCGGGAGGCTCGACGCGTCATTCCCCGGCGTGCGAAGTCGCCCGAGGATGTCTGCAAGCCAGGGACCGGCGGTTACCCGAGACCACTCATCGCCCTCCGGGTCCTCCGTGGTGTCGCGACCCGGCCTTTCCGCCCCTGCAAGCAGGCGCATCGCCCTGTGGAACGGCACCCCCGCGTTCGCTTCCGCCCGCGCTTGACTCCAGATCGCCAGCACCTGATCGAGGCGCTCGCGATCCACCTCCACCCATCGTCCCCGCAACGGCACCAACGACGCCCCGGCCGTCTTCAGCGCCTCCCACTCCTCCGCCGTCAACGGCTCGCCGTCCAGCGAAAGACCCACGTCAAACGACAACAAGCTCGACGCTCCCAGCGCCGAGGCCCCGTTCGCCCCGAGCGAGACCGCCACACGAACCCGCGGTTTGTCCGCACTTCGCCACCAGTCGGGCACACGCACGACGAGGCCGGCCTCCTCCAACGCGGGGACGTCCCGCAACAGACGATGAGCTTGTGCTGGCGTCCACGCCTGCGGTCGAAAGATCGCCTGCGAATCCATCAACTCCTTCACCCAGCCCACGGACTCCGCCGCACGCTGGACCGGGAGGAGGAGGCGCAGCAGCCCAGCCTTGTCCCCGACCGCCGCCGACTCCGCGAGCGCCTGCCCGAGGGGGCGATGCCGCACGCCCGAGCCGTCGGCGCCCGCCCCGCTGGCGAGCCCGGTCGAAAACGTCGCCAGGAAGGCGAATGGCTTGTCGGCGTTTGTCCTGTTCTCCGCGAGGTGGAAGCACACCCGGCCAAGCACGTTCCAGACGGGGTTGCGCTCGCGGAGCCAGGCCTCCAGCGTGTCGCCCGACTCGGCCACGTCGGCGTCCAGCGCGACGGCGAGCCGCTGACAGAGCGCTTCCATCGTGGTTTCGTTCAGGTACTCGCTCCCGAGCATGGGCGGCACACTTTCTCTGAGAGAGGCGAAAACGGCCTGACGCGGCGGGCGCTGACCGGCAGCCGCGGCCAGAACCTCGCGGGCAACATCGCGGAAGAACGCGACGGACGGCGAGAATGGCGTGGATGGGAAGCGTGCGGCGAGGTCGAGGAGGGCCCAGGGTTCGTCCATGCCCAGGTTGGCAGCGAACAGTTTGGAGGCCGGCGCGACGGATGCGAGGACGGACGGGGCGACGTCCGCCGCGAGCGAGTCGTCCGGCACCGTCCTGTCAACGACGACGACGCCGTGGGGCGTCAGGGCGAGGGCGAGGGCGAAGGCGGCGGACATTGGGGAGGGACGGGCGGGTAATCCGGTCGGCGCGGCCAGGGCGGGCTATGTCGTCGCGCAGGCTCCGCATCACGCGGCGAAGCGCCGGGCACGTCGGACATTCCCGCTACGGAACTCGACGTGTGAGGGTTGAGGGTGGGGTGTGCGGGTTCAATATCGGTTAGGCTCACCATCGGAATTGGAGTTGCCGGAGGTCGGCGAACTACCAGTCCTCCCCCCTTTGGGGCATAGGCGCTAACATTCCGGCGTCCACCGCCCTTTCGGCATTCGTTGTCGTTTCCGAACTCGTGTAGCTTCTACCAAGCGTTTTCTCCACGGCCCGCTCGCCCATAGCGAGCGCAGGGTCACGTACCCCCCGATGG
>CAIMSU010000007.1 GCA_903844155.1 uncultured Pseudomonadota bacterium | reverse complement strand
GCCAACCCGCTCTACCGCGAGGTGATGGCCCGGCAATTGTCCTACAACACACAGATGAACCTGCAGCGACCCTGGTGGCCATGGCAAACATCCACCGGCGGTCTCGACTTAGCGGCGTTGATGGACGCCTTCCAGGAGTGGTGGCGGGAGAACGCCGACATCGTGAACGCCCACGCCAAGGAGGGCTACCTGGAGGCCACCGCACAGCTCGCGTTCATGGGGTTCCTCCAGCGCGTCGTGAACGGCGGCGGTCGCGTCTTTCGGGAGTACGCCGCCGGCTCCAGTCGGATCGACATCCTCGTCGAGTATGGCGCGTCCCGCCACGCGATCGAGCTGAAACGGGTGCGACAGCGCGACAGTGTGGAGGGCATCCGCCGCGACGGCATCCGACAGCTCGGCCGCTACCTCGACACGGTCGGCTTGGACGAAGGCTGGCTCCTGATCTTCGACCAGCGGAAGGGCCGCACCTGGGACGAGCTCATCTGGGGCGAGGAGGTCGAGGTGGACGGGCGGAAGTTGCACCTGCGAGGCGGATGACGCGCGTCCACCGTGGCCTCGTCTGGCTCGCCGGCGACCCCGGGAGGATCGATCTGCTCGCCCGGGACCCGCAGATCGCGCCACTGGTCGTCGCGCGGCCAGCACCCGGCCTGCTGGGGTTTCTTCCTGCAACATCCCCCCGTCTCCAGGCACGACTGCTCAAGCTGGGCGCGGCCCCGCGACGGTCGGAGGCGAAGGAATGCTGACCCTGGAGGAGCGCCTCGACTGGCTGGACTCCTCCCTCGTCCAGACGATCTGCATGTTCTGGTGCGGACGTAAGGCGCCCGGCGGCAAGGCCGCGTGCATCGCCGCGCTTTTGCCCGTGCTGCAGGACCCGGAGGGGATTTACGCGCAGACGCGCCGGTGGGACGAGGACTTTCGCCTCGCGCTCGCTGTCACCCGCGCTCTGGGATCGGCGTCCTACGCCGATCATCTCGCGGCCTGCGCGGCAGCCGGTGTGGATGACGGGGAGTCGTGCATCCGTGGACTCCTCGAACGAGGCGTCCTGCTCCCCAGCGTGGCGGGTCGAGGCAACAAGGTCACGGTCAAGCAGCTATCCGAGGAATGGGCCCGCGAACTCGCGGTGTTGCCGTCGGTCGGGCACGTCGCAGAGCAAGGAAAGCGCCCCCTTCTTACCAAGGCCATCCATCCCGACCGGGTGCTCGCCACCCGAACTGCAGACCCCGGCGTGCTCGCCGCGGCCGTCCTCCGGGTGGCGACGTTGTGTGGGCGACGTCGGCTGCGCCTGAACCAGGACGGGCTGCCCGGGGGTCCGCTCCTGGCCGCGCTGGCAAAGGAGGTCGGCGAAGGCGGACTGTTCGCGTTGATGGTGGCGATGTCCGGGGGCATGGTCCTCTCCGACGAGGGGGACCTCTACCCGGAGCCGAAGCCCATGGGCGACCCCTCCCTCGAGGCGCTCGTCCGGACCTGGTTCGACGGGTTCCTGCGGGCGGCGACCTGGCGCGACGACGGTCCGGAGCTCGACGCTGACGCGCTCGACGCGCTTCGGACGGACGGTTGGGGACGGCCGACGCTCCGCGACCACGCGCGGGCCCGCCGGGTGCTCGCGGGCGTCCTGCGACGGCTGGACGTCGATGGGTGGGTCCCCGTCGATGCGATCGTCGACGCCGCGCTCCGCGGGGACGAGTTGCTGCTCTGGCGTTGCGTGGGTGGTTGGTCCCATGATCGGCGGGCACCCTCGACGGCGTCCGAGCGGAGGGCGGATCGGGACACGTGCGCGGCCGTGATCGCCCGCACGTTCCATGCGTTCGGCCTCGTGGACGTGGGCTCCCTGGACGCCACCATCGCCACGCCGAGGCATCGCGCCGCCGACCACGTGCTCGACGCCGCGTTTCGTGATGATCGCCGCGCCCGGTACGACCAGGAGGAGCGCAAAAAACCCGCCTGGAGGCCGGCCCCGACGCCGCTGCTGGTGCGTCTGACGCCGTTCGGACGCGCGGTGCTTCGGGGAGAGGCCGACACCGCGGGGGGACGGGAAAGGTCGAACGCGGTGTCGCGAGGTGTGCATGTCGGCGCGGACTTCGAGATCGTGGCGCACCGCCGGGACCTGCAGCCCGGGCTCCTGTTCCGTCTGGACGCCGCGGCGGTGTGCCTGCCCACCGCGACCGGGGATCCTGTCCGACGCTGGCGCGTCGAGCGCGAGCGTTGGATCGCGGCGCTGGACGGCGGGCTGGACGGCGAGGCGCTGCTCGCCTCGCTGGGCGACGCCTGCGATCGTCCGATCCCCGACAGCGTCCGGGCAACATTGGCGGGCTGGAGCGCGCAGTTTGGGCAGACCACGCTCTACACCGGCTTCGACCTGATCGAGTTCGTCGGCGGCATCGACGTCCCGGGTGCTGTCGTCGTGGGCCCAGGACTCGCCCTGGTGCCTCCGCGGGCGGTGGCCGGGACCCTCTTCGACTACTCCAGGCCTCGTCTTCCTTTTCTCGACGTCCTGGACGACGGCCGCCTGCGGGTGGACGAGTCGACCGTGGGCCTCCTCCTGTTGCGGGAGCTCCAGAACATCGCAGTTGAGGATGCCGCTTCCCATTGGCGGCTCGACCCTGCCAAGGTCCGCGCCCACGGCAGCGAGGCGGTGGCGAGGACGTTGGCCGGGCTCTCCAAGGCCCCGCTCACGCCGGGCTTCCGCGTCCGTCTACGCGCCTGGGCCGGCGAGGTTCAGGCGCGTGTGGAGACCGTCGAGGTCGTGCACGTCGCGGAGGCAGCGCCGCTCGCGCAGTTACCCGAGATCGCGCCGCACATTCGGGGGGCGCTGGGACCGACGGCGCTGATCGTCGCACCCAGGGCCAGGAAGGGGCTGCTGCGGGCGTTGGCAGGGCTGGGGGTCGTGGTGATGGAGGGGTGAGGGTGAACGCGGAGGGCTGAGTAGGGGTCCGCAGGAGGGCGTCATGCTCGCCCAGCTCTCCGAGAACGCCTCGAAGAACCCGAAGAAGCCCGGCGAGGCCTTCGGACGCATCCCGGCGACGCGCACGCGGAACGGCAAGACCGAGGCGGGCTTCAAGGTCTACCGCGTCGACCTCAACAACAACCGGCTGACGATCACCGAGGAGTGGTCGGGTTCGGAGACGGCGCGGCGGACGACCAGGCTGAACGAGCTTGGCGACCTCCGCGCCCAGTACCCCGACGCCCGCGCCGTCCGCCTCCCCGATCCCGGCCCGGCGACGGCGACGTTCCACCGCCTCCCCTTCCGCGCGGCCGACCTCGACATCGACGACGAGCTGCGCGACGGGGCGAATCGGCATCGGCGTCGACGCGCTGCCCGACGCGTTCCGCAAATGGCTCGACGTCGGCGAGCACGCGCGGTCGGACTTCGGCATGAAGGAGACGCCGACAGGGCCGCCGAAGCCGTACTTGCAGGCCGCAGTCCTGGAATTCGAGGGCGTCCTCCCACCGGCGCCTCGGCGCTGGCGCACCTCGTCGGGACCGCGACGGATGCCGAGATGCTGCGGGGGCCGATGCAGGCCTCGCTCCTTTTCGTGGTTCACGGCCAAACGTTGGAGCGCTGGGAGGTCTGCGGCGAGCTGCCGTGCGCGCACGACGACTTCGTCCGCGCAGTCGTCCAGCACTCAAACGCCGAGGGCGCGGCGATGGTGCACCCGTGCACGATCACCTTCCCGGGCGAGCTCACGCGGCGCGGGATCGCGATCATCGCGCAGCGGGACGGCCTGGCGGCTCGGCGTGTCCTGCCGCTGACCTTCGCGCCCGACGGCACCATCGGCTCGCTTGACCCCGTCGACTACGAGGAGTGGACGCCGGACCCGGAGGGCGCGTGGATCGGCGTGCCGCCATCGCAGGGGACCACGCTGGGGTGGGAGGCGACAGGGAAGGTTCCGGGCGGGGTTTTGGGGGAGGGGTAGCCCGCAAGTTGTCCGACGGTCGCTGCCGGGGCGACGGCAGCGTGCGCGACCCACCTTGATGCGATAGCTACGGGTGTTCGGAGTCCCATGCCCGCCCTCAAGACTCGAGGCTGTTGTGTCCATTGCAACAAGGACTTTCCCAGCACGGGCATGGGCCAGCATCTGGCCGCCTGTCTGGGCACAGGCCCCGCGCTCCACATCGCCGTGGACGTCGGGCCGGGGACCTGGTGGATGCACCTCGCGCTCGCGCCAAGCGCCACACTGCGGCACCTTGACGACTTCTTGCGCGCGACGTGGCTGGAGTGCTGCGGCCATCTGAGTGGCTTCGATATCGGCGGGGTCCGGTTCGAGTCGTCCCTGGGCGGCGCCGGCGAGTACTGGGGCGCCAAACCACGGTCCATGGCGGCGAAGACGAGTACGGTGCTTCCGGTCGGGTCTGCCTTCGGCTACGAGTACGATTTCGGGTCGACCACCACGCTTCGGGGGCGGGTGATCGGCCGAACGCCGACCGGGGCCGCGAAGGTCACGTTGTTGGCCCGGAACGAGCCGATCCTCTGGCCGTGTGCCACGTGCCGGGCGCCCGCGACCCGCATTTGCCCTTTCTGCGGGTTGATGGGCTGTGCCGCGTGTAAATCGCCTTGCGGGTGCCTTCGCGACTTCGCCGAAGAGTCGCTTCCTGTCGTGAATTCACCGCGCATGGGCGTGTGTGCGTACTCCGGGTGATTTGGGTCGGAGGGGCGCGCCAGAGTTTCCCCATGACCGACGCAGATCGCCACATGGCGCCCTTCGCCGTGCTGGATCAGGCGGCATACCCGACAGGTGCCTGTCGCGCGAGGCGAGGCGAGGGAGGGTTTCAGGATCAGGCCGGGGATGACTACGACTCTGCGGACGGGATGATCGGGAGCCGGTTGGACGGGGCGGCCTCGGCCCATGAAGCTCAGCGCAGGGGTGCGTGTCCTTCGATAGGTCGCCGGCCGCGGGGCCTGGAACTTACCGCTTTCAGGCCCCACCTTCGGGGGTTGTAGGACCACCACCCCAGGGACCCCACGCCGGGTTTCGGGGCCGCGGTGCCGGAGGACCATGACTTTCTGAGCGTTTGAGGCTGGGGTTCACGTGTACCGACGTGGTGTGCACGCCTCTCCGGACGTCGCCGTGCTACGCTCGCTCGTGTCCACCCCCTCCGCCCGGTTCCGCTCCGGTCTCGCCGTCGGCAAGTTCGCGCCGCCGCACCGCGGGCACCAGCTCCTGATCGATACGGCGCTGGCCGAGTGCGATGACGTCACCGTACTTTGTTATTCCAAACCTGACTTTCCAAACATGCCCTCTGCGCTTCGTGCGGAGTGGCTTCGGTTGCTCCACCCCCGCGCGCATGTGTTTGTGCCGGCGGACCCACCGCCTGACGACGCAGACGGCCCTACCCATCGTGTCTTCGTGCGCGACTGGCTGGCCGCCCACGGCATCGTGGTCGACGTGGTGTACACGAGCGAGGAGTATGGCGCTGAGTTTTCTCGGGTGCTCGGCGTCCCCCATCGATGTGTGGACCAGGCCCGTGAAATCGTTCCGGTTTCCGGTACCGCTGTGCGCCAGGACCCGGGCGCCCAGCGGCGGTTCATGGACCCCGTGGTCTTCCGGGCTGCGCTGCCGCATCTTCCCCGGTCCAACCTGCCGGAGACGATGCGGGCGGTCCTCCGCACCGACGGGGGGATCACAGTGGCCCGGGTCCCGGTTCCGACGCTCGCGCCGGGAGAGGTACTCGTTCGGGTCGTGGTCGCCGGCGTTTGCCGAACCGACGTCGCGGCGGCGCGGGGGCCCTTTCGTGCGCAGATGGTGTTGGGCCACGAGGCCTCGGGCTGGGTCGCGGCAACCGGCGAGGGCGTGGACCGGGGACTGATGGGCGCCGTCGTCGCCATCGATCCGCGCGTCGGGGGCGGGTTCCTGGGGGTTGACCGCAACGGCGCGTACGCGGAATTCGTCGCGGTCGGCGCTGATCGCGTCGTCCGGCTCCCACCGTCGCTGCCATGGCGAAAGGGCGCCTACGTCGAGCCTGTTGCTGCTGCGCTGGCCATCGCCGCCGCGTTGGATCCTGGGGAGCGCACACTTGTGCTCGGGTCCGGGCGGATCGCAAGACTCCTGTGTCGGGTTCTTGAGGCCCGGGGCTTCGCGAGCGTCACCGCGGCCACCCAGGTGTCGGCCGATGCCGACTTTGGCGCCGTTGTCGCCTGCGATCCGGGTGGCGATGCCCTCCTCGTGGCGGCAGGCGCCGCGCGACCGGGGGGCACCGTGGTGGTCCGGAGGCGCCCTGGCGAGGCGCCACAACCTGAGGTCAGCGGTGGTCGCCAGGTTCGTGTAGTCGAGTATGGCGACTTTGCGGAGGCCGCCGCGATGCTCTCGCGGGGCCTGGCCGTGGATGACATGCTGGGCGAAGTCCATACGTTCGAGGCTGCGGATCGCGCGCTCGACTGTCCTGAGGAAAAAAAGGTCTACCTTGCGCCCGACCCCGAATGTGTGGACTGATCGGCGTCCTCGGCCGGGTGGACCGAGCGAGGGTTTGGGCGGGAGTCGAGGCGGTGCGGGGTCGTGGGCGCGACGGGGACGGCGTCTGGTTCGGTGACGGCGTGGCGCTTGGTCACACCCGGCTGGCGATTCGCGACGTTGCGGGCGGCAGTCAGCCGATGTCGGGCGAGGATGGAAGTGTGGTCGCGGTGGTCAACGGGGAGTTCTACGGAATGGCGCCGGTGCGACGGTGGCTGGAGGACCGGGGACATCGGTTCCGCTCGGCTTCGGACAGCGAGGTGGTGATCCACCTCTACGAAGAAGCGGGGGAGGACGGTCTTTTGCGCCTCGAAGGCGAGTTCGCCTTGCTGCTCTGGGACAATCGCCGGCGTCGGCTCGTCGGGGTGCGGGACCCGTTCGGGGTCCGTCCGCTGCTTTGGGCGAAGACATCCGAAGGGGTTTTCTTCGCGTCCACCGCGCGCGGGCTGCGGGGCCTCGGGGTGCCCCTGCACCTGTCCACCGACGCGCTGCTTCAGGCGTTTCACCACCAGTATCTGCGCCCGGGTTGCACCCTCTGGGCGGGTGTCAGCGCCCTGCGACCGGGTTGGATGCTGATCGCCGACGAGGAGGGCATCACCGAGCACCCCTGGCGGGAGGCGCCGCGGCCTTCGCCCGGGTCGGTCCGAGCGGGGGATGGCGTTGCGAACCTGCGCGAGGCCCTTCGGGCGGCCGTCCACGACCGCCTCGACGCCGACGTTCCCGTCGGCTTCCAGTTGAGCGGCGGCATCGATTCCGCCGCGGTCCTCGCGCTCGGCGCGTGCGAGACCCGGGACCCGCAGGCCTTCACAGTCGCTTTCCCGGGTGCCCGCGACGAGTCCCAGGACGCCGCCGAAGCCGCCGCCGCCCTTGGCGCCCGCTTGCATGTCGTTCCGGCCAGTCCCGAGGCGTTGCTCGGCGCGCTCCCGGAGGCCGTCGCCGAGTCCGGCGGCCTCTGCATCAACGGGCATGGCGCGGCGAAGCTTCTGCTCGCCCGGGCAGCGCGGGCCGAGGGCGTCAAGGTCCTGTTGACCGGGGAAGGTGCAGACGAACTGCTCTTCGGCTACGTCCATCTCCTCGCCGATTGGCTCGGACCCGATGCCGATCTGGGCTCGCTCAACCACACCACGGCCGGGGTGCACCTGGCTTCCGGTGCGATGCTGCCGCTGGGCGGCGTGGCGGCACAGCTCGGGTTCGTGCCCTCCTTCCTCGCCGCAAAAGCCTCGCTCGGCCACCGTGCGCGTCGCCTGCTGCATCCCGATCTTCGCGCCGCCAGTTCTTCGCGCGATCTCCTCGCCGAGCTTTGCGCGCACGACCCGCCGCCGCCCGGCCTCGCCAGGGTGGACGTCTCAGCGTGGTTGTGGACCCGGCTCTGCCTCTCGGGGAGCATCCTCGCGGTCCTGAACGACCCGGTGGAGCTGCTCGGCGGGGTGGAGGGGCGACTGCCGTTCCTGGACCATCGCGTGGTCGCCGTGGCGATGGGTCTGGCGCACGAGGCAAAAGTGTCGGGTGGGCATGGAAAATATGCGCTGCGCGTGGCGATGGAGGGGCTCTTGCCCGATGCGGTGCGGTGGCGGCCGAAACGTCCGTTCATGGCCCCGCCGCTCGCCGGTCACCCGGCATTTCGTACGATGCTGCTCGACCTTCTGCCCGCCAAACTGTTTGACCGGAGGGCGACGGAAGAGGCCCTCGAAGTCTGGCCCACCTTGCCGCCCGCGGAGCAGGTGGCCTGGGATGCGCCGCTGATGCTGGCGCTCTCCACGTCGATCCTGGCCAACGAGGTCGCCTCGTGAGCATCGTGGGGCGGTTGCAGTTGGTCGCTGCCGCCACGCCCGGCGCGCCGGCGCTGGCAGAGGGGGGCCTGGTCTTCAGCTATGAAGCGCTTCTCGACGAGGCTGTTCGTCACGCCGGCGCGCTTCGGGAAGCGGGGGGCGTCCGGGGAGGGCGGGTCGCCATCGTCCTGCCGCGGAGCGCCGACGCCGTGGTCACGATGTGGGCGACGTGGATGCTCGGCGCGTCGGTCGTCCCCGTCCCGACGGACTGGCCGGCTGCGCGGAGAACCGAGGTGCTCGCGCGGGCGCGGGCGGCTGTCATCGTCGGCCAGGCGGGCACGCTCGACCCGGGCGCACGCGCCAGGCCGATCACGCCCGTCGAACCCAATTCGAGCGACGAGGCCTGGTTGGTCTTCACCTCCGGGAGCACGGGAGCGCCGAGGGGCGTCGTGGTACCGCACAGGGGGATTGGAGCGCTGGTGGATGCGCAGGTGGCGGCGTTCGATCTCGGGCCGGGCGCACGCGCTCTCTGGATGCTATCACCGGGTTTCGACGCTTCTTTCTCCGACATCCTGACAGCCCACCTCTCCGGCGCGTGCCTCGTCGTGGCCCCGCCGTTCTCTGAGGTCACTAAGTTTTCCACCTGGGCGACCGTCGCCGGCGTGACCCACGCCGACCTGCCTCCAGGCCTGTTGGCGTCGATCTTTCCAGTGCGCCCGCCGGCCTTGCGTGTTGTCGTGTGCGGCGGGGAGCCCTCGCCGCCCGCGGTCGTGCGAGAGTGGGCCTCGGCAGTGCGTTTCGTGAACGTGTACGGGCCCACGGAGGCCACGGTCTGCACGAGCCTCGGCATCGTGGACGCGGCCGATTGGGCGACGCCGGGCCTCGGGCGACCGATCCCGGGGGTCCGTTACCGTGTCGAGAACGAAGAGCTGTGGATCGCCGGGGATTGCCTGGCGGACGGGTACCTCAACGACGAGCCGGGGACAGCCGAGCGGTTCGTCCTCGAGGCCGGGCAGCGCTGGTTCCGGACCGGGGACCGGGTGCGGGCCGACGCCAGTGGGCAACTTGTGTACGTCGGCCGTCTGGATCGGATGGTCAAGTTGGGCGGGCGACGGGTCGAACTTGGGGAAGTCGAGGCCGCCGTCCTCGGGCTTCCCGGGGTGGCACGCTGCCGCGTCCGGGTCTCCGGTTCGTCCCTCGTGGCGGAGGTGGTGCCGCTGGGCCGCCCGGTGGATGAGGAGGCGGCCCGAAGCGCGCTGCGCGAGGTGGTGCCGTCCTGGATGGTGCCGAACCGCGTCCTGTCGGTCCGGCGACTGCCGGAGGGGGTGACGGGCAAGGTGGTCTACGGGGCGGCTCAGCCGGCCGGGTCGGAGAGCCCGGTGGGCGCACGGAGCGCGGCAGCAGCGGTGTGGGCGGCGGTGCTCGGGCGTGACGTCGGGGAGGGCGAGGATCTGGACGCCGCCGGGAGGGACTCGATCACCGTCGTGGAGGTGCTGGCCCGGGCATCGGCCGCAGGGCTGCGGTTGGACCCGGAGCGCGTTGCCCGGGGCCGGACGACCGCCGAGACCTTCGAGCGCGTGGGGGCGCACGGCGAGTGGGCCACGGTTGATGCGCTTCGCGCGCGGGTTCCCGAAACGCCAGCCTTCGGTCGGCCGCGTGGTGCGTCGGGTGTCGCGCTCGTGACGGGGGCCACAGGGTTGCTCGGAGCGGCCGTCGTCGCCCGTCTCTCCCGGTCGTTGGAGCGCGTCGTCTGCCTCGTCCGCGCGCCGGGCCCCCTGGCGGCTCGTGCGCGCCTGCTTGAGGCCGTGCGGGGCCTGGGGGCCGATGAAGGCCGGTTGACCGCGATCTGCGGGGACCTCGCCCTCGACGGCCTGGGACTGCGCTCCGGCCCCGGCGGCGTCCCCGTCCAGGGCAGCCTGGAGCTTCACGGGATCGACCGCATCGTCCACCTCGGTGCCAAGGTGGACCTCGTCGCCCCCTACGAGGTCGTCGCCCCGTCCATCGTGGACGGTACGGCGCGGCTGTTGCAGGCCGCCGCCCGCTTGCGCGTCCGTTCGTTCGTGTTCGTCTCCTCGCTCGGCATTTTCGTCTCGCGGTCGAACCCCGTCGAAGACGTGGACGAAGACAGCGACCCCTCCCAGGGAGGGCAGATCGTCGGCGGGTACACACAGGCGCGCTGGGTGGCGGACGCGCTCGTGTCGCGACTGGTCCGCGCGGGCAACGGGCCGGCGGTCGCCCTCCTTCGTCCCGGGATGGTCGTGCCGGGGCCGGATGAGCGGTGGACGGATCGGGCGCAGCTTCGCCTGTTTCTTCGCGGGTTGGCCGCCGTTGGCGCACTCCCGGAACAGATGGCCGTGACGCCCGCGTTGCGGTGTGACTTGACGCCGATGGACCTGGCGGTGGAGGCGGTTGTTCGGGTCACGCTCACGGGCCAAGAGGGTGTTTTTCACATCGGGCACCCGGTCGGGGCGACGCTGGCGGACTGGGTAGCGGGACTGGAGCGCGCCGGACACCCGCTGCGGCACGCGTCGGATGGGGCCAGAGCACATGTTGTCCCTGTCGATCTCGCCGAGGCTGTGGCGACGTTGGGTCTGCAACGGTTTCTGGGTGAGCCCGTCCTGCGGAGCGGTGCGCTCTTCCTGACCACGGGGACGCGCTTTCACTGCACACGCACGTCCGCACGCCTCGGGCTGCCGGAGATGCCGACGGCAGCGGCCCTCGTGGATCGGTGCATACGCGCGGCCGGCTTGGATGACCAGCGAGGGGTCGGGCGATGATGCGGGTGCGAGTGGTCGGCCCAGAGAGCGCCGGGAAGACGACGCTGGCGATGGCCCTCGCCCGGTATTTCCGCTGCCGGTTCGTCCCCGAGTTCGCGAGGAGTTGGCTGGAAAGCCGGGCGGCTGGGTCCGTCACTGCGGCGATCACCCTCGCCGACCTGACCGACATCGCAGCGGGCCAGGCCGCGCTCGAGGACGAGACGGCCTCGTGGGGCGGAAACCTCCTGATCTGTGACACGGACCCGTTGTCCACATCGCTCTGGAGCGAGGCCCTTGTCGGCCTGCCGCTCCCCGGCCGGGAAGGGGAGGCCGGATTGCTCCGACGCTACGGACTCACACTGCTGATGTCCCCCGCCCCCTGGGTTCCGGATCCCGTCCGCTATCAGCCAGACCCCGAGGCGCGAGCGGTGTTTTTTGTCCGCTGCCGTCAGGTCTACCCGGATGCGTACCTGCTCGACGGGGGCTGGGATGCGCGATTCTCTGCGGCGGTCGAGGCCATCAACCGGGCCCGCCGAACTCCTGACGGACAAGGCTGATCGGTCGGAACTCCGAGGCCAACCGGATGTCCGCGCCGCGCGAGTGGTCGTCCACGCGCGGCGGGGCTCCGCCCCAGGGAGCCACCCATCGAAAGTCGAGGCTGAACCGGGTGGTTCCCGGGAGCGGATTGGGACGGGTCTGGTGGAGGTGATGGCCGGCGAACAGGAGGACATCGCCCGATTGCGCGGAGAAGCGCACCTCCGGGGCGTTGGGGGCCCCGCTGAGCTCCTGGGCATACGCGCCGACCGGTGCATCCCCGTGCCAGCCCACCTGCTGCATCCACGCGCCATACTCGAACCCGGCGGAGGAGTTCGGCACGGCAGCGTCGAAACACGTGGGGTAGAACGCGAAGGACTGCGCCAGAGGCAGATCATGGAGTGGCAGCCACGCGTTGATCTGCGCTTGCGGGCAGCCGTACCAGGTGTCCCGATGCGGGAGAAAGACGGCGGCGGCGGCGGGGTCCTTCTCAGCGCCGTGCGGCACGACGCGAAGACGGGGGAGGTCGAGTCGCGACTCGTCGGGGAAACCCAGACTCACGAGGGTCTCAGCGGCGAGCCGGGCGAGGGTCGGGTCCGCCTCCAGCACGCGTCGTGCTTCGGCCACGCGCGCGAAGGGGTGGACGCGCTGCTCAGGCGCCTGCCCCAGCAGCCCGACGAGGAGGCCGTGTGCATGCCGCACCATTCCCAAGGATGGGGCGGTGGCCCCGAGGATCAGGATCTCGCCTCCGTGTACCGCCTGTACGATGGCGTGTGGGTCGACGGGAGGCGTCGGGCTGCGCGGGTTCAGGCGGGTCTTCACCATGGAAGCCTGCTATCGCCTCGCGGTGACGATCAGGCGGGGGCCGACCGCCGGTGCGAACGTTGTCTCCATCGGCGAGGTCGAGGTCCACCGGGCCCAGCGACGGATCTCGCGGAAGCCGGCCGAGGCCAGCTCGTGTGTCAGGGCGCCCGCATCGATGATCGCGAGCGGGACCACCTCCTCCCAGGTCTCCGCAACGCCGGGCCCGGTCCGTTCGATGACGTCCGTGTGCAGCCAGACGCCCGGCTGGTCGAAGCCATGACGCGGCGCGCGCGTCACGACGACCTCGCCGAACCGCGCCACCTGACGTATTGGCGGGGTGTAATGCGCCCGGATCCACGTGAAGTCGGGGAGGTCGATGACGACGCAGCCGTCGGGGGACAGGGCCTCATGGATGCGGGCGAGCGCCGCGCCGCGTCGGGTCGGGTCGGTGAGGTAGCCGAGCGGTCCGTTCACCAGGGCGATCAACTCGAACCCGGCGGTCACATCGAGGTCTTCGATGTGCTGATGCCGAATGTTCACCGTCGGTTCGCGAGCCAGGGCGGCGCGACGGTAGTCGGCGTCGGGCTCAAGCCCGTCCACCCGCCATCCCCGTCCAACGAGCGTCGGTAGCAACCGGCCTGTGCCACACCCGGCATCGAGAACGCGCGGAGCGCCTGCGTCCGGCGCCCGAGCGGCGCCCAGCATGGTGCCGAGGAAGGCGCAGATGTCGTTGACCTCGTCGAGTCTGCCAAGGAAGCGGTCGTAGACGTCGGCGCGGGTCACTTGACCCGCTAATTCGCCGTCAGCGTGACCCTTCCAGCGGAGCCCATCGAACGAATACCACCGTGGGAAGATGATGTTTGTGAGACGCGCGCGCACACAGTCATCTCCGAGCCGGCGTGGATGACGCTCGCTCACCCCGCGTTCACGGAGGCGGAGGCCCCCGATCACTTTGGGTTTGCCGCGCGGGATCAGCGGAGGCGTCCCTCGATACTGCGAGGGCCCCGCAGGTGACGCGATCGCCCCTCACCGCCGCTTCCACACCGGCACCGCATCCGGCGGCGGATTCGGCCTCGCTGCGGGTGGCCGAGGCGGCAGCTTCGGCCGGACCGGCACGGCGTCGGGTGGCGGGTGGGGCACGACCGGGATCGCATCCGGCGGCGGGTTCGGCCTCGCCGCGGGCGGACGCGGCGGCAGCTTCGGTCGCACTGGCACGGCGTCGGGCGGCGGGTGGGGCACGACCGGGATCGCGTCGGGCGGCGGGTGCGGCGTTGCCGGACGAGGCCGAGGGGGCAGCGGCGCTGTGGAGCGGTTACGAGGTGTGCGCGGGGCGCGGGTCAACGACGGAAGCGGAGGTTTCATGGAGACGCAGTCAACCACGCTGGGCGTCGAACCGGAGCACCAACAATGGGGCCCTATTTCGGGCGCGCTGCGGCCATTGGTGGCGGTCGAGCGCATCCCCGTCGCTCGATTGGCCGACGGACCGGGCGGCGTGGACTGGACCATCGAGGCGACCTGGGACATCGTCGATGGTAGGCGCGTTCCTGCGTTTCTGATGCGCCCGTGTGTGCGCTTTGCGTTCGTCAGCGCGCAGGCGGCGCTGGCCTACAATCGGCGGCAGGCCGACGGCCTTGCTCGGATCCTGCTCCGGCCCGGGCAGCCCGGGGTTCGCGACCCGCGGCCGCTGGACTGGGCGGAGGCCGACATCGTGGCCGGACGCCAACGGACAGCCGTGAACCCTGATAATGCGCCTTCCAAGTCGGCCACGGCCCGGCGGAACGCCATCCTCCTTGAGCCATGGGCGGTCCTGCAGGAGCCGTTGCGGTCGTCGCTGGGCTGGCCCGAGCTTGCGGGCATGGACGCAGTGGACGCCGCCGTCATCGCGCTCCTCGCCATTCGGGGTGCGAACCCGGGCGCGGGGCGGCATGTGGGACACGCACTTCCAGGACCCGAGGCCGATCTCGTCGATGTGCTCGTCGATGCCGGACTCTCTGTCGTAGACGCTTCGGCGCGTGTCGCGCGCGTGCCGAGCGTCGACGGCGCCGAACGTCGCGCAGTCGCGAGCCTGCTCGAACCCTCCCGCCAGGCTGGGGTGCGCGCCCGGCAGCGGGGCCCCAAAGCCGTGCGGGTGCCGGACCCTTCCCCGGCGCGGACATCGGCGCTCGTTCGCTGGCTGCGGCAGCCCCGAACCGCGCGTCTGCTGCGGGTGGTGTCGGGCCTTTGCCCGGTGGAGTCGCTGGAGGTCGGAATCGCGGACCCGCCTACCATCGCTGGCTGGATGGCCAGCAGCACCCTTCCTTTTCACCGGGTGGTCGTCCCGCTGCCCGCCGCCGTCGATCCCCCGCGCTGGCTCCCGCCCGAGGACATCGACCGGGAGACTGGCTGCATGTCGATTCGGGGATTCGCCGCGACAGAGGCGAATCTTGTCGCCCGCACCATTCGATAGGCACCCGAAGTCCGGGCGATGAACGCCCGTTTGCGGCTGCTGATGGCGATGTGCCTGCCCCGCGTTGACCCGAATTCCGATGGACCGCGTGGCCCACGCGATCTTGCTCAAGTAATTCCTCGATCATTGGCAGTGCCGTCGTTTGGCGAAGCGCGGACCACGTGAACCGGCCCGCCGTCGTCGTCCCGCGCTCAGCCACGCGGTCGACGCCCCTCGGCCCCGCGCGGTCGCGTGTAACGGTAGAGAGGGTCAGCGCGTCGGGTTGCGGCGTCCACGAGTCGTGCCGGCCCAGCCCGGGAGCCAGCCGCTCCCGTCTATCTGCCACTTGGCAATCGGCGCGTTGAATTCGGCTGGATCCAATGTGCGAACCGCACGGAGGAGCACGCCGTCGCCGTCGAATTCCGTCGTCGTCCGGCATTGGAACCCTACGAACCGGTCGTAGCGGCTGACTACCTGAACGACGCGGTCCCGTCGCCGTCGGTGCCCTCCAAAGAGACGAGGTTCCCGGCGGTGTCGTAGGTGAACGAAGCGCTCTCCCGGTCGAGCAGGCCTCCGGTCGTCGCGATCGTGCATCGCACCTCGCTCAAAACCCGCCCGGTGGTTGCCCCCGCCAGGCGCCGCCTTCGGCGTTACCCTGCCATGCGGAGTGGAACAGGGAAATGCACCCATGGGAAGTGGACCTCCATGACACACTGTCCCACGCGCTCACATCGGAACCGGCCTGGATGACGCTTGCGCACCACGCGCTCACGGAGGCCGAGGTCGCCGACCAGCACGAGGGCCGATTTCTGGTCGAGCTGCTCCAGAACGTTCGCGACGCCTGGTGCATGCGGGAGCGCCAGGGGGATGCGTGGTCGGTGCTGGCCGACCGACCCGCACACGCCGCCATGGTTGTCACGGACCACGGCTTGCTCGTGGCCGACCAGGGGGCCGGGTTCGACCTCGACAGGCCGGAGGTCCTGCAGGCCGTGCAGTACCTTCGGCGGTCCAGCAAGCGCGGTCGTGAGGAGGAGGCCAAGGGGCTGGTCGGGCACTGGGGCATCGGGCTCAAGGCCATCCTGCGGCGGTGTCAGGCGTTCCAGGTCTGGTCACGAATCGGGGGCGATGACGGTGCCGAACGCCAGATCGGAGCGGACTTCCGACGAAGCCGGTCCTGGGAGGTGCTCTCCGGGCTGCTTCAAGGCGCCGACCCGATCGTGCGGGCCCGGGTGGAGGCGGAGGTCGCGTTGATGCCGCTCTTCCGGTTTCCTCACCCCGCACGCCAGACGATCGGCGAGGACGACGACGTCGTCGACACGCTGCTTGGGGACGCCTCCTCCGATGCGTCCGCCATCGCCTCGCTCATCGGCGGCCATCGGTTCCGGACGGTCGTTCGCCTCGACTTCAAGGATGAAGCGTGGATGGACATGCTTCGGGCGCGGGGTGGCGAGGATGATCGCGTCAAGCTGCCGCTGCTCGACCCGGAGGACGTGTGGCGAGAGGTCCGACGTGTCGATCCGCGCACCGTGCTGCTTCTGGGGACCATCGGCACCTTGGACCTCATCCGGCTCAGGCGCTCTGACGCGGGCCCCGTGGTGACCCAACATGCTCGCCTCCAGGTCCGACCGGTGGGTCCGCGAGCGCTGCTCAAGCCTGACTCCCGCCCTTCCCATCGCTGCTTCGCCGTTGGCTTGGAGTCGCCCGGGGCGGACGGTGGCGCAACGGAGTGGGACGTGTTTGCCGTGCCCGCCGACCCTGTTGTGGTCGGGTATTCCGCTGCCGAACAGGGGCCGGCCGAGGTGGCCATCGCCGTCCCGCGGTCGCCGCCGGCCCAAATCGAGCCCGACCTGCCGCTATTCATGTTCTACCCGATCCGCCCACCAGAAGCCGAGCGGGGCGAGGGCCTGCCGTTCCTGGTTCACGGCCCGTTTTTCGTGAAGCCCGACCGGACGGGCTTCGATCCGAGCCGGGTCGGCGACGCCCGCAACGCCGCGGTGTTGACCGCCGCCGCTGAACTCGTCGTGGCTGCCGCTGTCTGTCTCGTCGGGGAGTCGAGCGCGGCGGTCTGGGGTCTACTCCCGTCGCCCACCCCGCCCGAAGCGCCGGGGCTGGTTGCACAATTTCGGCGGCAGGTCGCTCAGGGGCTCGCCGCTGCGCCCGTCCTCGTGACCGCGACCGGGGAGCGCGTGACCCCGTCCGCCCGGGCGCTCGTGCTGAGCGCGGGCACCTCGAAGGACGTGGAGAGATGCGTCGAACTCGCCGCCCTCTTCGCTGAGCACGTTCCTTCGCAGGTCATGACACCCGCCGCGGTCGCGGCCCTTCTGGACTGGGTGCGCGACGCATGGGGCGGAACCATCGACCGCGCGACGCCGTTTCTCGGGGCCTCGCTGCCGCTTGGCGTGTTCGCCGACGCCCTCGTCGCGTGGTCCGCCGCAGCCGTCGGGGCTGCCGACGCCCAGATGGTGCGCGTGCCCCTCTCGCAGGGTGCGGCGGTCGCCGACATGGTGCTGGCCGGGTTCGGGGACGCGTCGTTTCGTCGGCGAGTCCAGGACGACACGCTCCCCGTCATTCCTTGTGAGGATCGGGACGGACACATGGCGCTCGTGCGCGCTGCACCTTCCGTCCGGGCCGCCGGACGCGCGACGAACAAGCCAAGGGTCGTGTTCTACCGGCGCTCCAAGGGGGAAGTGACCGAGGAGGACGAGGAGGCGAGAACGCTCCCGCGTCCGCCGGCTGCGGTCCCGATTTTCAACCTCGACGAAGGGCGCGGGGCAGGGTTCCGCGAACATGGCGAGGCGCTCGGACTCCGGGAGCATCGCGGTGACCCGGCCGTCGTCGAGGAGGTGCTGCGGCGTGCCTTACCGGCGGTCGCCGGGACTGAGCCGGAGATCGCCGGCTTTCTGGCTTCACTCCTTCATCGGATGGCTTCGCGTGCGGCGAAGCGGGCGGAGTGGCTGTCCTGGAACCCTCTGGGGTGGGTGCCGGACAAAGGCTTGTGGCGGGTGGCGAGCGGAGAGGATGCCACCCAGCGGGCTGACGTCGAGCGCGATGCGCTTCGGTGGCGCGGCCGCTTGGATGCTTTGGGGGTCGAGGTCCCTTCTGCCGACGGTGTTGGCGGCGCTCGGAGTCTCTGCTTCCCGGCGAGCTGGTTTGAGGCGCTGCGGGTCGTTTTGGAGCCGGCGGGGTCGGGCGACATCGTCGGCTCCAGCGTCGTTCGCGAGGCGCTCGGAGCGGCGCTGGCCCACCATTGTGCCGTCGACCGAACGGACGCCTTAGCTGCTATCGACGATCCGCGCTGGAAGCCTTGGCTGGACGCGATGGACGCGACGATTCCGACGCCTGACCGCGTCGTCGCGTTGGCCCGGCTGCTGCTTTTCCTTGGCGTCTGGGCAACGCCGCGCGTGGAGGTGGCGTGGTTGTGGCCGTTGTCGCTGGGGCCGGTTCGGGAGGTTCGCAGCGGTATCCGGGACCAAACGAGCGGCTGGGACTGGCTCCCCTCACCGACTTCCGCTGAAGAGGTGGCAGGGTACCGTGGGCTGCTCGGGGAACCGGTACTCGACCATCACGGCGAGGTTCACTACGCGGCCTGCGAGGCCGGCTTGGCGCGTCCCGACCGCGATGGGTTCGGGGCCCGCTTGCTCCGACAGGCCTGGTTCCCGGATTGCGACGTGCCCGGATTCGTCAACGCCCTCGCTCCGGCCCTCGAGGTCGGCTGGCTGTCCCGGGTGCTCCACACCCACTGGACGTGTCGCTGTTCCGGAAAGGGCCGTCGCCCGTCGCAGTGGCCCGGGCACAAAATCACCCCCACCTTCGCCGCCCTCCAGGCTCGAACCCGGCTCCGGGTCCCTGTCACGCGCCCGGGGCAGGTCGACGAGGCCCCTCTTGACGCGATCATCCTCGAAACGGCCGGCCAGCAGATCACGGGTGTCTACCGCCACGCGCCGATATGGTCCGGGTCCATCGGCGACTTGCTCTTGCCGGCCGCCACGCGAGAGGCCCTCCGAGTGCCCCAGACCGTCGAGGCGATGGACGGTCAGCAGGCCGCTGCGCTGCTCGCGTGGCTGCGCGAGAGGGCTCCGAACGGGACCCCACTCACGGCCGCAGCGGAGGGCCTGCTGTCCCGCCTGGTGCGTCAGCTCCTGGGGCCGGCCTCTGCGAGCCTGGCGGCGGGAAAGGGGAAGTGGGACCCGGCAGTCCGGGCCGCGCTTCATGCGGCGTTGAGGCGTGCCGGGGCGTTGCCGTGCCTTCGCGCAGGCGAGTTGGAGTGGGCGGACGTGGTTCCAACGGAACGGGGGCTACGTCTGGAGGCCGTCGAGGGCGACCGGGTCGCCGCGCTGGGGGCCCGCGACGCCGTCACCCGGTACGACCGGGAACGCCTGCGAGACCGTGACGTGCTCATCGGGCCGGACTCCTCTTCAACCGACCCGCTGCCCCACCGCGCGGAGGTGCTCGCCGCGATTGGCGTGGAGATGATCGCCGGTACACCGCCGCCCGGGCTGGAGTATCAGGATGCACCCGGCGCCGACGCGGAACCCTACCGGATGCACCTGCGCGAGCGGGCCACAGTGCTGCTCGCCCTGCTCGGCGAAGCGGGCGGGGACCGCTTCGGTGAGAGGCTTGAAGGCGTGATCGCCGGCTTGCAGTGCGTGTCTGGGTTGGCCGAGGCTGGCGCTCCGCCTGCGCCGATCCCGTCTGCCTTCGAGCCCGTGGGCGCCGGACAGCCGGGGCGTTTCCTTGTCGACGTCGACGGTGCGAGCCTCGACGGGCCGCTGGGAGGCCTGGCGTGGGGAGTGGCCGGCGTTTTCGACCGGTTCGATCTGCTCGCTTCCTTCATGGCCGTCCTCGCGGCGGCGGACGAGGCTTCGCTGGCGCTCGTGGCGCGCGCCCTCGGGATTGCGACGGTATCGGGCTCGGGTCGGCGTTCGGGGGCGCGGCGGGAGCGACTGGCGCGGCTCCTTGGCCTCTCGTTGGGCGGGGGCGTCGAGTCGTTCGCCGCGTCCCTGCTGGCCCAGCCGGGGTGGCCGGGCGACCCCAGGGCTACGGCGCTCGGTCTCGCTCCGTCGCTTCAGTCCCCGGACGTCTGGGAGCGCGGTCGGATCGACCACGCACAGTTGCTGGCGGTGGTCGATCTGCTGGCGCGGGCCCCGGAGAACGGCCGTGTCCACCTCGACGCCTTCCTGACGGCGGCGCACCTCCGGTTCGTCCCCTCGGCACCCGACCAGGCCCGGCGCGTGCTCGTCGCAGTGCGCCGGCTGGTCGCGGCGGCCGTGTTCGCGCGTGACGCGACGATCCCCTCCGTCCTCAGCGCCCTCCACGCCACGGACCTCGCGCTGGCTGCCGCGTCCGTGCGTATTCGCGACCTCGTCCTTCCCGGCGTCCCCCTCATCGACGCGCTGGCAGACACCCCGATCTGGGCGTCCGCCCTGCCGGATGCCGATCTGGTGGCGGCGCTCGATCAGGCCCGTGTGGACCTCGGACCGATCCCGGAGATCGTGGGCGTGCTCGCGGAAAAACGCGGTGAGCAGGACCGGCGAGCCAGCGCCGCCACCCACGCGCGCGCCTCCGAGGACCGGCGCGTGGTCGCTCGCGCGGCCCGCTGGACGTCTCCCCCGCGGTCACCCGCGACCGTGCCTCTGCTGATCGCGACGTCGCTGACCCCGGCCCTGCGAGCACCGGGTGCGGTCGGAGCGTCGGCTTCGGCGGGGCCTTCGATCGAGGCCGTGGAGCGTGGAGCGGTCGGCGAGGTGCTGGCGCTCGGGGATGTGGTCGCCCGAGCGATCGCGGAGTGGCTGGTTCGCCCCGACGAGACGGCCGAGCGGGTGCGCGTCGGGCTGGACCTGGCCGACGGCCTTCGCTCGGCGTCGGTTCGGCGGGGCCCGGTGGCCCCAACCGCAGTCAAGGACCTGCTCGCTCGGTGCGCTTCGGGCGACAGCGAGGCCCGGGACGACCTCGCCGATCGGCTCGACGTGACCGCGCTTCGCGGCCCTGGCTTCGACGTTCTCGACCCCTTCGGGCCACTGGGCGTCCCGAGTGGGCGGTCGGCTCGCGTGGAGGTCAAGACGACGTCGATGCCGGTAGTGGCAGGCGCGAGCGTGATTTTTCGCCTGACGGTGAACGAGGTGTACCGGTCGCTGCAGGGCGACGACCCCTTCGTCGTCCGCGTGTACCACGACCCGGGGGATGGCGGTTTGCCCACGCTCCAACTGGAGATCTCCGATCCAGCGAGTCGCATCCGAGCGCTGGGGAGCGCCGATGGTCGCGACGTGCTTGCGTCGGTTCGCGGGGGCGGGCATGTGATCGTCTGTGTGGAGGTCGGGGAGGCGGGTGGAGGCGGGTGACGCCGGGACTGGGCGAGGTTCGACGCAGCGACGAGCGCGGTGGCGGTGGTCTGGATGGCATCCGTGAGGCTCTGGCAGATGGTCTCGCCCGCGAGGTGTGGCTCCAGAGTATACAGGGTCGTGAGGAAGGTGCCGTCGAATACGACGACCACGTACGGGAACGCGCGGTCCTGGAACCGCTGGCGCAGCCCCTCCGTGAAGGGACGGGCGCGGGCCTTGCGACGGTAGGTCGCACGATCCATCACACCACCGCACTATGGGCATCCACGAGTCTTCGCAGTCGAGCCAAGGTCCTCGTCGATCCGGAAGGGCCCCTCATCGAGCCTGACCGAAAGGGCGGAGCCGCGGTACGTGGGAAGGGCCTGGATGCGGCTTTCGCGGTGGCTTCGGCTACAACCGTCGAGGTCGTACACGTCGCGGCGGAGGCGGTCGGTGAGGTAGACTTGGCCGCGCATCGTCGTCGGGAGTTGCGGGCCGGCATCAGGGGGCAGGGCTGCTCTCTGGAGCTAGAAACGCCCGAATCTGCTCCGGACGGTCTTTCGCTGAAAACCTCGCCGTCCGTGCTGCGACGGTCGTGACCTCGTCCAGAAACCCCTCGTGCGCCCCGAACGCCGGGTCCTCGACGGTGTCCTGCACAAAGACGACGACGAACCTCGCAAGTCGCCCATCGGGTTTGCGACGCAGCACGCGCCCCATGCGCTGTGTCATCTGCCGACGGCTCCGACTCGCCGCGAGCACGATGGCGAGGTCGGCGGCTGGAACGTCGATGCCCTCGTCGAGTACCTGTGGAGCGGTCGCGACGCGCAACTCCCCGGAAGCAAAGCGGGCAAGCACGGACCGGCGCGCAGCAGTGGGCAGGTCGGAGTGGATCGCTTCGGCAGGCAACCCAAGCGTGCGGACGACTCTCGCGGCAGCCTCAGCCGCTGTGACCGTCTGTGTGAAGACGAGCGCGCGCTCTGCCGCCCGAAGTGGCCCTTGCAGGCTGTGAAGGGCCGCAGACTTGGCTGGCGTCTCAGAGAGCAGCTCCCTACGCTGCGCCATGTGGCTCAGATATGCGCGCGCAGTGGCCGCGAGCGGTCCGTCACCCCGAGCCAAAGCGGCGACGTCTTGCAAGAACGCGCCGAAGGGCTCGTGGCGCACTTCGCCAGACGCGAGGAGGATGGCGCGGTACACGCGCATGGCATCCGTCAGCATCTCGTAGTGATCCCGCTCCTCCGCCGAGAAGCGGACGGCGATCAGCGCCAGCGCGAACCGGGCGACGACGCCATCGCGGGTGGCGCGCGCGTACCCCATCCGAAAGCAGGTGCGGCCAAAGTAGGGTGCGAGCCACTCGATGTGGCCGCCGTCCGGCCGCTCCAACGTGGCAGTCAGCCCAAGCCGTCGCGGAAACGCCTTGTTCAACGCGAGCCGATTCGACGCGGAGGCGTAGCGATGACACTCATCGCCGACGAGCAGCGACCCGGGGCGACGTGGGCTCACCGCG
>CAIMSU010000006.1 GCA_903844155.1 uncultured Pseudomonadota bacterium | reverse complement strand
CCCAGCGCGCTGTTCCGCGCAAGATCGGGGACGGACGACGTCTTCGGCGGCGGGACCCGATCTTGGCCATGGAACTGCGGGAATTCAGCGCCGCTCCTGGCGCGGTCGGGCGTCCGCGCCCGACGCGGAGCACCCGGCCGGAGCACTGCGACGGCGAACGCCGGCAAGGCGTTCAGGCAGCGGAGCCCGCTCCCGGAGGACGCCCGCAAAGGGCGGCCGTGAGGGAGCCTCGGCGAGCGCCAGGATCGGCGGGCCGGTTGCGGAAGGCACTCGCCGGGGTAGGCTTGGGGCGTGTCTCCCGAAGGTCAACGCTCTGGCGATCCGCCTTTTGAGGTCGAAGATCGTGGCATCCTGCGTACAAACGCGGGGGGCGTGGCCCTGCCGCGTTGGCGCTGGGTGCTCTACCTGCTCCCGGTGTTCTTCGCGGTTCTGCCGACCGCGATGGCGAAGGGCCACATCGTCGGGGGCGGCGTGGACGCCTATGGGACCGGCTGGTTCTACTGGTGGACCAAGGTCTGCGTGATGCACTTTGGCAGTCCGAGCTGGACGCCCCTTTTCTACTGGCCGATCGGGAAGAACATCTTCGCGGACACGGGCAACAACCTCGTCGACGCCCTGTTCTCAGTCCCGTTCCAGTGGGTGTTCGGGAACGCGTGGGCGGCACCGTTCACGTTCTTCTTGCTCGCCGGCAACGCCTGGACCTTTGAGCAGCTCGCGAAGGACCTGTGGCCGCCGGACCCCGCCCAGCCGCGCAGCAGGTACGACGTCGTCGCCGCGACCGCCGCCTGGACGATCAACCCCTATGTGATGCTGGAGCTCTCGGTGGGCCGCCCCACCCAGGCCCTGCTCTGGTGGTTCCCGCTCGCCGTCCTTTACCAGCGGCGGATCTGCAAGGGCGACCGGAGCTTTCGCACCGCCGCCGGTCTCGGCGTGTCCGTTGCGCTCAGCGCCTGGACCTATTGGTTCGCCGGGTATTTTGTCTCGTTCATGCTCTTGCCGCTCACGATCTGGTGGCTCTGGCCAAAGGGCAGCGATCGCATCGGGGCGGTGCGCTCGATCGCGATGGGCGTCGGGGTCTGCGGGGCGCTGATCGGGCCGATGGCCATGGCGATGGCGCAGGCGTGGCTCTCGGGATCCGTCTCGGGCGTGAAGTCCGGCGGCCCCAACGGGGAGATCGTCGGCATCTGGATCATCGAGGCGCATGCCAACGCGCTGCTGACGCAACCCGCCTGGCTGCTGGCCGCCCTCACCGGGGCGCTGGTGGGCGGGCGGACGGCCAGGACCTGGCTGGCCATCGCGCTCGGTCTCGCCCTTGTCGGCATCGGCGCGAAATTCGGCGACACGCAGACCCTCAATCCCGTATGGACCGCGGTTCGGTACCTCCCGTTCTTGAGCCGGGAGTGGTTCCCGTACCGGGTCACCATGGTCATCATGCTGCCCTGGACGGCGCTGGCGCTCCACGCCTGGCAACGCTTCGGGCGACGCGCCTTGTTCCTCCTGATCTTCCTGGCGACAACCCTCGCCGGCGAAAACGTCTCGAGCACCTTCCCGTTCCACCACAAGGACGCGACCTGCCCGAAGCTCGTGCTGAACGCCGCCCAACAACCGGGCTCCTTCCTTGTCCTCCCCAACAGCCTGCAGTCCGACATCCTCCTCTGGCAGACCCAATTCTCGCGGCCCCTGTTCGGTGGGATGGGCGAGTCGGCCGAGGAGCTGTGGCCGAAGGGCTATTCGGAGCGGCGCAAGTCGGTCTACATCTCGGCGCTCACCGAGGCGCTCAGCTCACCGAACCCGCTGCGGCCGAATCCCCCGGCCGAGCGCGCGAAGCTCTATGAGATCGGGATCCGCTGGGTCGTGGTACGCCGCGATCTGGTGATGAAGGACTGGAGCGCCGAAGCTGGCTTTGGAACAAAGCAAGCCCTCGCCAGCCGCCAGTCCAACACGATCCAGCGCATCTCCAGCATGCTCGGCCGACCGGCCGCGGCCGATGAAAAGCTCTTGCTGTGGGACGTACTGGGCAAGTACACCGACCCCGAGTTCCCGGCGAACACCACGACGCTCGCCGAGATCCCGACGTTCGAGCAGGATGGGCCGCCGGGGCTGGGCATCCCCAGGACGAACCCGAACCCGCACTAGTCGCCGCCGGTCACCAGGTGCTGCCGGCGGGCCCACCATACGCGCCGATGTCGCTCACCGACGCGTCGCTGTCGTAGACACTTGGGTCACCAGCGTCGATGTCCGGACTACCCGTGCCGAGGTGCAGGTCCCAGGTGGTGCCGGTCGCGCCGGAAGTGTCGACGTAGACCGGATCGGCTGCGAGGGAGCTGGTCGCCCCCAGCGACGCCGTGTTGCAGCTGCTGTCCACGCGATCCAGGTTCCAGCGTGTGCCGGTGTTGCCGTAGACATTGTCGTGGTCAAACGTCCCGAGGTTCACGTCGCCGAGCGCCATGACGATGTTGCCGCCCCAGCAGTAGTACCCGTACCCGGTGTCCGACACCGTATTGTCGATGATGTTCACATTGGTGATCGTCGTGGCACCAGCCAGCGTAAAGACCCCCGAGTAGGCGCCGAACGCGTAGGTGTCGTTGCCGGTGATGTCGCCCTGGGTCCAACTGCCCCCATAGGTGAAGATGGGTCCAAAGGCGATCCAGCCAGGGGCTGAGAGGCTGTTGTCCGCGATCACGAAATTGCTGACGGCGATGTCCGAGCCGACGCTGTCGACGGTCGCGACGTCGGACACGCCCGTGCTGGTGTCGCTGTTCTCGCGGACGTCCAGGTGCGAGAGGACCGTCGTGCCCCCATAGAAAACGGTGGTCGCGGCGACACCCGTGTAGACCGAGGCGGTGTTCCCAGTCATCGTCAGCCCGTCCGACGTCAGGGTGGGTCCATAGACCATCAACGCGCCCACCGAGTAGGTGCCGGTGGGGGAGCTGCTCCCGTCGACGATGTTGTCGACGAAGCTCACGTCGTCCAGCACGAGGTTTCCGGCGCCGTACCCCATGAGCGTTGCCTGCTCGATCTCGGCCCCGGAGCCATACCCGGTGAGGCTGTTCCCGGTAAAATCCACCCCGGTCAACGTGACATTGGCGCCAAGCTCTGTCACCAGCACGCCCACGGGTAGGCCGCCGTTGAGCGCTTCGTTGTCCACCAGCGTGTAGGTGCCAACGTTGCCGTCGATGGCGACGTCCGTGAGCGCGACGGTCGCCGCGCCGACGTAGCCGCCGGGCGCGCCGGAGAGGGCGCGGCTGTAATGGCCCGATGGAACGTCGGAGTTCGTGTCCTCAAGCACGTTGCCGTCGAGGTACCCGCCCGTCCACGTGAACGAGCCGCTGGTGATGGCGAAGCCGACGCCGGTGGCATCGCCGTCCTCGTTCGCGCCGATGCCGCCGTAGTTGCCGGAGATGTTGAGGTTGGTCGCTGTGACCGTGGCGCCATCCATGTCGAGTGCGCCGCCGATGCGGGTGCCCGTGGCGCCGCTCGCGCTCCCGTTGATGATGGCGACATCGTCGATGGCGACGGTGCCGCGGTCGACGAGGATGCCCGAGCCGAACGGCGCATAGCCGAACGTGAACGTGAGGCCCTGGAACGAAACGTCGCTGCCGTGGAGCTCGGCGAGGGGGTTGCCGGTGCCATCGCCGTGCAGGAAGGTGACGGCGCTGCCGCCGGTGCCGAGGATGGTGAGCGTGCGCCCGTCGATGTAGGTGTGGCCGGTGTACTCGCCTGGATCAACACAGATGATCGCGCCGTCCGGCGCCGCGTCCACCGCGCTCTGGAGGTCCGCGAAGTCGGCAGGAACGCGCACGCCGCCGTCGATGAGCCCGTCGCAGTCGTTGTCGATGCCGTCGCAGAGGTCGGCCGCGCCGGGGAACACGGTCACGTCATCGTCGTTGCAATCGCCGCCCGCTGAAACGAACCCGGTCTCGCTTGGCGGCGCGCACCCCGCGATCGCGGTGCCTTCGTCGCCGTACCCATCGCCGTCCACGTCCGCGTACCAGACCGCGGCGTCCGTCGAGGTCGCCTCGTCGATGGTTCCATCGCAGTCGTTGTCGATTCCGTCGCAGACCTCGTCGGCGCCGGGGCGCACGTCCGCGCTGGTGTCGTCGCAGTCGCCGGCCACCGAGACCGCGCCGGTCACCGCACATGCGAGCGAGCCGGTCGCGCCGTCCCCAAACCCGTCGCCGTCCGCGTCCGTGTACCAGAGCGCGCCGTCGGAGGGGAGCTCGTCCACGGCACCGTCGCAGTCGTTGTCGATACCGTCGCACACCTCGTCCGCGTTCGGGTGCACGGTCGCGTCCGCGTCGTTGCAGTCCACGTCGCTGGTCCAGCCGTCGCCGTCGGCGTCCGTCGGGGAGCCTCAGCCGGCCGCAAGGGTGGAGAGGGCGAGGACGATCACGGCGTTGGCGATGCGAAAGGGAGAGAGGCGAGGGGTCATGGGGCTCCGGTGGCGGGTGCATCGGGAGTGTATCCGAGACCACCCCGCCGCGTCCGTGCCTCACGGGACGCACTGCCATGACAAAAACGTCACGGGTCACTATGGCCCAAACGTGGTAAGCGGCGCCATGCCCAAATCACCGACTACCCCCCCCCCGGCAACCGCAAACTTTTCGACAGCTTCGAGCCGCCTCGCCGAATTCGAGACGCGCATGGGCACCGTTCCTGACGCAAAACTTGCGGCAGAGGCCGGTGTGAGCGTGGACGAAGTGACCCGTTACCGGGAAGCCCACGCGATCGCCCCCTTCTCGGCGGCTGCCGGCAAGCAAGCCGGGCTGGAGCGCTTCCGCGACTGGCTCGGCAAGGTGTCGGACGACGTCATCGCCGCCCAGGCCGGGGTGCATCGCACCGCGGTCGGCGCGTTCCGACGCCAGCTCGGCATCGCCCCCTACGTCGGGCACCTCGGCCCCAACGCAGGCCGCAAGGCCCGCGCCGAGTCGGTGGCCCCGGCCGCCGCGGCGCCCACGCCCGCAGCGGCTGCGGCCGGGCGGCCCAAGTTCAACAAGAGCAAGCTCGCCGCCTGGGCGTCCGACATGGGCAAGCTGAGCGACGCCGAGATCGCCCGCCGGGCCGGTGCCTCCGCGGGCGGTGTGCGCGCCTACCGCGAGCGCCACGGCATCGCCGCGCCCGCGGGCGCTGCTCCCGTCGCCGCCGCACCCGTCGTGGCAACGCCTCCCGCGGCTGCCCCGAAGGCTCCCAAGGCCCCGAAGGCTGCCAAGCCGGCCCCCGCGCCTGTCGCCGCCACGCCCGTCGCCGCCACGCCCGTCGCCGCCACGCCCGTCGCCGCCACGCCCGTCGCCGCCACGCCGGCCGAGGCCCCGAAGGCGCCAAAGGCTGCCCCCAAAGCAGCTAAGCCCGTGGTGGCCGCCGTTGCGCCTGCAGCCGTTGCGCCTGCAGCCGAGGCCCCGGTCGACGGGCGTCGCGGCTCCAAGCTTGACGCCTTCCGCGAATTCATCGGCGTTCTCTGGGACTCCGCGGTCGCGAAGAAGGCAGGCATGAGCGCCGAGAGTGTGCGCCTCTACCGCAAGAAGCATCGGATTGAGGCGGGTAAGCTCGCCGCGATGCCCGGAGAGGAGCCCGCGAAGGCCCCGGCGCCCAAGGCCGCCCCAGCGCCGAAGGCTGTCGCACCCAAGGTGGCCGCGAAGCCCGCGGCGCCGAGCGCGCCCCCGGAGGCCGTCGTCGCCGCTGCGCCCAAAGTCGCTCGCGCCCGAACGGCTCCGGCCGTCGCCCCCGTCGCTGAGGTCGCGACCGCTGCCGCAGCCCCCGCGCCCGCCCCTGCGGCGGCTCCGGTGGTCGTCGCAGCCCCCGCGCCCGCCCCCGTGGCGGCCCCAGCGGTCGTCGCAGCCCCGGTCGTCGTCGCAGCGCCCTCCCAGCCTGCACGCGCATTCCGCGTGTCGGCCGCTGCCGGTGGTGACTCGCGCACGTTCATCGTCGTCGGGCAGGACGTTGCCGTCGCTGCGCGCGCGGCGCTCAGCCAGCTTGCGGCACGCAACGACGGCCCGTGGACGATCCAGTCGCTGCGGGACGTCGGCGAAGTGCTGGGGTAGCGCCCGGCAGGCCAACGCGAGGTTCGCCGAGCGCCCGCTTCGGCAGCCCCCTCGCGGGCGCCCTGACTACCCGCCCGAGCGGATCTGGTTCAGAGCACTTCCCGCTTTGAACCAACGGAACTGGTCCGGCGAGATGGTGGTCTTGAGCGCGACCGTCTCGACCGTCCCATCGGCGTGCGCCAGCTCCAGCGTCGGCGCCTTGCCCTCGGGGATCCCGGCGACGCCACGGATGGCAACGCGATCGTCTTCCCGCACGCGGTCGTAGTCCGCGGGGTTGGCGAAGGTGAGCGGGAGCATGCCCTGCTTCTTCAGGTTCGTCTCGTGGATGCGGGCAAAGCTGCGGGCGATGATCGCGCGGGCGCCCATGTAGCGGGGCTCCATCGCGGCGTGCTCACGCGAGGACCCCTCGCCATAGTTCTCGTCGCCGATCACGACCCAGCCCTGCCCGGCCGCCTTGTAGCGCTTGGCGAGGTCCGGGAAGGCGACGCCCTGCTCGCCCGTCAACTGGTCCTTGCCCTTGCCCATCTGCGCGGCGCCGTCGCGCGGAAAAGCGCTGTTGACCGTCAGGAACAGGTTGCCTGAGATGTTCGTCAGGTGCCCGCGGTAGGTGAGCCAGGGACCGGCGGCGGAGATGTGGTCCGTCGTGCACTTGCCCTTCGCCTTGGCGAGGACGACGAGCCCTTCGGGATCCTTCCCATCCCACGCCGAGAACGGCGAGAGCAGCTCCAGTCGCGTGGACGCCGGCGAGACCGAGACCACCGTGCTTCGCCCCGCCTCGCTCGGCGCCAGGAACCCCTCGATGTCCGGGACGAAGCCCTGCGACGGCAGCTCGTCGCCCACCGGCGCGACGAACCGGAAGGTCTTGCCGTCACGGGTGATGCTGTCCGTGAGCGGGTTGAAGCGGAGGTCGCCCGAGAACGCCAGCGCCGTGACGATGTCCGGCGAGCCGATGAACGAGAGCGTCTCCGTGTTCCCGTCGTTGCGCGCCGGGAAGTTGCGGTTGAAGGAGCTGACGATGCTGTTCTTCTCGCCCTTCACGATGTCGTCGCGCTTCCACTGCCCGATGCACGGGCCGCAGGCGTTCGCGAGCACGGTGGCGCCGGCGTCGATGAGCGCGCCCATCTGGCCATCGCGCTGGATCGTGGCCATGACCTGCTCCGAGCCGGGCGAGACCAGCAGCGGGATCACGGTCTTCAAGCCGGCCGCCGTCGCCTGACGCACGAGGCTGGCGGCGCGCGAGATGTCCTCGTACGAGGAGTTCGTGCAGGAGCCGATCAGCGCCACGCGGATGTTCGCCGGGTAGCCCTCGCTCGCGACCGCCGCGGCCACCGCCGAGATCGGCCGGGCGAGGTCCGGCGTGTGCGGGCCGACGAGGTGGGGTTCGAGCGTGGAGAGGTCGATCTCGACGACGCGATCGAAGTACTTCGCGGGGTTCTGATGCACATCGGGGTCGGCGACGAGAAAACCCCGGTTGGCATCGCAGAGCTGCGCGACGTTGGCGCGGGCGGTGCTGCGCAGGTAGCCGGCCATCTTCTCATCGTAGGGGAAGACGGACGTGGTCGCGCCAAGCTCAGCGCCCATGTTGCAGATCGTCGCCTTGCCCGTGCAGGAGAGCGAATCGGCGCCGTCGCCGAAGTACTCGATGATCGCGTTGGTGCCGCCCTTCACGGTGAGGATGCCCGCGAGCTTGAGGATGACGTCCTTGGCGCTCGTCCAGCCAGAGAGCCTGCCCGTGAGCTTCACGCCGATGATCTTCGGGTAGAGCAATTCCCAAGGCAGGCCGACCATCGCATCGACTGCATCGGCGCCGCCAACGCCGATCGCGAGCATGCCGAGCCCGCCAGCATTGGGCGTGTGGGAGTCGGTGCCGATCATCAGCGTGCCGGGACAGCCGTAGTTCTCCAGGATCACCTGGTGGATGATGCCCGCGCCGGGCTTCCAGAAGCCGATGCCGTAGCGCTGGCTCACGGCGCGCAGGAACGCGTAGACCTCCGCGTTCTCCCCGAGCGCGACGGTCATGTCCGATTCACTGCCTTTGTAGGCGCGGATCAGGTGGTCGCAGTGGACGGAGGAGGGGACGGCGGTGCTGTCCTTCCCGGCGAGCATGAACTGCAGCAACGCCATCTGCGCGGTCGCGTCCTGCATGGCAACGCGGTCGGGGTTCAGATCGCAGAACGACGCGCCGCGGGCAGTCTGCGCGCTGCCGGGATCCGTGAGGTGCGCCCACAGGATTTTTTCAGCGAGCGTGATGCTGCGGCCGAGGCGCTGGCGGGCGAGGGCGTGGCGGGCGGGGAAGGTCCCGTAAAGTGCTTGGATGGCGGCGATGTCGAACATGGCGGACTCCGTTCACGGGTGAATCCGGCCTCAACTGCTCGGGCGATGTCGCTGCCGGGGGCGGCTTCTATGCGATGGCGAGGGGGGCTGCCACAGCGGCGGCGCGGCGATTCAGGGTAAGTCAAAAACCCAGAAGGCACCCGACAGCGTGCTGCTCCATGCTTCCCAGGCCCAGATCCGGTCCGCACCGTCGACCGCGACGTTGGCGCTGAGCGCCGGGCCGCCGTCGGCCGCGACCCAGCGCGCGTCGCCCTCCCCGTAGGTGCGGTCGCCGACGAAGGGGCCGTCGTAGTACCAGATCCCCCCCACGCCGCCGGGCGAGGCGGTGGCGTCCACCCCGAGCAGGATCTCGGCCGCGCCGTCGCCGTCGAGGTCGGCCACCGCGAGGTCGAGGTACCAGGGCATCGTCGTCGCCGACTCGGGGAGGATGCTGGCGACGGCGAGGTCGCGGAGGCTGCCCGAGGGCGCGGTACCAGGGACGACCCGCACCGACCCATCCGCCTCGGCCCCCACGATCTCCGGAAGGCCGTCACCGTCGACATCCCCGAGGCGGAAGGGAGCGATCGTGCCCGTGATCGTGGCGTCTGCCGTGCCCGCCGGGCGCGTGGCGGTGAGCGGCCCGTCGAACCGCAGCGCGCCGACGTTGGCGGACTCCAGGAAGAGGTCGTCGATGCCGTCGCCGTCAACGTCGCCGTTGACCGGGTGCCACTGCCAGATGTCGAGCCCGGAGACGAGCACCGCCGGATCCGTGAGCACCCCGGTGGCGGCGGCGGGCCACACCGCCAGCTCCTCGCTGCGGGCGCCGGCCTGAACCACGACGAGGTCCGGCGCGCCGTCGCCGTCGAGATCGGGAGAATAGAGCGCGTCGCCCCCGCATTCCTCGCCCGTCTGGGTGCTCGCGGAAGCGCGGGCGTTCTCGGCGCCGAGGTCGCCCGTCAGCGGCCCGGGCAACAGGTAGGTCGTGCCGGCGCAGGTGCTCCCGTTGTCGGCGAAGCCCGCGTAGTCAAGGAAGAGCCCGTCGATCTGCCCGTCGCCGTCGACGTCGCCAAACGCGAGCCCCTGCATCGGCGCGAAGCTGGCGACGATCACGTCGGAGAGCGCAACCTCGCCCTGCACGTCGTCGCCGATGAGGTAGCGATCCGTCGCCATGCCACCGGGGAAGGCGGTCGCCCCTGCGCCGGCCGGGTGGTCCTTGTCGCCCCGAACCTCAGCCGCGGCCTCGGCCGTGGTGTGGACGGCCGGCCCGAGCGGCTCGCCGAGCGGGATCGCACGCGACCCGTCCCCCAATCCCGCGCACCCGGACACGCCCAGGAGCAGGATCATCCGTCACAATTCTCAAGCAACGCAAAATAGACCACGATGTGCGCGCCCGGTGCCGGCACCGAAGTGTCATTGAACACGATGCTGTTCGTCGTGGCGTCGTACGTCCAGCCGCTCGACGTCGACCCGTTCACCTGCACGGTGATGCTGGCCGGGTCGGGCTGGCTCTGGAGGTGGAACGTGTTCAGCGTGCCCGACGCGGTCATGTTCGCGATCGTCGAGAAGTACGAGGTCCAATCCGACTGGCAGATCGACATGAACGCGCCGCCGGTAGCCACGCTCGCCTCGTAGTACCCGGACCCCGCCTTCGCGGCGTAGCGCCCGCCCCCACCGCAGCCGTTGGGCACCGGCCCGACGATCGCCGTCACGCTCGCGTTCGGCGCCATCGACCGGATGTCGGTCACGTAGGTGTTCCACGGGTTGGGGGATTGGTCGCTCTCGTCCGAGACCTCGATCAGCGTCACCTTGCTGCCGTCCCGGATGAACCCCTGGTTGCACCCGCCCGGCACCGATTGCTTCAGCGCCTCGTCCGTCAGGATGAGCCCGGCCTCGGTGTACGTCCCGCCCAGCCCCGCGACGGCCGACTCAAACGCGGTCGAGACATTCGGCGTCAAAGGCGTGAGGATGCCATGGTTGAAGCACGCATTGTCCTTGGTCACCACGCCAACCTGCCAGTCGAGCGAGAGGGCGTCGAGCTGGGAGGCGAAGCTGTCGAAATTCGCCTGCAACGTGGCCTGGTCGTTGGTCATCGAGCAGGACTGGTCGACGAAGAAGAGGATGTCGCCCTTGTCGTACGGCCCGTCGCCCTGCCAGAACTCCTCCTCCACGTTGGGGTCGGTCACGCCCGTGGCCTTCTGCGTGGCGATGTGGGAGCCGGCGGGATCGTTGGCCGAGGCGTAGATCTGGTCCGTCATCTCGCCGCCGACGGCCGTCACGGTCAGGTTGACGTCCGTCGACTGCCCGGGCTCGAGCGTGAGGGGGAGCGCGAACGGCACGTCCACCGACCAGCCATCGCCCACCTGCGCGATGGCGCTCACGGTGAGCGTGGCGAGGCCGACGTTCGCGAAGGTGAGCGGCTCCTCGCGGTGGCAGCCGACCATCACCTTGCCGTAGGAGAGCGGGTTCGGGGTGATCTGCAGCTCGGGGACGCGCGCGGAGCCGTTCAGCGAAACGGTGGGGTTGGGGTTGCCCGGATCATCGTCAGCGAGCTGGATCTGGCCGACGTCCTCGGCGCCGTAGCCGGTGTAGATGACGTCCACGTCCACGCTCTCGGAGGGGGCGAGGGTGAAGCCGAGGGGGTCTGCCGCGAAGGTGAAGCCGGGCGAGCCGTAGAGGTTCATCGCGGAGACGTTCAGATCCGCGTCACCGTCGTTCAGGACGTTGAAGGTCTGCGTGGAGGCCGCGCCGGCGTCCGTGGTCGGCCAGAGGAGCGCATCCGGCGTGACGACGACGTTCGGGACCAGGACGGTGCCGTTGTCCTGCGTGTCGACGACGTTGATCTTGTTCTCGGGCTTGCAGCCCCACGCGCACAGGAGCGCCGCGAGGACGCCGATGCTGCGGGGATCAACGGGCGAGCGCATGGGGACTCCGACGTGCCACCTCCCCACCATAGCCGGCTATGCTCCGGATCGCCCCATGCGCGCCGCTGCGATCGCCACGTTCCTCCTCGCCACGCTCATCACGTGGCCAACGCTGATCGCGCCGACCTCGGCGGTGCTCGGGCACCCCGGAAACGACGTCTGGAACCACATCTGGGGCTACTGGTGGGTCGCCGAGGAGCTCGGGCACGGGCGGTTTCCGCTGGCCACGAGCCTGATGCATTTTCCAGATACCAGCAAGCTTTTCTTCATCGACACCTTCGGCGCGCTGATCACCCTGCCGATCCAGTGGGCGCTCGGGCCCGTCGCGGCGATCAACGCCATCATGTTCCTGTGCTTCTGGGCCGCCGGGTTCGCGGCCTGGCTCCTCGGTCGGCACGTGCTGACCACGCTGCGCGGCCCCGGGCCCGTCACCGACCGCCTCGCCTTTCTCGTCGCCATCGCCTACGCCGCGAGCCCCCACTTGATCGCGCAGGCCTACAACGGCATCACCGAGACGCTTTTTGCGGCGGGCCTGCCGTTCACCACCCTCGCGGTGCTTCGCCTGTACGAGCGGCCCACCGTGCGCCGCGGCCTCGTCGCCGGGCTCACGGGCGCTGTCAGCGTCATGGCGAACCAGTACTTCGGGCTTTTTGCCATCATCGGGGCCGTGGTGCTCCTCGGCACGCACGCCTGGGCGCGGCGCGATCGGGTGCACTGGCGCGCGCTGCCGATGCCCGTGGTGGTCGGGGGCGTGATGGCGCTGGTGCTGGTGGCCCCGGGCCTCCTCGGCTTTGCCGCCACGCTCGACTCCGCGGACTCCATCGTCCACCGCGACGCCGACTTCGTCCTCCAGTCCTTGATGAACCACAACATGACGGACGTCGTCAGCCTCGTCCACCCCGGCAAATTCTACAGTCCCGACCTCAAGTCGATGACCGGCGAGGACCTGCTCATCGTCACCTACGTCGGCTGGACGCTGCTCTGCCTGGCGGGCCTCGGCGTCGTCGAGATGCGGGCCGGGGACCGGGTTCACTGGATGGTGTGGGTGCTCGTGTTCGGCGTCCTCTGCCTCGGGCCGTACCTGTACGTCGGGGGCAGTTACGTGACGGTCGACGACCGGAAGATCCCGCTGCCCTTCCTCGCGCTGTTCCGCGTCTCCTCGGCGTTCCAGCGCATCTCCCACCCGTTCCGGTTCATCATGGGGGTCCAACTTGGCCTCGGCATCCTCGCGGTCGGCGGTCTGGCGCGTCGCCCGGCGTGGACGCACGGGCTCGCCATGACGCTGATCCTCGGCGAATCCCTGCTCGGCTCACCCGCGCCCTGGCCGCTCGCGCGCGCGGACGTGGCGATGCCCGCCTACACCCAGGCGCTCCGCGATGATCCCGTCCCCGGCGCCGTCGTCGACCTGCCGATCAACGTGCCGAACCTGGAACGCGCGGTGTACCTGCACTACCAGACCGTGACCGGGCGGCCGATCCCGTACTCGTTGAACGAGCCGCTGCCGCCGATCCTCTCGCGCTCGCACCTGGCGCGCGCAATCCTTGTGGCCGAGGGCGGACGGCTGGACACCTTGCCGCCGTCGCTCGGCAGCCTCGATCTGGTCGTCGCCGGGCGGGCGATGGCGAGGCTCGGCGTGCGCTACGTCGTGGTGCACGAGGCGATGTACCCGGCGGAGCGGCTCGCGCAGGTGCTGGCGATCCTGCGGACGGCGCTGGGGCCAGAGACGACGAACACGGGCGTGGGCGAGCGGATCTGGAAGCTGGAGCAACCGGCGGCATCCACGGCAGGGGGAGGTGCAGCGTGAAGCTTGACGGACGGCCCCGCGAGGTCCTGGGCGTGCTGGCGGCGATCCTGGTGTCGATCACGGCGGCCGTCGCCATCACCTGGCCGATGGCGCCGAACTACGACACCGTGGTGCTCGGCGGTGGCGAGCTCGGTGGTTGGTTGTGGCGGTACAACTGGCACTTCATGTCGCTCGACGGCGTGATGGCGGCGCACCTTGGCGTGTTCCGGACGTGGATCGAGTTCGTCGGCCTCGGGCGCTACCCCGAGACCGGCAACATCATGGACGTGCTCGCGATCTCCTACCCGCTGGAGAAGCTTTTTGGGTTCCCGGCGTCGTACAACCTGAAGATCCTCATCATCCTCACGCTGAACGGGCTCGCCGGGTACGGGACGTCGCGGTATTTTTCGGGGAGCGTGAGCGCTTCCGTGGCGGCGTGCGCGCTCGCCGTCGTCAACCCGCTGTGCATCCAGGAGGTGCAGTCGTGCGGCTTGCGACAGGCGATCCTGTGGTGGGTGCTGCTCTACCCGGCGGTGCTCGACCGGGCGCTACGGCGACGAACCCTGGTTGCGGGGCTGCTCGCCGGCATCATCTTTGGTTTGGCAGGCGCGTACTACTGGTTCTACGGGCTTTTTACGCTGGTCTTCAGCGTCGTCTGGTTCCTGAAACACCTGTTGGCGGAGCGGTCCCGCGTCAACACGGTCGGCGTCGTCCGGGCGACGGTCGGCGCGCTCATCGGCGTTGTGCTGGCGGCCGGGCCCTTCATCCTCCCCTACGCGATGCCGCAGGCCACCGGCGGCTCGGCGGCGGGTGTGTCCAACGCTCTCCCGGAGATGACGTTCTTCCTGCCCTATCCGCCCTACGACACCGTCGCCTACGCGCCGCTGCGCCCGCAAACCTACGCGGAGAACCTGCTCGCCTCCATCCATCGAACCATCGGCTCGACCTGGTCGGCCACCTACCCGTTTGACCCCTCGCTCAACGAGTCGTTGCAGTGGACGGTCCTGATCTTCGGCCTGCTTCCTGCCCTTTGGCGGTCACGAAGCTGGGGCTGGCTCGGGGTCTGGCTGTTCTTCTACGTCGGCACGCTCGGGCCGTTCCTGCGCATCGGGGTTGGCGACGCGCAGGAGGTCACGCGGTTTGGCGCCAACCATGACGAAGTGCTGCGCCTGCCGTACACGTTGATGTTCCAGTACATCCCCGGCATGTCGCGAATGTTCGCGCCCTACCGGCTTGGGAGCTACGTCATTGTCGCCTCTGTCGTCATGGTCGCGGCGGGGCTGGCACGCTCGCGGTACCGCGCCTGGCTCGCACCGCTGGTCATCGCCGCGACGATCATGCAGCCGATGGGGGTCTGGGGAAAGGGCTCGGTGAACGAGGGCGATGCCGACAGCCGCTGGTTCCGATCGCCGCTCAAGCTCAACCGCATCATCATCCCCGACTACTACCAGCACATCGACAAGACCCAGCTCTCCGGCATCGTGGAATTGCCGTTCGACCAGCAGCAGGACCTGCTCTACCTCTACCAGATCGTGCACGGCCAGCGCGTCTACCGGTCCTGGGCCTCGCCCGCGGCCGTCCCGCCTGCCCTTCGCCCGCAGAACGCGGGGGGCGACGCCGGCGCTCGCCTGCGCTACCAGGCCCGCCAGGACGCCACCACCGGCCCTGTCCCCGACGCGCTCTCAGCCCTCTCCCGCGACGCGCACGACGCCGACCTCTCCGCCCTCACCATGCAGAGCCTGCTGGTGTTCGCCAAGACCAACAACTACCGCCGCGTCATCATGCACGAGCGCGGGTACTACCTCGTGGATCCCAAGCGCGGCGGCGAGCTCTACCAGGCCGCTTGCCGCCGCCTCAACGACGCGATCGGGCTCACCGGCACCGAGTACGACGAGCTCAAGCGCGGCGACCCCGCGAACCCCCAGCTTGGCGTGCCCATCGTCGGCGATCTCGTCCCGTGGTCGTCCCAGCCGATGGACCTGCCGCCCGACAAGGCGCCGGCGGTGTACCACATGACCGTGTGGGAGCTGCCGGACCCCGGCGCGGACGTGTCCGACAAGGACGTCGCGCCCTCGGCGACGAGCGGGAGCGGGGCGCCGGGGAGCCCGGGCGGTGGAGCGGGACCGCCGGTGCAGCAGTGATTGGGCGCCTACCCAAGAAGTCGCGCGAGCCGTCTCGCTTCCAGGCGCCGCGACCGTTGGTCCTCCGGCTCAGCGGCGAGGAGGCTGAGCAGCTCCGCCGGAGTATGGAACTGGCTGACGGCGCGAAGCGGGTCGGAATCCAGCCCGTTCTTGAACCAAACCTGGTCGCCGTTCGTTTCGTAGAGAAACGGCACACCCCACCCCCCGCCAGGGAGGAATCGAGGATCGTCGACGAATCCGGCGGGACTCGCAGGTCCTCGGCCCGACAGTGTGCCCGTGACGAGCGCGAGCAGGGTTCGATCATACCAGAGCAAAACGTCCCCGAGGTTACCGGGGATTGGCGATGGCAACCCGCCCGCGTAGGCACCTGCGTTCGCGGCACGGGGGACCGCCGGCGAACGTGTGGGCCACCCGGCGGCGGAAAGGGCTTCCAAAAGGTCACGCCAACGGTCGTGGGTCGGCGTCAATCGGCCCATCGCGCAGCACAGAACCCAAGCATGAGGCCACTGGTGCCCGTGAAGCCACAGGCGGCGTCCGCCATGGCTTTGTCCACGTCGTAGCAGCCACCACACGCCGTCGTCGTCCCCATCCCGTCGAACGGCGCGTCCTTGCCCCCGGTCCGCACCGCACCCCGTGATCGCACGCCTCCCCGAAACCTCCCCGCCCGAAGCTCCGCCATCGTCGGCACGTGGATCGCCGGTGGCAGCGAGTTGACGTAGTCGATGACCGCCACGGCCTGGTCGGCGCATGCTGTGCAACCGGCATCCGCGCAGCCCGGACCACGCTTCTGGCACCCACGCTTGGCCGGGGCGCGACCTGGCTTCCCGCTGCGGCGGGCGCCCCCGCATCCGGGCGGCGCGCCACGGCCGAATGCCCGCAACGCCTCGGGCGTGGCGGTCGGAAACGCAGACGGCAGCCCGCCCACGTAGTCCAGGACGTCGTTCGCCTGGTCCACGCACTTCTGGCAGGCGCCTCCGCTCATGTGGCCTGCCGGATCCCGAGGAGGACGGACAGGTCCGCCTGGCCAGGCGTGGTGCCCGACGAGAGCTGTGAGGTGATGATCGCCATTGGGCTTCCAGGTTCGGGTTGGCCGCAGATTCCATCGCGCGAAGGCCGCGAAACGAACCAGCCCGATCGTCATGGTGCGCCCCCCCGAAGCGCAAGGATCTTGACCATTTCTTGACGAAGTCAGCGCATGGGCTTCCATGCGGGAGAGGATCGCCACGGGGGCCTCGCCAGCGCGCGGATCCACCAGGGCTGGTCGGCGAACGGGCGTGGAGGCAACGCGGCGTTCCATGCGGGTCGTGGCCGCGCGCCGGGGGGAGCGAGCCGCCCAAAGGGAGCGAAAGACCCCGCGACGGGCCGAACACCGACGTGCTGAGCGGCCAACCCTGCCGTGCAATTTCGGTCCCCCTCACACCGTCAACCCCACCCGCCTCCGCGCCTCCACACAATTCACGCTCCCCTGCTCAAAATCCCGGCAGGTCCTCGGACGGTCCGCGTAGGCGACGCAGCGGTAGTCCGGCGGAGTGGCTGAGGGGTCGACGAGGCAGGCACAGCGCGTTCCCGTGGCCGTGGGGATGCGGGGGACGACGCGGCGGCCGGAGTCGGCGGAGACCTCGATGAATTCCGGGTGCAACCGGGCAAATGGGTCGCGCGCGCCGACCTCGACGGCGTGGTAGGCCTCCCGGCAGCAGGCGCCGCAGGTGAGGCAGTCGAGGGTCGCGGTGAACGCCGGGCAGGCCGGGGACAGCGCTGCGACGGGCTCGTTGCGATGGCGACGGCAGCGGTTCACGCCGCGACGGGTGAGCCAGACGCAATCGGCGCAGCGCTCTCCGACCGGGCCGGGCGAGGCCCAGAGCGGGTTCAGCGGATCTGGGGCCACGCGCCGACGTAGCCGTCGTTGAGCCAGGCGAGGACGGTCTCAGCGGCGACCCCGTCCGCCAGCCAGCCGTTGAGGTCCTGGTAGGTCACTTGCGCGCTCGGGACGGCCGGCCCCGCGGCGCCGAAGCCAGCCCAGCCGAGCAGGAGAGCATGGGCGTTCAGGACAGGCACGGTCGCGTAGACAAACGCGGCGTGTGCATTCCACTTTCCCGAGGGTCCTGCCTGCGTCGGGCGGTACCGCGCGCCGTCCCACACGAGCGGCAGGTTGTGCGTCGGGTCGTTCCAGGTCTCGCCCGCCCAGCCGAACGCGAGCGGCGAGAGGCCCACGGCCTGCAACGCCGTGATCATCACGCTCGTCGCGCTCGCGCAGTCGCCGGAAAAGCTGCCGTCGTCGCGCCAGCGTGCGGTCTGGTACGACGCGCTGGTGCCCTTCCAGAGCGGCACGGGGACGCCGTCGACGGTCCCAAGCGAGCGGCCCTCGTCCTTTTCCTGCCCCCATTGAAAACAGGTGCGACGGTCGAGGCGCTTGGAGTCACAGAGCGCCTGCATCCCGGCGTCGTCCGCCCGGTAATCCAGGTCTGCCCATACCTTGGTGTCACGGGCATCGGCGGTGGCGGACGCCGTGGCGGCCAGCGGCAGACCGTCCCGCAGCGTCCGAAGCGTGGCGACGTCGGCGACGTGAAACCGGTAGGCCTCCGCCGATAGTTGACCACTCTCCCAGGCTAGCGGACGGGCGCCGTACACAGCGCCCTCGCCGCCCGGCCACGCCCAGAGCAGCTTTTGCACCGGTCCAAGCGTCTGAACACGCCAGGCCGGGGCCACCGTGCCACCGTTCGGCCCCGCCACCCCCTGCTTCGCGAGCCAGGCGTCCACCTCCCCGGCATACGCCACCCGCGCGTTCGCATCTGCCACGACGGTCGGCCGAACCGACGGGTCGACGAGGTCCAGCCACGGCCCAAAATCGGCCGCCACCGCCACGAGCAGGTCCGGGTCGGCCTTCGGAGCCCTGGCGAGCAGGGCGACGACAAGCTCGACCGTGTGCCCCGTCGCGCCGAACACGCCGCCCGCGGCATCGTCGACGCGGTCGCGCTCGGGTGTGGCGGGCGCGTCCAACCGCGCCTCGGGCCCCAGCGCACGCACGAGGAACGCGACGGGGTGCGCGTTTGCGGGCCCCGGCAGCCCAAACGCGAAGTCCCAGCCGTGACGGTCGTGCGAGGCCGTCCCCGGGATGGCGACGCCGTCCTCGACCGCCGTGCCGCCCGGGAGGACGGCCGACGCGAACACCGGATTTCCAAGGTCGATCCGGACATCCGGCGCCGGCCCGCCGGCATCGTCGACGTAGATCTGCACCCGGTCGAGCCCGACCCCCTCGACGTGCCCTGAGTAGCGCCACGCGCCGTCCGCCCACTTCCGGCCGATCGTGACCGTCGCGATGTCCGGCCCGTCCACCTCGCCGACATCATCGGTCAACGTCCCCGACGCCTTTGGGAGGAAGAACGCGCGGAGCGACGGGTCGACGCGCTCGAGCACGTCGGCGACAGCACCGAGGTCCTGCGTGTACTTCGCCGTCTCGAGCGAGAGGCCGGGGACGAGGCGATCGAGGCGCTGTGCGGGCGTGAGGCCGGGGTCGGGCGCCTCGGCGACGTCGTCGCAAGCGAGCGGCAGCGCCAGGAGACCGAGGAGGATCACAGGTTCCGCCTGTACTCGCCGCCAACGTCGTACAACGCGCGGCTGATCTGGCCGAGGCTGGCGACCCGCACGGTCTTGAGCAGCTCTACAAACAGGTTCCCCCCGTCGAGCGCGACCCGCTTGAGCCGCTCCAGCGCGGGCCCGGACGCCGCCGCGTGTTTTGCCTGAAAGACCCGCAGGGCGGTGATCTGCGCGGTCTTCTCCTCCGGCGTGGCCCGGCGCAGCTCGATCGTGGCCGGCTCCCAGTCGGCGCCGAGCGTCGCCGGGTCCTGGAACGTGTTGATGCCCACGATCGGCAAGCTGCCGTCGTGCTTCTGGCGCTCGTAGAAGAGGGATTCCTCCTGGATCTTTCCGCGCTGATACTGCGTCTCCATCGCCCCGAGCACGCCCCCGCGCGCGTCGATGCGCTCAAACTCCTTGAGCACGGCCTCCTCGACCAGATCCGTCAGCTCATCCACGATGTAGCTACCCTGGAGCGGGTTCTCATTTTTCGCCCAGCCAAGCTCCTTGTTGATGATCATCTGGATCGCCATCGCCCGGCGCACGGACTCCTCCGTCGGCGTGGTGACGGCCTCGTCGTAGGCGTTGGTGTGCAGGCTGTTGCAGTTGTCGAAGAGCGCCAGCAACGCCTGCAAGGTGGTGCGGATGTCGTTGAATTGGATCTCGCGGGCGTGCAGGGATCGTCCGGAGGTCTGGATGTGGTACTTCAGCTTCTGGCTGCGCTCGTCGGCACCGTACAGCTCCCGCATCGCGACCGCCCAGATCCGTCGGGCGACCCGGCCGATCACCGTGTACTCGGGGTCAAGGCCGTTGGAGAAGAAGAAGCTCAGGTTCGGCGCAAAATCGTCGACCGACATGCCGCGCGCCCGGTAGTACTCGACAAACGTGAAGCCGTTGGAGAGCGTGAACGCAAGCTGGCTGACTGGGTTCGCGCCGGCCTCTGCGATGTGGTACCCGGAGATCGAGACCGAGTAGTAGTTCCGGACGTCGTTGTCGACGAAGTATTGCTGGATGTCGCCCATCAATTTCAGCGAGAACTCGGTCGAGTAGATGCACGTGTTCTGGGCCTGATCTTCCTTGAGGATGTCGGCCTGGACGGTGCCGCGGACGACCGAGACGGTCCGCGCGTGGATGGCGGCGTGCTCATCGGCGTCGGGCGGGCGGGCATTCGCCGCGATGAACGCGTCCACTTGCTGGTCGATGGCCGTGTTGAAGTACATGGCGAGCAGGATCGGCGCCGGGCCGTTGATGGTCATGCTGACACTGGTGTTCGGCGCACACAGGTCGAACCCGCTGTACAGGATCTTCATGTCATCGAGGGTGGGCACGGAGACACCGCTCTCGCCAATCTTCCCGTAGATGTCGGGCCGCTCGTGCGGGTCCTCGCCATACAGCGTGACACTGTCAAACGCCGTCGAGAGTCGCTTGGCCGGCTCTCCCTTGCAAAGGTAATGGAAGCGCGCGTTGGTGCGTGCGGGACCGCCCTCACCCGCGAACATGCGCTTGGGGTCTTCGTTCTGGCGCTTGAGCGGGAACACGCCGGCTGTGTAGGGGAACATCCCGGGGAAGTTCTCGAGGAAGCCAAACCGGACGACAGCGCCCGCGTCCTCGATCCGGGGTGCCGACACCCGCGGGATGTCGAGGCCCGACAGCGACCGCGTCGTCATGGGTTGTTTGAGCGTTTTTCCCCGGACGTCGTAGCTGTATTCGGCCCCCGAGTACCGGGCGCGCAGCGCGGGCCAGCCGTCCACGTAGGCGGCGACCTCTGCGGGGAGGGCGATCGCGTCGCGCCTGGCGATGAGTGTCGCGCTCGCCGGATCCGCCGCGGCGATCTCCTCCAGCGCCCCCTCGATCCGCCAGCGGCGACGGGCGTTCTTCGCCGCGTCTTCGATCGTCGCCCGGTAGGCTCGCGCGCACGCCGCGATCTCGCCAAGATACCGGGTGCGCTCGGGCGGGATGATCCGGCGACGCGGCGGGCTCGCGCGGCCGGCGGGCGCTTTCTGACGGGTGGTCCAGGGCAATCCCGTCGCTTCGTGCAGGAGGTGGCAGAGGTAGACGTACGCCGCATTGACGCCATCGTCGTTGAACTGGCTGGCGATCGTGCCGAACACAGGGAGGGTTTCTTCTTCCGTCGTCCACAATTCCTTGTTCCGACGAACCTGCTTGCGCACGTCCCGCAAGGCGTCTTCGGCACCACGCCGCTCGAACTTGTTGACGACAATCATCTGCGCGTAGTCGAGCATGTCGATCTTCTCGAGCTGGCTCTGCGCGCCAAACTCGGGGGTCATGACATACACGGCGATGTCGCTGACATCCACGATCGCGGCGTCGCCCTGCCCGATCCCGCTGGTCTCCACGAGGATGAGGTCGTAGCCGGCCTCGCGACAGAGCCGGATGGCGGCCTTCGTCGCCGCAGAAAGCTCGCCTTTCTCCCCGCGAGTCGCCAACGACCGCATGAAGACCGGCTCTGAGCCCTCGGCGCCCGTTGAGTTGGACCGCAGCGCGTTCATCCGGATGCGGTCGCCCAGCAGCGCGCCCCCTGAGCGCTTGCGCGTGGGGTCGATCGACAGGACGGCGATGCGACGGGGCCGGACCTGCTCGACCGACGGTTGCGCCGAGTCCACGGCGAAGTCCGCCCGGAACCTGCGGACCAGCTCGTCCACGAAGCTCGACTTCCCGGCGCCGCCGGTGCCGGTGAACCCGACGACGGGCGCGGGGTTGCCAGCCGCCGACGCCAGCACGTCGCGCAGATCGGCGGGCAGATCCTTCGCGTGCGACTCCGCTGCCGTGATGGCGCGCGCGAGGTGGGTCGGATCGCCGGCCCGGAGCCTGGCGAGGTCGATCCCGGCGACGTCCAGCGGGTCGTAGTCGGACCGCCGCAGGATGTCGTCGATGATGCCCTGCAGGCCCAACCGTCGCCCGTCCTCCGGCGAATACACCCGCTCCACCCCGTCGCGCTGCAGCTCGCGGATCTCCTCGGGGATGATGACCCCGCCGCCGCCGCCAAAGAGCTTCACGTGCTTTGCCCCGGCCTTGTCGAGCAGCTCCCGCATATAGCGGAAGTACTCCATGTGGCCGCCCTGGTAGCTGGAGATCGCGATGGCCTGCGCATCCTCGTCGATCGCCGCCTCCACGACCTCGGAGACGGAGCGGTTGTGGCCGAGGTGGATGACCTCGGCGCCGCTGGCCTGCAGGATGCGGCGCATGATGTTGATGCTCGCGTCGTGCCCGTCAAACAACGCGGCGGCGGTGACGATGCGGATCTTGTGGACGGGGGCGTAGCGCGCGGCTTCCATGGGCTGCCGGTAACCCGGCTCGTGTCAGGCCCGGTAGCGTAGCGCCTGCGCTGCCCGCTCCAGCAGCAGCGCGAGGTCGGATTCCGACACGTCCAGACGTTCTTTTGCCGCACGTTGCGCTTCGGGGCTGCGCGTGGCCAGCTCCAGCGCCCACGCCCGCGCCACAGCATCGTCCCCCGCGCGGTGGGCGAGCCCCAGCGTCATCGCCTCGGCCGCGTCCAACGCCCGCCCGCCGAGCACCACGCCTTTGGCGACACTCACCCCGCAGAGCCGAGCCAACCGGGTCAATCCGCCCGCCGACGGCACGATCCCCAGTGACGTCTCTGGCAGCGAAAAGCGCGCCGCTGGCCCCACCACACGCAGATCGCAGGCCAGCGCCAGCTCAAAGCCGCCCGCCACTGCCGGCCCCTGCACCGAGGCAATCGAGACGAACGGCGCCCGCGCGAACGCCGTGAACACCCGCTGCGACTGCAGGTTCAACGCCGCCTTCCAGTCCGCGTGCTCCCGGCGTGCGCCAAGCTCGCCAAGGTCCGCACCCGCGCAAAAGCTCCGGCCAACCGCCGTGACCAACACCACCGCGCAGTCGTGGAGCACGTTCACGCCCGCGAGCAGGACGTCGAGGTGCGCCGCGTCGTACGCGTTCGCCTTCTCGGGCCGGTTGAGCACGAGGTGCCCGACCGCGCCGTCCCGCTCAACCTGGATCATTTGGCGCCGCCTGGCCCTGGCGGAGGCGGCGGGACGGGCGCCGGCCCCGGGTCCGCGGACGTCGCGACCAGCCACGCCCAGCCGGCGGTCGCGGCAGCCCCCTCGGCGAGGGCGTCCGCGTCGATCTTGTCGAAGGTGTCAGCGTTGGTGTGATGGTAGTCAAAATAATGGCTGTCGTCGGGGCGCAGACCCGTGACGAGCACGCCCTTCGGCTCCAGCGGGCTGATGTCGGCACCCCCGCCGCCGTCGCCAATCGGCATCCCGAGCGGCGCCAACGTCGCTTTCAACCACGTCATCTGGGCTTCCGTCCCCTTCGCGTCCCAAAGGAGCGGCACGCCTGCGCCAAGGTCCGTCTCCATCGCCGCGCGGTGCAGCTCCGCGCCGTGGTCCTTTCCATAGGCATTCCCGCCGTCCAACCCAAACTCCTCGTTTGCAAAGAGAACGGCACGGATCGTCCGCTTCGGGGCCTCGCCCGTCGCTTTCACCTCGCCCGCGATCGCGTGCATCGCCTCCATCACATGCGCGACGCCCGCGCCATCATCGTTTGCGCCCTGCCCGACGTCCCAGGAGTCGAGGTGCGCGCCGATGAGGACGATTCCCGCAGACGGATCGGACCCGGGGATGTCGGCGATGACGTTGAAGCTCGGCGTTGGCGGCAGCTCCTGCGATGCGAGGTTGAGAGTCAGCGTCACCTTCGTGCCGGCGGCGACCTGGGCCGCGATCCACTCCGAGTCCTCGACCGTGACGGCGGCGGAGGGGATCTTGACGACGGGCGGGCCGCCCGCGACGGGCTCGTCGTAGTGCATCGCGCCGGTGTGCAGCGTGTAGAGCGAGCGCTGGGTGACCGAGCGGGTCAGCGTGGCGATGGCGCCGAACTTCGCCGCGTTGGCCGCCCCTTGCGTGCGATAGGGGACCGTCTCGCCGTAGTGGGTGATGCTCGGCACGCCGGGCGCCATCGGCACATCGTAGAGGACGATCTTGCCCTTCACCTGGGGACCCAACTGATCGAAGCTGTGGATGACGACGACATCACCCGTCACGCTGCCCGGCACCGTCCCGCCGAGGCCGATGACCGCCAGCGAACGTTGCGCTGGGGTCGTCATCGTCAGCGACTCCGCGCCGCGCACCCAGTGCCGCACGTTGACCGGCTCGAGCGTGACAGTCAGCCCGTCGCGTTCCCAGACGCTCTTCGCCCAGCCGGCAGCGTCCACGAGTGTCTGTGTGCCAGCGAACCGCCGACTGTAGCCCTGACACAGCGCCCCGAGCCGCTTGTAGGCCTCGCCATCCGTGCGCGCGGCCTTGAGGATCGCGGCCAGCACAGGATCCGCGGGGGTGGCGACGAGGGCGGAAGCGACGGTGCCGGGCGGGACGGGCGACGGGAGCGGTGCGAGGGTGGCGGGGGGCGCACGGACGAGAGAGGGGAGCCTACCTGGGTTTTCGGGCGGCGGCGCGAGGGCGGCGGGCGCGGCCACCGGGGGGGCGGCGACGGGCGGGACCGTTGGCGCGGGCGGGACGTGGGCGCACGCGAGGGCGAGCGAGAGGCCTGAGAGGCGGAGCGGCGACATGGGGACGACGTAGCCCGGCCCGCGCCGGGTCGGCGCCCGAAGGTCAACCGCCTTGGATCAGGGCGCGCGCGTTGCGCCGACAGATCGCGGGTCCTCACTCCCCCAACGTGAGCGCCTGCCCCGAGTAGCAGAGCGGATCGGCTTCCGTGGGGTTGTAGCCGAGGTACATGGAATCGTAACTGAACCACGAACTCCAACAAACGATGCACCCATCCGTGCGGACGGCGCAGCCGATTTCCGGGGACACGGAGACCTGCGTGAACGTGCCTGCCGGCACGTCTTGCACGTAGTAGACGCCGCCGCCCCGCTCAGTGTCATTGCCGCCCCAACACGCGAGCGTGCCGTCCGTGCGCACGCCGCAGTTCACGTAGTAGCCGACCGAGATCTGGGTGAAGGTGCCGGTCGGGATGTCGCCCTGATTGGAATAAACTGCGGGGGCGGCAGCTTCCAGATCGGCATCATTGCACGCAATCGTGCCGTCGGCCATCAGCGCGCAGGTGTGAGACTCCGAGCCCTCGACGGCGATCGCGTCCCCGTCCAGGCTGGGAAAGCTGGACGCATCAAGCCCACTGTAGGCCTCGAACTTCACCTGGCCATCCTGGATCCAGAAGAGCCCATCCCCGGCGCCCACCGAAAAGTCGGTGACGCCGCTCTCGACGATGAAGTAGTCAATGTGCTCGTCATCCCAGCAATACAGGCCGCCGGAGTCGGTGAGCGCGCAGCCGATGTTAGCCAGGGCATCCGTGGAGCCCTCTAATACCCCAACCCGCGCCCAGTGGTCCCACCAGTCGTCGGGGACGAGCGTGGGATCGGGGGGGGTGGGGGGCATAGGCGCTAACATTCCGGCGTCCACCGCCCTTTCGGCATTCGTTGTCGTTTCCGAACTCGTGTAGCTTCTACCAAGCGTTTTCTCCACGGCCCGCTCGCCCATAGCGAGCGCAGGGTCACGTACCCCCCGATGG
>CAIMSU010000005.1 GCA_903844155.1 uncultured Pseudomonadota bacterium | reverse complement strand
GTCATTTGACGGTCATGGGGGTTGAACATGGAGATCCTTTCGGTGGGGAGGGGGCTTTCAGAAAGGTCACGGGTCGTCCATATGGCGACCATATGGTGAGGGGTCGGGTCGCTTTCTCGCCGGGTGCCGCGTTCGCCGGGGTCTGGTGCGCGAGGGTGTCGGCGCTCTCGCGCCCGACACCGGCCGCGCGGAGGAGCACATCGGGGACCCGCCGTAGTGCCTCGGCCGCGCCAGCGCCGCACGAAACAGATGTTCGCGTTCGCGCTCCTCGCCCTCCGACTGTGCTACCTTGAAGGCTCTCGCTGACCTTCACTGGAGTCCGAATGGCCGACTACCTCTTCAGCAGCGTTGACAGCATCATCATCGGCATCAACGTCAACGACGTTGGCACGAACTCGTTTCTCGTTCAGCACAAGGTCGGGGCAGGTTACCCGGCGGTCCTCACCGTGGCCGAAGACAAGATCGTGTTCACGGAGTCGCTTGCCCGCGACGGGACGCTCGAGTTCAACAACACATCAGGGTCGGGCAATATTGTGGATTTTGAGTCGGGGAATCCGGACCCCACGGGTTCCGTGGTGGCGAGCATCGACAGCTCCGGGAAGGGCATCTTCGATCAGCGGTACATCCGGCTCCTCAGGTTCAGCAACGTCAACAACCCGAACGGGTCCCTCTCGGGGACGGCGGGTGACATGGTGCTCTGGGTCGACGGGTTTGGCAACTATCTGCTCCTCGTATGCGCCGGTGGGACAGCGTGGGCGCAAGGCTGAGCGCGCTCGCACTCGTGCTTCTCGCCGCGTGCGGTGTCGCACGCAAGGGGTCAGTGTCTGAGCGGGGCGACTCCCAACGGGGCGACTCGGGCGACACCGCACCGCCTGACGGCGACTCGGCGTGCGAGTTGAACACATGGTATGCCGACGAGGATGGAGATGGCTTCGGGGACGTCGCCCGTTCGCAGCAGGCCTGCGTTGCGCCCGCGGGCTTCGTTGCGGACCACACGGACTGTGACGACGCAGACAGCGCAATTAACCCGGCTGCGCCTGAGCTTTGCGCGACGACGGCGGACGACAACTGCGACGGGCTCACGAACGACTCGACCGCCACCGACGCACTGGCGTGGTATCCGGACGCCGACCAGGATGGCTACGGGGAGCCGACGGCCCCCGTCATGGCCTGCTCGGCCGTCGGCGACATGGTGGCCGACGCAACGGACTGCGACGACACCAATGCCGACATTCGGCCCGGCGCGAGAGACGTCTGCAACGACTCCATCGATCAGGACTGCGACGGCGCGGACAGGTCCTGCCCCTACTCGGGCGAGCAGGACCTGATGTCCGCTGCGTCAACGGTGACCGGGGTTAGTTCCATGGACATGGTCCCGATCTCGCTCGCCCCCGTCGGCGACCTGGATGGCGACGGTCAGGGCGATGTCGCTCTGGGGTACAGTACCAGCGGCGTATGCGTCCTTGATCACCTTGGCGGGCTGCGCGGCGACCACACGCTTGAGGACTGTGACGCCGTCCTCACCGATGACACCATCTCCGACCATTTCGGAAGCGCGGTCTCGGGAGGCGATGCCAACGGCGACGGCAGCGACGATCTGCTGGTCACGGCCTACGTGGCGGACGTGAGCGCCCAGAACGCGGGGGAGGTGTTGATCTTCTCGGGTCCGTTGGGATCCACCGACCTGCACAGTGCCGACGCCGGGGCCACCCTGCTTGGAGAGAACGCGAGCGACGGGGCAGGAATAGACGCGATCCTCGTGGACTTAGACGGCGATGGGGTGGCAGATGTCGTGACCGGCGCCGCGGAGAACGATGACGGAGGAACAGAGGCCGGCACTGTATACGTGGAGTACGGGCCGGTCACTGGAACAGTCGACCTCGGTAGCTCAGACGTCCTGCTCGCCGGAGCGGCCGGCGATCACTTGGGCTCCCAGTTCGCGCCCGGAGACTTCGACGGGGACGGTCGAACGGATCTCGCTGTCGGCGCATGCTACGAAAGTGAGGTGGCGTACCTGGCCGGGGGCGTCTCGATCTTCAACTTCGCCTCACCCCTTGCGCCCGTTCGAGCCGTCCACATCACCGGCAATTCTGAGGGCGCCGACTTCGGAGCCGCCTTGGATGCCGCGGACTTCGATGGCTCGGGCAAATCCGATCTAGTGGCCAGCGCTCCGGAGTACGGGGCGGACTTTCACAAGACGGGGATGGTCTACGTGTTCAACGACCCCTCCGGCCCGGCGTTGATGGACTCCGATGCCGACGTGATGCTGGAGGGGGATGGTACGTCGTCGTCCGACAATGCGGGCGCCCTGGTCGGCAGCGCGGGCGACATCAACGGGGACGGATTCGCCGACCTGATGCTCACGGCACCCGGGCACACGCAGTCCGGGTACGGCCCGGGCGAGGGCTACCTGTTCTACGGCCCCGTCAGCGCTGACCTGCGATCGGTGAACGACGCCGACGCTTGGTGGTTTGGCGATCTGGCCGGGAGCCGGAGGTACGGCGAGACCGAGGGGCATGTCCACTTCGGCCTCGGAGATCTCGACGGCGACGGTTATGATGATTTCATGCTCCCCGATCCGTACTGGTCCACGGACGAGGTGGGTTATCTCGGGAAGTTATACGTGTTTTTCGGTAGCAGCGGATGAACAACAACCAGCAACGAGGACGGTGAATCATGGCAGATGTGTACTTGCCCGTGGGCGGATCCCCGGACGACGTGATCGCGCTCATCGACAACGATGACAACTCCAACACGATGAAGCTCATCATCGAACATGACCACGGCGGCGCGGGCAAGGAGCTGATGCAGGTGTGGGAGAGTGGTCGGGTCATCGTGCACGGCCCCGTGGAAACTAGCGGCACCATTAAGATCCGGACCAACGTCGCCGGAGACGACCCCTGCTACTTCGATGCTTCGTCTTCCCCACCGCCGACGACCACCACGATGGCGAAGATCACACACACCGGGGATGTGCGGTTCACGCAGGGTCCCGACACCCAGGGAGGACTCCGTCTGCCCGTGCGGGCCACGACGCCCCAGGGCTCGCTTTCCGGCGACAGCGGCGACCTCGTAATCTACCACAACGGCGCCAATTACGAACTCTGGACCTGCTACGGCGGCACCGACTGGAACAAGGGT
>CAIMSU010000004.1 GCA_903844155.1 uncultured Pseudomonadota bacterium | reverse complement strand
TGCCCCCCGGGCAGGGAATCGCCCGGCTACGCCGGAACGGTTCGCCCGCGCGCCCACCCCGGCACGCGGGCGCGCTCAAGCCTTGCGCGCGGGCAGGTCGAACCGCGATTCCCTGCCCCCCGGGCAGGGAATCGCCCGGCTACGCCGGAACGGTTCGCCCGCGCGCCCGGTAATGAGCTGCCGGCGGAGGATGAACGAGAAGGCCGCGAACCTCGTCGACCGCGTCATCCCGTGGTGTGCGACGCGCCAATGGTCGCCGCAGGCGACGCGGAGTTGCCGGCGTGGCCGCTGGCCGCGCACCCGGCGACAAGCCGGGTAGGCAGCGCAGCCCGCCCCCGGAGCCGCGCGCAAAGCGCGGCGTGAGGGGGTCCTCACCGTCCCCTTCAAACGTCGCTGGCTCCTCGCGAAGCGGCCTGACCTCGCCGAAGGCGTGCTGCAGGTCGCCCTGCGCTGCATCGCCCGGTTCTACCGGAAGGAGACGGGCCGGCGAGGCGGTCGGACGGGCTCGGTCACGGCAATTCAGCGCTTTGGCTCGGCGCTCCAGTTGAACCTCACGCCCCCGTTTGGGGTCCACATCGTCCACCTCGACGGCGTCTACGACCGGGGTGCCGACGCCTGTCTCCGCTTCTTCCACGCGAGCCCGAAGACGGAGGACGTCGAGCGTGTCGTGAAGGAGATCGGCATCAAGGCCGAGAAGTGGCTCGCGAAGCAGGGACACGGCGGCGAGTTCGATGACAGCAACCCCAGCGACGGCAGCGACGACGACGACGTCCACGAGAAGCTGCTGATCGCCTCGATGCGGCAGCGTGTCGCGAGTGAGGACAAGCCCGTGAAGAAGGTGAAGCGGGTGCAGGTGCTCGGCGGGAAGGAGCGCCCGCTGGGGCCGAATTGCGCTGTTTACGAGGGGTACAATCTGCACGCGGACGTTGCCCTCGCCGCGATGGACCGCCTCGGCGTGGACCCGCAGCGCAGCGTAGGGCGGCGAAAGCCTCCGGAGGCCGACAGGCCGCGGAGGACGTAGGGCGCCTTTGCCGGTACGTCCTCCGGCCACCGCTCGCGCTGACGCGGGTGGAGGTGTACACGGGTGCCGATGGACGGGCGATGGTGCGGATTGGGATGAAGAGAGCCTACGCGGATGGCACCACCGCGATAGAACTCTCGGCGTTGGGCCTTGCAGAGCGGCTGGCAGCGCTCGTGCCGCCCCCGAGGGCGAACACCGTGATCTACAGCGGGGTCCTGGCGCCGAACGCCGCGCTACGGTCGGCGGTGATCCCGAAGGTCCCGACGTCGACAGTCGCGGAGAAAGCAGCCAGGGAGGGGCGGAAGCTGAAGCGGCGTGACGGTCCCGAGCCGTCGTTCCGGGCGCAGCAGGCGCTCTCGTGGTCGCGCGTCCGCGCGCGACGCGGAGCCGCCGGCGCGAGCACTGCGAGCGCAAACGCCGCAAAGGCGTTTAGGCGGCGTAGCCTGCCCCCGTAGTCCGGCCGCAAAGGCCGGGCGTGAGGGGGCCGACCTTCTGAAGAGGGTGTTTCGGGTTGACGGCTGGGAATGTGCCCATTGTCACAAGGCAATGTCCTTGCGGACGGTGGTGATCGGCACGCCCGCGTGCATGCGTGTGATGGAGGGGCTGGAGCGCGCGCAGGGACCACCGGCGGACGAAGCCGTCGCGTAGACCGGAGAGCGTAGCTGCGGGTTCACACGGGTGAACGCCAGCAAGGCGCGCAGGACCGGCAGGCGGAGCCATGCGCGATGCCCGCGCGAGGGCGTGATCGCAGGCGTCGGAGGCGCGAATTCGGGCGCGTGAGGGCTTGCGGCCGCGCACCAGCCTGGGGTACCATCCCGGGGTGACCTCCGAGGTACCCCGTTTATGTTTCTTATCCGCCCGCTCCGCGCCAGCCCCGCAGCCTCGCCCTCGTGCAATGTCATCAGCGATCTGAGCTACCAGTGTGGCAGCCTTTAGCGACGCTGGTCCTCATCGCTGCCTGTGTCGAGAACACGCTCGGGCCCCTTGGGGACGCCGCTGACGGGGTCGGCGAATCGTCGGGCGCTGATACCGCGCGGTCGGTGACGTGCTCGGGGGTGCCACCGGAAGACGCCACGGTGACGCTGTCCACCGAGTGTACCATGCCCATGGTCGACTGGAATCTGCGCAACAAATGGACGTGGGACACCGGGCCACATCGGTTCCCCGATCCCCACGTCGGTCGCCTCGTCGACTCGGACGGGGACGGGGAGATCACGACTCGTGACGACACCGAGCTCCTTGTCAGCGATCCATTTCGCGGATATGAGGAGAATCCGGTTTGGGCGTTGTCCGGGGAAGGAGACGTAGTCGCTGAGGACGACGGCGTGGAGGGCTGGGGGATGTTTGGGACCATCGGCGACGTCGAGCCAACCAGGGTCGGGATGGAGTACCTGATGCTCGGGATCTCCGCAGCCGCGGATCAGGGCGCAGCGGCCGCGGCCGATGTCGGGCAGATCCTATACGACGTGCCGATAGGCACTCCCTCGGACTACTTTTGGGGGCCCATCTTTCTGGCGGACCTCGACGCGGACGGCGCCGTCGAGGTCATCGGCGGAGCCACCGTTTCATCGGCCAGCGACGGCGCGCTGCTGTTCAGCCTCGGAGAAACTGGGAGCGCCGAGGAGTCCGTCGCCGCAGATCTGGACCTGGACGGGATGCCCGAGATCGTCGTTGGAACAACCTCCGGGCCGGTGATCCTCGACAATACGGGGGTCGTTCGCGCGCGCTGCCTGGTATCGGGCGCAACGGACGGGGATTCGGCTTTTGAGTCCACGGTCGCCCTGGGGAACCTCGACGATGATCCCGAGGGCGAAATCGTCGTCGCCCGCCCGGGGGTGCTGGCCATCTGCGAGGCGGACGGCACTGTCGATCACGAGATCGCGACGAGCTCGTTGACCGTCCAAGACGTGGCGATCGCCGAGCTCACCTCGGATTCCAGTCCCGACATCGTCGTCGCTGAATGGCGGGAGGAGGACGCCGCCCCCAGCATCGCCGCGTATGACCGCGCGCTGAACCTCCTCTGGCGTCATGTCTTCTCCACGGACGAACGAAGGGCCCGACTTGCCGTCGCCGACCTCGACGGGGATGGCCGCCACGAGGTGATCGTGCACCGGGAGAGCGGGAGTCTGGTGATCCTCGGCCCGGACGGCATCCTGTTGGGGGCTATCGACGCGCCCCTCACGAGCGGTCTCGGCGCCCCGATCATCGCCGACATCGACGGCGACGGGCTCGCCGAGATCATCCTGACGGGCGAGGACACCAGCGTCGCAGTTTACACCAACGACGCAGGCGGCTGGCCGGTGGTCGGGGCCGAAGACCCATGGCCAGGCATCGACCACTTCCCCGGTGACCGCAACCTCGACGGTACGCTCCCGAATCCCGGCGACGTCGCCTGGCTCATCCCGGGCCACAATGTCTGGAACGGCCTGGCCCCCGGCCGGGAGGCGTTACCGGACCTCGGTGTTTCCATCACCGGCGCATGTTCGGATGACTGCGTGACAACGACCGTCACGGTCTATGTCTCGAACTCGGGCGGTGCGGATGAGCCAATGCCCGTGACGGTCGAGCTGTCTGGTCTGGATGACGGTGCCCTCCTCGGGTCAGAGTTGCTTGACAGCGTCAGTAGCGGAGTCGACCGCGTCGTACAGTTCGACGTGGCGAGCAACGGTATGGGGTCCGGTGTGCGGGCGTTCGTCACCAGCCCGTGGGCGGAGTGTCAAGACATGCCGAATGAGGCAATTCTGAACGACCTTCCTTGCCGTTGAGTTGCGGCCGGGTGGAACGCCGCGACGTAAGCCCCCGGCCAACCCCACCCACCCACGATCGCCCGTCCCCCAGAACGAGGGTTGCGACCTACCTTTCGCCCCGTTCCTCTCGGACTGCGATTTTTCTTTCGCGCCCGACCGTTCGCGCGCGCCCCCTCGGC
>CAIMSU010000003.1 GCA_903844155.1 uncultured Pseudomonadota bacterium | reverse complement strand
GTGCGCGTCGGGCGTGATCACGCGGGATCGGGGGCGCGAGAGGCGCGTTTTCGACGCCCGCGGGCGCTTGCGGACGGGTGCGAGGGGGTGTACGATGGCGGCATGACCGCTGAGGTGTATGGTTCATGCTTCCTTTCCACCGCCTCCTCGATTTCCTCTGTTTGAACACTGAGTTCCGCGACGGCGGCCTCAGCGTGACCTGGAAGAAACCCTACGATGCACTTGCGGAATCCATCGACGCCGCAAACAAATCGGGCGTCGCTTTCGACGGATCGAGCGACGCCCATCAAGTATGGCTCCCCTTCGTGGATGGAGTTCGAACTATGTGCTTGAGGCCAAGCGCGGAAACCCGTTTTCAAATGCAGGTTCTTGAAGGCGGGGTGTGAGACGGGCCGTGCCCGTCGCCCGTGGGGCATGAGGAGACGGCCGGCGTCGCCGACCCACTCGCCGTCACGGCCCGAGTGGGGCAAGTTCCCCGAGGATCGAGAGCAGGAGGTCCGTCCGAAGGAGAATCGGCGTGGAGTCGTCCTCGGAGGCGTACACGAGGAGCCCGTCGGACGACCAGCGGACGTGGTCAGGCCAGCCCGACGCGAGGCGAAGGTCGAATCTCGCGCAAGCGAATCCACTGGGCGTGCATGCTGCGATGCTGGGGAACCCCGCATCCATGAACGCAGGTTCCTGGGACCACGTCCAACGCCCGAGCGAAGGGGGCGCGGGCGTTGGCCTTCCCCCGTCGACCGAGTCGCCGATCGCCTGAGCACCCACCTCGCGGGTGGGGACCACAGACCAGCGGCGCCGCCGGGTGTCCTCGAAGATGCCGTGGGACTCGGGCCGGCCGTTGCGACTGGAGATCCTGGGATCCCAGTAGGTGTGAAGGCGCCCGCCGTGGATCGTCGCCACGGAGTGGCGCAACCGATCCGCGTGGTGGACCGAGTACGACGGGCAGGGGCCATCGGCGTTCGCGACCCAGTTCGCTGGGAAACTCGCGGGCGGCGTACCATCGTGCCACTCGAAGGGCGGAGTCCCCTCCGCGTGTAGGCCGAGGTCGCCGACCGCTTCGTCGCGAGTCGGCCCGCCATGTTTCGGCAGGATGGAGTCGAGTTCGAGCCTCATTGGGTCAGGTGCGACGTAGCCGGCACGCTCCAGGAGGAATCGCTGGTCGGCGTTACCCGGGCAGGCAGTGAGCGACACGGACGTGCCGAGGGAGCCTTCGCCGCCCTCCTCCACGAGCCCGAGCGCAGTGCATGCGGGAACGTCCACGAGCCAAGTCGTCGTCGTCCAGCTGAACGCCACTCCCTGGCCCGAGTCGGAGACGACCACCAGCAAGCGCTCGGCGCCGGCGACTACGACCGGCTCGGCCTCCTCGGCCGCCAGCAAGCGCGCCTCCAAGCGGCCCTTACAGCTTTCCGCCAGGTAGTCGAGCTCAGGTGCGGCCATGGAAACTCCTAACCTCCCGGCACTCCTGCTGGATTCACGGGCCATGGCCAAGAGCCTCTCAGGTGCCGTCGGGACGCCGTCGGGCGCTTCGCGTCCATCGCCGCGGTCGTCGGCGCTCCGGGCACGACGCTCCTCGGCAGGCGCAAATCCATATGCTTCTACGCGCCTTCTGCGCCGCCCTTGTGCGCCGCGATCAGGCGACCCCGGCGGGGCATAGGCGCTAACATTCCGGCGTCCACCGCCCTTTCGGCATTCGTTGTCGTTTCCGAACTCGTGTAGCTTCTACCAAGCGTTTTCTCCACGGCCCGCTCGCCCATAGCGAGCGCAGGGTCACGTACCCCCCGATGG
>CAIMSU010000002.1 GCA_903844155.1 uncultured Pseudomonadota bacterium | reverse complement strand
CGCGGTGTTGTCGCGCGGGCGCATGATGAACGCGACCTCGCCGCCGCAGCCCTGCCCGTAGGCGAGCATCACGCGGGGAACGTCCTCGTCGGCACCAACGATGTTCAGGCGGAACTTTTCCATGTGGGGTCAGCCTTTCCCAAGCTTCGGGATGATGTAGAAAGCGGCCCCGACGACACCGAGCGCGGCCAGGAACCAGCCCCAACCACCATTGCCGCTGCTCGGATCGTCGGGACCGCCGGAATTGTTGCCAGGCGCGTTGGGCGCGGTCTGGTTGATCTTCGCCAACTGCTCGGCGATGGACGGGTCTTTCTCGACCGCCGCCACCTCGTCGGAGAGCGTCTGCGCCTCCTTGTAGTGGACGACCGCCCAGGCGACGCCGGTGAACGCGACGGCGATGACCGCACCGGCGACGGCCAGCGCGATCACGACGCCCGCCCAGCCGATGGACACAGCGCCCGACTTCTCGGCCTCCGTCGCAGGACGTTCGTAGTCGCTGTAGCCCTTCGCATGCGCGGTCCAGGTCGTCAGGAGGTCGATGGTGCGGGCGAGGAGGGCGGTGAGCGTCGGGTCGCCGGGCTTGGCCGCGAGCGCCTGGACGACGGCGGCCTGCGCGCGGATCAGCCGGGAGCCGGTGTCGCCGAGGACCGAGCGGTAGGCCGCGACGATGCGGGCGAGCGCCTGGGCGTGGTCCTGCGCGTAGCTCTCGACGCTGGCGAGCGACTGCTCCGCCGAGATGCGCATCGCGTTGATGCGCTCCACGACGGCGTCGGTGCTGACGGGGAGTGTGCTCATCGGACCCTCGGAGCGGGGCAGTCGCAGCCGACGGCACCGGGTGCGGGCTGCGGGGGGAGCGGCGCCACGGGCGCGGTGACCGGGTGCGCCGCTGGCTTCGGGGCGAGGATCTTCTGGATCTCGTTCTTCACGAGCGGGTACAGGAGCAGCGGCAGGATGCCCACGTTGTCCCCGGCAAGCCTCTGGGCCGCCTGGTCGCTGACGAGCTGGACGATGAACAGGCCGGGCTGGACCGTCGCCACCATCGCCCGCTGTCCCGGTCGCGTCTGGATCTGCCCGCCGTCCCCGATGGGCACGGGCTTCGACCACTTGGGCGCGACGAGGCGCTCCGCCCGCTGCAGGACGTCTCGCAACGGGCGTTTCGGCGGCTCAGCGCCGACGTAGGTGTCGAGCCAGTTTCCCTCGGTGACCGTGTCCGGATCGGGCAGCTCGCCCTCCTCGGGCTGGTCGAGATCGGGGTCGTCGTCGCTCTCGCCGGGCTCGTTCTCGGGGATGTCGTCGAGCGCGGCGTCCACGTCGTCCTCGCCGGGCTTGGGCGCGCGACTTGGTTTCTTCGGCTTCCATCCGAGGGCTTTGAGGTCGCCCATTACGATGCGCAGGTTGCGCTTCGCCGTCGCGAGTAGAGCCCTCCACCCGATCGGGTGCTTTTCCTGAAACCGGGCGATCTTCTTCTTCAGTCGCCGGGCGGCCCGCAGCTTGCGCCGGATCTTCCGGTCCTTCGCAGACGTGGACTTCGGACCGGCGACGGCGTTGGTCTCCCCGGCGAACTCGACGGCACCGACGACACGGGCGGGGATGAAACGAGACGAGCGGGTCATGCGGACTCCCGGCACCGGAACCGGCGCGCGTGGGCGGAGGGACGAGGACGCCGCCCCAGCTCGGGATCGCGGCGGATCCCGGCGAGGCGGACGCGGGTGACGATGCGTTCGTGGCAGGCGCGCCCGTCGAGGCGCTCGGGCAGCATCCCGAGGCGGGCGGAGGGGTCGTCGAACCAGACGGTGCCCTCGACGACGTAGCGGACGACGCAGTGGTAGAGCCCATGCTCGCCGGCCCGGACCGTGGTGGTGAGCGCCACTTCGGCGGGGATGCTGGTCAGCTGGGCGGCCTTCGCCTGGGCGTAGCCGGGGTCCTTCGGATCGAGGGCCCGCCACCCGCGCGCCAGAAGCTCACCGGCCCGCGCGGCGGCGAGCGCGTCGCAATCCTCCCAGCCCTGCGCCAACAGTTGGATGTAGTCGGACCAGGTCTCTTCCTCCTCCCGGCCGTACTTCACGCTCGTCGCGTACAGGAACGGCAGCGACGGCCGCTCGCGCAACAGGCGAGCGTTGCACCGCGCCAACCAGTTGAGCAGGCTGACGGCGTCGCGTTCGTTGAAGGTGAGGGCGACCGTGATGTTCACGAGGGCATCCAGGGCAGGCAGGAAGTTGCGGGATCAGGCAGGAGGCAGGCGGAGGATCACGTCGGCGAGAGCTGGAAGGGGCCGTTCGAGATGACGTCGACGGTCGCGTAGACCGAGGGCGCAGTGCCGCCGCCGAGGACCACCCGGGCGCGGACCCAGGGCAACAGCGCGACGCCGAGGGCATCGACGACCTCCAGAAAGTTTCCCGTCGTGGTCCGGCTCGTGCCGTTGGCGATGTCGATCCAGGTCACGTTGTCCGTGGAGCCCTGGATGACGATCTGCGCCGTCGGCGAGCTCGCGCCTCCCGAGAAATTCAGGCTCGTGACGAAGCGAAAGTCCTGGGCGTCGTCCGTCTGCCGGTCGTTCTGCTCGGGCAGGACCCGGAAGCTCGGACCGCCGGTCGTCACGGTGACGGGCGCTCCGGCGGGGATGGCGAGCAGGCTCGTCAGGACGCGATTGGCGTAGCATTTCATGGCGGGAGTCCTCGGGGATTTGTGGACGAGCAGGAATTGGCGAGCGGGAACTGGCGAACGGAGAGGCTCAGAGATGCAGGAGGAAGACGACGCGGTACGCGAAAGTGCCGGAGGGCAGCACGCACCGGACGGTGGCGGCGTCCCCGAGGGGCACGCCGGGTTGGGGCTGGGCGTTGATGGCGTACCGGGCGCGGGTGGTGGCGTTGATGTCGAGCAGCTCGACGAAGCTGCTGGCGGCGAGCGTGGAATCGGAGAGTTCGAGGCGGACGAAACGGGCCCAGGGCGGCGGGGTCACGTCGACGTTCCCGCCGCCGCCCCCGATGAGTTGGGCGCTGCTTCCACGGACGGTCCACTGATTTTCGGTGTCACACTGACCGTCTGCTATGGCCGCGCGAGCGGCGATGTCCGACGAGGTTGACAGGTTTGAACCGAAGATCTGCAGCATCGTCGCGTGGACGCAGACGCGGGTACACTTGGGAACGTCGAAGTTTGCAGTGCGCTGGGCACCCCCGCCGCCGGACCAGACGAGCCGCGCCTCCCAGGGCGAAGCCTCGTCGGACCAGAGGTCGATGATGCGCCAGTCACCGTCACCGCCGCCCTCGGATTGGGCCGTGAGCAGCTCGCCTTCCGCCCCCGCGTCGCCGGCCACCAATGAAGCAGGGAGCTTCACGGTGCCGGATCGACGGGAGAGCTTGCAGGTGCCCACGACTCACCCCCCGATCAACAGTGCGGGGACTTGACGCGCGCCTTGCCGTAGAAGCTGAGCTTCAGGGCGGCGCTCGTCGAGCCTGCCGTGTAGTTGATCGTGACCGGGACACCGGCCCGGAGCACGCGACCGCCGAAGCTGGGCCCGTGGTACGCGGTCGGCGCGATCAGCGCGGCGTCGAGGTTGTCGAGGACGACCGGGTCGTCGCCGGAGATGATCGTGTTGATCGTCGCCGCCGAGTCGCCCGTGGCGAAGATCTTGGAGAGGTGGAGGCTCGTACGCGGCGTGAGCGTCATGCTCATCGACTGCCCGACGGTGGTGGCGACCAGGCCGGTGACGGTGACGTTGCGCTGCACGATCTTCCCCTTCTTCGCGTTGTGGAGCTTGCGGCGGAGGTGCCGGTTCTTCTGCTCCAGCTCCTCCTCGCGAGCGGACAGGCGGCCCTCCCGGTTCTGGAGGCGGCGGATCTTGCGCTCGCGCGTGGCTTCGCTGCCGACATCGTCGCCGGTCTCGTCGCCATCGAGGTCGCCCAGCTCATCGCCGGTTTCGTCACCGAAGTCGTCGCCGGTCTCGTCGCCGAAGTCATCGTCGTCGAGCTCGTCGTCGAAGTCGTCGTCGTCCGCGCCGAAGCTCGGATCGGAGCGGTCGTCCATGGCGCGCGACGCGCGGAGGGAGGTGCGATCGACGAGGCACTCGCCGGAAGCGGTGAAGGTCACGAGGGCCCAGATGGGTGCGGTCATTGGAGTTGTCCTTGGAGTGAAGCGGTGAAACGAGAAGCGGGAGAGGTGGAGCCGGCCCGGTCAGGCCCGGCGGGAGGGGTTCAGTCGCGCGCCCGGATGAAGCGGCGGCGGCCGGAGACGTCTTCGTCGTCCTCGCGCTGCGGACGGCGGTTCGGGGGGCGGTGGCGGCCTTCGGTGCGGTCGCCCTCCGTGCCCGGCGTCATGCGGACCATGCGGGCGATCTCGCCGATGTCGTCGCCCTTGAGCTGCGCGGGTGCGGCAGCGGCGGGAGCGGGAGCAGCGGCGGGGGCCGGCGTCGGGGTCTGCGCGGGCGGCGTGCCAGCGGCCCGCTTCTCGGCGAGCGCCCGGCCCGCGTGGCGGCCGATTCGGCCGATGCCCGTGGCGAGGAGTCCGTTGCCGATGGCAAGCGCGTGGCTTCCGCCCTTCCCGGACATCGCCTGGTAGAGGCCGTACCCGCCGACGACGAGGCCGCCACCGAGCCGCATGTCCACCGGTCCGAGGTCCATCTTGTCCTCGCCGAGGTAGCCCTCCGCGAACGACGCCACGAACACGGTGCCCTGCGTCTCTGCGGTCGCGAGCACGGCTTCGGCGACGGCCTCGCCGATGACCTTCATCTTGCCCAGCCGACCGCCGAGGCTCTTGACCTTGTCGATCGCGGCGTTCATCACGCCGGTCTTCTTGTTGTCAGCGACCTTGTCGCCGCCGAGGGCCTTCTGGAGTTCGGTGTTCGCGCTCATGGGTGCAATCCTGGGAGTGGGACGGGGGTGACCGGGCGGCCCGGTCGGGGCGGGGGCGGGCCGGAGGAGCCCGGCTGACGTCAACCATGTTGCACGCTGAAATGCTGATGGGAAGGGCGTTTTGCTTGCCGCGGGTTGCCGCGGATTCGGGTCGGCGGGGGCGGTAAGGGCGGTCAGGGTG
>CAIMSU010000001.1 GCA_903844155.1 uncultured Pseudomonadota bacterium | reverse complement strand
GTGATGGCTGTTTGTTGCCCGTCGCGCCATGTTTTTCGGCTCGGGCGCGTGTTCGTGACCTCTCTTGACCCGTCCACACCTGCGCAGGTTCCGGCGAACGCGACCGCTGCTGACCGCGTCGAAGGCACGCTTCGTGCGGGGCACGATGCGTGCCTTCTCCTTGGCCAGCCATCACCGGCCCCTTCGGTCCGGTGATGGCTGCTTCTCTGGGGGCGGGCCTGCCTTTTGCGGGATTGCGCCTCGCTCACGACTTTCTTGACTCGTCAAGCCTTCTGCATCCACGAGGCAGGCCCTTCCGCGGCCAACCCTGATCGACGTCACAGAACTTGCGAGGGCAAGTTCGGTGCCTTCGGGGTTGACCGGCCGATCCGCGGTTAGGTTGAGCGGGTGCCCGAACTCTCGTCCCTCCTCGGCAACATCAGCGCGTCGACCCTCATCGCGGGCATGCTCTTCTCGACCGTTGGCGTGTCGGTGTGGATGTACGGCAAAAAGAAGGCGGACGCCCGGCCGATGCTGCTCGGCGCGGCCCTCGTCGGCGTGCCCTTTGTGTTGGACGACGTCGCGTTGTGGTGTGCGGGCGTTGTGCTCACGGTCCTGGTGTTCTGGCCCTGAATGAGCGCACTCGGCACCCGCACCCTCCTCGGCGCCTACGAGGCCAGCTTTCGCGCCCGCATGCTCGTCTCGCCCGAGCAGTCGGAGGATCCCGTCGTGCTGGCCGCGGCAATCGATCGCCTGCCCCGCGCGGCCCGCGCGCTGCTGGAGCTGCTTCGCGTCGTCGGACCCGTCGGTGAGCCCCTCCCCGAGCGCCTCCGCGCCCTGATCGACCGCGACGGCGGCCCGCTCTGGGCCAGCGCGCTGCTGCTGCCCCGGCCCGGCCAGCTCGCCGCCGAGATCCACCCGCAGCACTACGCCGCGGCGTGCCGCCTCAACCCCACCCTCGCGCTGCTCCCGCTTCCGGTCCCGTCCTGGGCGGGCACCTTCGTTCCCTCGCTCCCGCCGGCCGACGCCCGCTGGGACGCCGCCGTCCTCGCCGCGCACCTTGAGGCCAACCCCTGCCAGCTCAACCAGGACGGCACGCTGCGGCGCGACCATGAGCGGCGCCTGGCGGGCGTTTTTGGCGGGGATGCCGAGCGCGCCGGGCTCGCTTTGCGCGTGGCGCGGCTGCTCGGGCTCGCGCGCGGGACCCGCGACCGCCTGCTCGGGATGCCCGAGGCGAACGCGCGCGCGCTGCACGACCCGAGGCCGATCTTCGAGCGGAACGAGCTGCGGGCCGCCGACATCGTCCTGCGCGTGCTCGGCCCCACCCCGGTCGACGCCCGTGCGTGGCTGCAGCAGCTCGGCGCGCACACGCCGGAGGTGCTTCACACGCCGCCCGACCCGGCTGGCTGGGAGCTCGGCGAGCGCGCCGTGTTCCGACGTGTGCTCGACACCCTGCACCGCATCGGCGCGATCGACGCGATGCAGGACGCCAGCGGGGTGACGGCGTTCCGCGCGCCGACCGGCGTGGCCGTGCCAACGGCCGGCTTCCTGCTGATGCCCGACCTGGAACTGCTGGTGCATGCAGGAGAACTGTCGTTGCAGAGCTACGGCCGGCTCTGCCGGCTTGCGCCGTACGTCGATGGCGCGGGGCTGCATCGCCACAAGCTCACCCGCGAGGGCGCCGCGGCCGAGCTCGGCGCGGGCCATACGGACACCCTGGATTTTCTCGCCGCAAACTCACGAACCGGGGTCCCGCCGTCGGTCGCTGACACGCTCCGGGAGTGGCAGCGAGCGGCAAGCCGCATCACCGTGCTGGTTGGGGTGGACGTCATCGAGGCCGAGGACGGCACGCTGCGTTTGCGAACTGGGCCGCCGCCACTCGACGCGCGGGTGTTTGACTACGCCCACCCGCTCCGCGCCCGCTTCTGCATGGAGGGCGGACGCATCACGGTCCCGGAGGGCTGGGACGCGCTGACGGTACGGGCGACGGTGAGCCGCGTCGCGCGGCTGGTTGGGCGGGAGCACGGCGCCTGGGTCTACGTCCCCGAGCGGCGCGCGCACCCGGACGTCGACGCGATCATCACCCGGCTGAATGAGGCATACGGTGGGTTGATCCCGGGCGAATTCGAGATCATGGTGCGAGCAGGGAGCGGGGTGGCGCCGGTGGAGGCCGAGCGGGCCTGGCTCCTGCGGATCCCGGACTCGCTGGCGGCAGCCCTGCGGCGCGACCCGGCGCTGGCGCCGTTCCTGCGGCGCGCCGCCGGCGTGAACGAGGTGGTGGTGCGCGGGACCGAGCTGGAGCTGATCCGGGGGCGACTGGCGCAGCTCGGCGTCGGCCTCTCCGAGCGCCCCGAAAACACCGGAACGCCCGAAAGGCTGGCCGACAGGAACTCGTAAGGAAAAATATAGTTCCTGAACTTTCAGCGGGTTACAAGACTTTGGTTCAGGCTGCGGTCATTTTCCGTCAACCGGTCCTCGGGCTTGTCCTACAATCCGGCCACCCTCCGGAGTCCCTCATGGCTGACAGCGCCCGCGCCCGACAAATACTGCAACAAATCGCGGAAGAACGCGCGAAGGGGGTCCGCCAGGGGCGCATCCTCTCGCTTGTGCTCTTGAGCATGTTCAGCGTCACCGCCTACAGCGTGTATTGGCGGGTGACGCACTTCGATACGGCTAAGCTGGAGTCCTCCATCGAGCGACAGGCTAGCGCCCAGGTGTGGCCGATGGTCGCCAAGTCGATGGACAAGATCGCCGCGGACGCAGTCCCCGCGCTCTCGGCCGCGCTCACCAACGAGGCCGCGGACTTCATGCCGAAGGTCGAGGCACAGCTCGGCGCGGAGAGCGGAACGTTCCAGACCCACGTCCATGACAAGATGAAAGCCTCCTTGGATGAGCACTTCGCCACAGCCTTCAAGGACCAGGGGCCGGCGCTCAAGGCGCGCTTCCCCCAGTTTGCGAAGAACCCCGAGAAGTACGACGCGCTGATGGCGAAGCTCGAGGCGCGCTGCCAGACGTGGGCGCAGGGCCAGCTTGACACGACGTTCGCGCAGCACATCGCGGTGCTGCAGTCGATCAACGCGTCGGTCCAGGCGCTCGCCACCCAGGCAGCGGCCAACCCGACGGCGAAGGGCAGCTCCCCGAAGTCGATGGACGACGTCATGTCCCTCTTCCTCGACATCATGAACTCTCGCCTCGACGGGAAGGGCTAAAACCATGGCTGAAGCAACCGATGTCGTGAGCGAGATTGAAGGCTTGCTGACCGCGCAGCTCGAGCAGGAGAAGACCTCGAACCGCAAGAGCATGCGGAACGGCGGGATCCTGATCGTGATTGCGTTGTGCTACCTTTCCGGAATGTCCTGGGTCGCGAGCCAGTTTCTCGACCCCGAGGGCCTGGCGCTCGCGGCGGCGGGGGCGGCGGTCGACGCCGTCCCAGCGGGCGCGCAGCAGGTGCGGGCGCTGGTGGTCGACGGCGCGCCGGACCTCGCGCGTATGGGCGCGCAGCAGGTGATCAGCCAGATCCCTGCCTATCGTCAGTCCCTCGAAGGGGAGATCGACCCCGTGATCGACCAGGTCTGCGGGGTGCTCGCGGACACGGCCGTCAAGAAGATGGCGTCGGAGACGGGTGACCCGAAGGCGACGAATTCGGACGACGCGGCGCTGGACAAGGCGGCGGACGCCGCGGTCACCCAGCTCGATGCCGCGCTGAAGGACGCGATGGACGCCAAGGACCCGGACAACGAGAACGAGACGCCCCGTCACGTGATCCAGGGGAGCCTCGTCTCGCTCAAGCACATCGACGTCGAGCTGCAGCGGGTGGCCAAGAACGGCGGCGATCCCGCCGAGCGGGATCTCCTTCTGGCGTGGCTGAATGTGCTGAGCCAGGCGCCCGAGACGAAGATCGAGCAGGACGACTCCAAGAAGCCGCACGCCAAGTAGCGGCGGTCCGCCCCGGTCAACTGCGTGGCGTGGCGCGCCGGGGCGAGGTCCCGGGCTCGCCAGCGGGCCGCTCCACCGCTACGTTGCCTGCTCGCGGAGTGAGTCCTGTCTGTCATCGTCCTCGGCCCTGAGCGGCCAGCGCCGATCCTCCCGCTCGCGATCGAGCGCCTCGGTGGTGCGAGCAACGGGCCCCTGGCGCTGATCAGCGCCGGCTGGCGGTACGACGAGGAGCGCGACGAGCCGCTGCGTGAGGCGGTCGGCGTGCCTGTCGTCAACCTTCGACTCTACGGCGCGTTCCGGGAGATCGAGCGGGTCGCCCCGGATCTTGTCGCGGCGCACGCGCGCAAGCAGGCGGCGCTGAAAGCCATCAAGGTGCTTTACCGCGACGCGATCGTGTCAGCCATCGCCGGTGTCCAGAAGGCCTGGGCGCAGCGCCGGGAGCGCGCATGTCCCTGGTTTCAGCAGGCGATCCGGCACCTGCAGCAGGTCGACGAGCTGTTTTTGGCCGAGGCCGACCGGCTGCACGACCAGTTCGCCGAGACCGAGCGCCCCCTCTCGCACCCCGCTGTCGAGTCCGTCCGCGGCGCCATCCTCGACCGTCTGTCCGGGTGCAGCGCCCTGTTGATCGCCGGCGGCCACGTCGGCGTGCTCCGCAACCGGATGTCGTTCTTCGGCCTCGACGAAGCCCTGCGGCAAAAGCCGATCATCGCGTGGTCCGGCGGCGCGATGGTCCTCGCCGAGCGCATCCTCCTCTACCATGACCACACCACGCACGGCGTCGGCCTCGCGGAGTACCTCGACCGTGGGTTCGGCCTCGTCCCCGGTGTGGTCTTCCTCCCCCACGCTGAACAGCGCCTGGAGCTCAGCCGGCCCGAGAACGTCGCCATCCTCGCTGCCCGCCTCGCGCCGCTGCGCCCTGTCGCCCTCGAAAACGGCGGTGGCATCGATGCCCACGGACAGTGCTTCGGACGTGCGGACGCCATCCGTGAGTTGACCGTCGACGGCCACCTCGCCCCGTACGATCCCGCCCATCGGACCGCAGGGGGCGACGATGCAGCGCGTTCTTGATCTCGTCTCCCACATCGAGCGCCACCCCAACGACGCCCGGCGCATCCTCGCCGAATTCGCCGCCCGGTGGCAGTTCCCGCTCATGGACGAGCACGACAACGCCACGTTCTTTTACTGGGACGGCCAGCCAGCGGACGCCGTCTTCCTCCAACACTGGGTTTTTGGCCTCCCTTCGCGCCAGGAGTTCCGCCGGATCGGCCAGACGGACGCGTTCTACCTGCCGCTCGCGCTGCCGAAGGGCGCGCGCGTTGAGTACAAATTCGAGGTCGTTCGCGGTGGAAACGGGCGCTGGATGTCCGACCCTCGCAACGGGCGTCGGGCGTTCGACCCCTTCGGCTCCAACTCCGTGTGCCCGGCCGGCAGCTACTCCGACCCGGAATGGTGCCGCGAGGATCCGCACGCACGCCGCGGATCCATGCAGTCCCACCGGTTCTTTTCCAAGACCTGGGGCGAGGAGCGCGACTACCAGCTTTACCTCCCCGCCGAGGCCCGACCGGGCAAGGAGTACCCCCTCCTGATCGTCCACGACGGCAACGATTTCCTGCACTACGCCGAGATGAAGACGCTGCTGGACAACCTCATCCACCGTCACGAGGTCGCGCCGCTGCTGGTCTGCTTCACCAACGGCGTGCGCCGAAACTGGGAGTACGCCGCGAACCCTCGACAGGCCGACTTCCTCCGGCTCGACCTGCTCGCGCACCTGGAAGCGACGCAACCGGTCCTCGCCGAGCCCCAGTTTCGCGGCATCATGGGATCGAGCTTCGGTGCTGTCAGCTCGCTGTACGCGGCCGTGCGACATCCCGGCGTGTGGGGTCGACTTTTGCTGCAGAGCGGGAGCTTCGCCTTCACGGACATCGGCGAGCACACCCGCGGGCCGATGTGGGACCCGATCGTCGGGTTCGTCAACAACCTGCGCGAGAACCCGCCGCCCATCGACGCCCAGATCTACCTGTCCTGCGGCACGTTTGAGTCGCTGATCTACTACAACCGCAGCCTCGTCCCGGTCTTCCAGCGCGTCGCCCAACGCGTGCGCTTCGCGGAGGTGCCGGACGGGCACAATTGGATCAACTGGCGGGATCGGCTGAGGGAGGCGTTGACGTGGCTTTTTCCGGGTCCGCTGTGGATGTATTATGAGTGAACGCGGCAAGGCGGATCGCCGGCGCATGGACGGGCCCGCGGGGGCGGTGTATACATGGGCTACACGAGGTCGCCATGGTCGAGACGCGCATCGCCAAGTTCGGCAACAGTCAGGCCGTCCGCATTCCAAAGCCGCTGTTGAAGCGCGCCGGGATCGTCGATGCGGTGACCATCGAGGAGCGCGATGGTGGCTTGTTCATCCACCGGAAAGACCCTCCCAAACACCCGCGCGACGGGTGGGCGGAGCAGCTTGACGCCATGACGGCACGCGGCGAACCGTTGGACTCGCCCGAAACGCTGATCCCAGGCGGCAACTTGTTCGACGACGAGGAGTGGACCTGGTGAGCCCCCAACGCTTCGATGTCCTGCTGGTTCGGCTGGACCCGACCGTCGGTCACGAGACGCAGAAGACGCGCCCATGCGTCGTGGTCTCACCGGATACGCTCAACTCCAGGCTCCAAACCTACGTGATCGCCCCCCTCACGACCGGAAGCAGCCCCGGACCGAGCCGCGTGCCCTGCCGGTTCGACGGGAAGTCCGGGTTGATCGTCGTGGACCAGATGCGCGCGATCGATCGCCTCCGGATCGTCAAGTTGCTTGGGGGCATTTCGGAGGAGGAAGCCGGGAACCTGCTCGCCGTGCTCAAGGCCTTCTTCGCCCCCTGACCCCGTCGGCTCACGGCGGCGACGTCGCCGCCAAAACCCTGTACGCGACCGGCACCACGTACCCCTCGCCCGTCGCGTGCCCGATCACGAGTACCGGTAGCCCGACGTAGGGCCGCATCGGCGCCGCGGTGAGGTCGTCGAGGACGACGGTGGCGCCGGAGTTGCGGTCGTCAACGACCAGGCGTGCGCCGTAGGCCCGCAGAATGCCGACGTAGCCGCCGGACCCGTCGCCAGCGTCCAGGACCCGCCAGTCACGCACGGTGAACGTGCGAAAGGCGTAGGACCCGTGCACGTCGACGACGCAGCCGTTGAGGTAGCGTAGCGGCCCGGCCGGCCCCGGCGTGGCGAGCTTGATGTCCCCTCCCCTCGGCAGGCGAAGCTCCGCCGGATCGGACTTCAGCGGGTCGGCCACGATCAAGCCGACCTGGTGCGCCGCGCAACCGCCCAAAAGCGCAGCGAGCAGCACCTACCTGTCCGGGTTGGGCGGAGGCGGAGGCGGCATCGGCTTCCCCGTGCGCGCCGCGGCGAGGATGGTATTGATGGCGTCCTTCCCGCCGATCACGCGCACCCACTGGTCGCCCCAGGGCCCTTTCAGGAAGATGCTCGGCGTGCCGTTGATCTGCGCGGCACCGCCGGCCTCGACGTCCGCGGTGATGGACTGCGCCGTCGCCGGGTCCGCCATGCACGTCTCAAACGCCTTCTCGTCCATCCCCACTTGCCCGATCATGAAGCGCAGGTCGTCCTTTCCGAGGTACTCCTGGTTCCCGAACATCTGCCCGGCGAGGTCCCAGAACTTGCCCTGCACGCGCGCGCACTCCGAGGCCGCCGCGGCCTGACAGGCGTTCTCGTGACGCACCCCCTCGACGAACTTGTTGCAGTTCCCGGAGATCGGGTAGTCCTTGAAGTAGAGCTTCATGTCCTTGTTCGCCGCCAGCAATTCCTCCATCACCGGGAACATCGCCGCGCAGTGCGGGCACTGGAAGTCCGCCCACTCCACGAACGTGTAGGGCGCGTTGGGGTCGCCCTTCTCGGGCTCGGTGCCGTCGAGGGTGACGGGCCCGGCGGCCTGCTCGTAGAGGGTCATGAGGTCGAGCGACGGGGTTGCTGTGGCGGTGTTGGCGACGCCGTCCCTTGGGCTGACGACGGCGGTAGACGAGCCACCCTGGTAGGCGAGAACGCCAAGGATCAAGCCCCCGAGTCCGGCGATGACGGCGGGGCCGCCGTGGTCCTTGATGGCGTCGATCGGCGAGATGCCCTTGCTCTCGACCGTGCTGCCGACGAGGAGGATGAGGTTCACGGCCCAGGTCGTCGTGCAGAACAGGCAGATGGAGCCGATGTGGTAGCTCGCGTAGGCGAGGAAGACGTCGTAGCCGACGGCGCCGACCGAGAGCAGCATGATCATCGCGGGCGCGCGCGGGGCGGTGCCGCGCAGGTAGCTGAACGCGAGGTACGCGATGGCGACGTAGAAGGCAAAGCCGATGACGGCGATGGGGACGCCCTGGATCTCGGCGTAGTGCGAGGTGTTGACAGCGTCGCAGTTGATGATTGACGAGATGTTGCAGATCGACGTCCCGCCGGTCAGCGCCTCGCGGTGCTGATGCGCCAGGTAGACGGCGAGCAGCACGCCGTACTGGGAGGTGATGAGCAGGCCGAGCGCGCGCCGGTAGACGACGAGGCCGACGCAGAAGAGCACCCCCATCGTCAGCAAGCCGATCAGCGCCGCGGGCGGGAGATCGCCGTCCGCCGCGAACGCGGTGTGCGGGACGAACAGTCCGAACGCAGCGACGACGAGCGCGAGCGCGCCGCCTCGCCCGATGCCGGGGAGACGAGGACGGGACAAGGAAACTTCGGACGGCGACCGCTTCATGAAGGGCTCCAGCGGCGGGGGTCTATCAAGGTTCCCGCGGGCGGCCCTACCGTCCCAGCCGTCGCCCCAACCGCCGCAGGATCGGGTCCGCCTCCAGGAACCCCATCGCACGCGTCACCCCGAGGTAGGCGACACCAAACGGCGCCAGCACCAGCATCGCCGCGACGACGGGGTGGAGGCCGACGCACAGCCACTTCAAGCCGAACGCCAGCGCGCCAGAGAGCCCCGCAGCGACCCACAGCCGCGCCACCGTGCCGCCCGGCAAGCCCGTCCGTCCGAGGCGCCGATCCAGAAAATGCTTGAGCAACGTGTACTCGACCCATCCCGCCATGCCGGCCGACGCCGTCAGCCCGGCGATGCCCCAGGTGGCGTCGATGCCAAGGACCCCGGGCAGCCGCGTCGCCATCCACCAGCCGAGCCCGCCGGTCAGCGCCACGCGAATCATCGCCGTGCGAAGGGGGGTTTTCGTGTCGCCGAGCGCGTAGAACGTCGAACTGTAGAGCCGGCCCCACGTCTGCGCGAGCAGGCCGACCGACGAGCCGGCGAGCGTGGCCCACACGCGCAGGGTGTCGTCATGCTGGAATTGGCCAGATTGAAACAGCGCAGCCGTCACCGTGTCGCCGAGCAGCACGAACACCACCGCCGAGGGGATGACGAAGTAGGCGATGCGTCGCAAGCCCCCGTCGAGCCGGGACCGGAGCCAGGCGGCGATCTCGGCGTCGGTGCCGGTCGCGCTGGACATCGCCGGGAGCTCAGAGGCGGAGACCGCGCTGCCGAACAAGCTCACCGGGAGCAGGTACAGCGCTTGCGAGTACCCAAACAGCGCCACGGAGCCGGAGGGCAGGAGCGACGCCAACATCGCATCGATGTAGCTGGAGATCTGCATGACGCCGCGCCCGACGAACGCCGGCCCGAAATTGCGCACCACCGACTGAACGTGGACGTTCCCGAGCGCCAACGCGGGACGGAGCCGCGGAGCGAACCGAAGGACGGGCGGAACCTGCACGAGGAACTGCAGGGCGGAGCCAACGACGGAGGCGATCGCCAGGGTGCGCGCGAGCGCCTCGGTGCTCTCGCGGGCACCGAATGCCAGAAGCGCGGCGATCATCGCCACGTTCCAGATGACGGGCGCCGTGTAGGACAGCAGGAATTTGCGATGGCTGTTGAGGATGCCGAGGCACCACGCCGAGACGACGAGGAGACCGGCGCCCGGGAACAGGATCCGTACGAGATCCACCGCCAACACCGCGGTCTCGCCCTGAAACCCGGGGGCGATCGCCCACACCAGCGAGGGCGCCGTGGCGACGCCGATGCCGACGAGCACCGCGCTCACCAGGGCCAGCAGCGCCCCAACGGCGCCCGCGACCTGGTCCGCCTCCTCGTTCTCGCCCCGCGCCAGAAGCCCGGCGTACACCGGGATGAACGAGGCGGACAACGCGCCCTCCCCGAACATGTTCTGAAGGAAGTTCGGGATGCGGAACGCCGCGTTGAACGCATCGGCCGCGACCGAGCTGCCGAGAAAATGCGCCATCGCCTTCTGGCGCACCAATCCGGCCACCTTCGACAGGAAAATCCCCAGGAAGACGAGCAGCGCGGCGCCACCCCCCGAGGCCCGCGCTGCGTCGCTCTCTGCCTTCGGCGTCACATCGGCAGCGGACATCCGCCCGACTAACCGGGTGGCGCAGCGGACGGGCCGAGCATGGCAGGGAGCAGGCCGAAGGTCTCATCGAGGAGCCGCGCCAGATCGCCGCCATCGATGAGCCAGCGGGCGATGGCGACGTTGAGGGCGGCCAGCGAGACGGCGGAGAGCAGCTCGCTGTGGAGCGGGCCCTCGTCGGGATGGCGGCGGGCCACTTCACTCGCGAGCGTGGCGATCCACAGCGCCTGCACATCGCGATACCGGCCGCGAAGCTCGGGGGTCTCAGCGGAGAGGCGCAGGATCGCCCGCGTGCGGACGGGGTCGCGCGCGTACTCCGCGATGACCGGTTGAAACGCCGCACGCATGGCGACCACCGGCGGCTCGGACGCGGGGCGCGCCCGATAGTTTTCGCCGAGCCGCGCGCCGAGGTCCTCCGAGCGCGTCGTCACCACGTCTTCCTTGCTCTCAAAATAGCGGAAAAACGTCCGCCGGGAGATGCCCGCCGTCTCCGCGATCATCTCGACCGTGGTGGCCGCGTAACCGTCGCGAAGAAAGAGACGCATCGCCTGCTCGCGCACCATGGAGCGGGCGGCGCGGGACCGCGCCTGACGGCCGCGCTGTGCGGGAGCGATCGGGGTTGTAGGCGGCATGATGACCTCTTCCTATCACACCTTCCGCTTCCGTAACAATTGGCACCCTGTGCAGCGTTGGAGGACGTCGCCCGGAAGACGATCGTAGGGTTTTGGAGGCGCGGCGCCCCCTCGCCAGCGCTCGGCGCGTGGCCGACCCAGAGGGCGCGCTTCTTGATAACGGTCTGCGTGCCCGCCCAACCCTCCGATGCCCGACGCGACGCCCGGCCCGACGCCCGCCACGCGGACATGGTCTACGCGATCAAGGCTGCCGCGCGCGCCCAGATTCGTGAGCAGGGAGCCGCCGCCCTGTCGCTCGGGGCCATCGCCCGCGCGCTGAACGTCACAACACCCGCGTTGTACCGTTACTTTGACGGCCGCGACGCCCTCGTCACCAGCCTCGTGGCCGATGCCTACGAGGAGCTCGGCCAGACCTTGCAGGACGCCGCGACGAACGCTCCCGAGGCGCTCGACGCCCGCTTTGTCGCCCTCGCCCGAGCCTACCGACGCTGGGCCATCGCCCGACCGCAGGAATACATCCTCATCCACGGCGCGATCTTTCCCGGTTACCGCGCGCCCATCGAGGTCGTCGCCGGCGCCGCGCTCCGCAGCCTGCACATCTTCGTCGACCTGCTCGAACGCGCCCAATCCCAGGGCCGCCTCCGCCTGCCGCGCGCCTACTCCAACCCCGAGGCCGTCGCCCGCCTCGGCCCCATCGCCCGCAGCCTGCCGATCCCCATGGTCGCCACCGCCTACGCGACGTGGCTCTCGCTGCACGGGCTCGTCTGGGAGGAGCTCCTCGGTCGACTCCCCGGCGGTCTGGGCGACGATGGCGCGCTCTACGATCTCGAGGCCGCCGCCATCGCCGAGCGCCTCGGCCTCGCCGACGAGGTCGTCGCGCCCGCCGACGCCCCCACCCGGCTATAGTCGCGCGTGTGAGGTCCTGATGTTCGCCTTTGCCCTCCTCTACGCCTGCGCCCATCCCCCGGCCGACGACTCCAGCGCCTCGGCCGACACCGACACGGACACCGATTCGGACACCGACAGCGACTCGGACACCGACACGGATTCCGGCATCGACACCGGCGCCATCACGCTCCCGACGAGCCCGCTGCCGATCACGCTCACGCTCACGGGCGCCGCCAGCGAGACCGCCACGTTCGACACCGTCGTCTGCTCGCACCCGCCCAACAACCAGCTCCAGCTCACGTGGACGGACAGCGCCAACACGTACACCTGGCACCTGCGCGTGTTCGTGCGCGAGCCGTTCACGGGCGACGGCACGTACAGCACCACCGTGGAGACCGAGCTCATCGAGGACTTCAGCGGCGGCCGCTACTTCTCGGCCACAACGCCGGACACCGCGATGGCCTTGACCGTCGACGGGTTCGGCGCAAACGGCGCCTACGGCAGCCTCACCACCGGGGCGCTCTCGGGCGACGCCGGCTCGGTCACCCTCGCGCCGCAGCCGATCCCGTTCTGGTGCGACGTCGTCGCGCAGTAGCATTTCCAGCCTTTCTGGCTGCTAAGTCCGCGCGCTGACCCGCGTGAGGCGCAGCCCGTTCTCGGGGCGGTTCGCCTGCACCATCGTGATCGTGCTCCAGCGCGGCGGCTCGGCGACAGCCACGTCCAGCGTGAGCCAGTCGGCGCAGAACGCGCGCGCGATGGCGGGGACGACGTCCTGGCCGGGGCAGACGGTGTTCGTGGCGCCGGTGGGGACGCCGTCGGGGCCGCCGGCCCAGTAGAGGCTGCGCGCGGCGAGCGTCGGGTCGGCGAAGCGGTCGGGGCGGAAGACGTCTGGGTCGCCGAGCGACGGATCGCGCTGTGCGAGCGACAGGACGCTCATCAGCAGCTCGCCGGCCTTGACCTCGACGGTGCCGGTGGACGTTGGCAGCGCAAAATCAGCGCGCGCCTCGCCGAACACGATGGGCGCTGGCGGGTGGAGGCGGAGGGTTTCGAGGACGATCCGCTGGAGCGCTGCGTTCTCGCCGGTCGGGCGCCAGGGGTCCGCGGTCGTTCGGGCGGCGGCGCGGGCCTCGTCGGACCACGTCGACAGCTCCGCGGCCATCGAGGCGAGCAGGCCGCGCAAGCCCGACCACGCGTTGAATCCCGCGACAAAGAGGAGGTGGCGGGCCAATTGGTCCCGGTCAACGCCGGCAGCCTGCAAGTCCGCGTCCGGAAGGTCCACGACGACGGGCGAGGCGCGTGCGAGGGTGACGAGGCGTGCGTAGCTCCCGGCCATCACCCGGTCGGTGGCGGTCGGCCAGGGGGCAAAGCGCGGGGCGAGCAGCGTGTCGAGCCAGCCGCGCAGATCGGCGGCAGACGGGCCTTTTTCCAGGCCGAGGAGCCAGCGGAAGACGAGGTCGGCGAGGAGGTCCTCGATCGCCTGGGCGCCGTCGCAGGGGCCCGCCGCCATGAGGCGGGCGCGCCAGGCCGGGGCGATCTCGGCGTAGATCCCTGAAAGTAGCCCGAAACGCCGGCGCATGAGGGTGAGCACCATGCCCTTGAGCTGGTCGTGCTCCGCGTCGTTGCTGAACATGACCGGCACGATGTCGCCGACGAGCGCAGGTCTTGGCTTGCGCGGCCCAAAACCGTACCGCTTCCGGACCTTCGTGACGTCCAACGCCGCGCCGACGGCGACGGGATCGAGGAGCGTGATCGCCGGCGCGCCGATGTTCGTCCGGAACACGCCGCCGTGACGGGCGCGCCGGGCGAGAAAATAGGGCTGCCAACCTCGCAGGAACTCCAGCGTCTCCGTCACCGTCGAGAGGGCGTGGCCGAGCAGGGGCAGGCCGGGATCGCTGGGGATCGGGTTCGGGGTCGACGGGTTCGCGGGCATGCGGCGCCGGTAACGCGCGCTTCGTGGCGGGAACCGGGGGCGTTAGGGACGGATCGTGAGTCAGGAAGCGTTCGGACTGCTGCGCGGGTTGGAGGTGCTGGCGTCGATGTCGGACGCGGCGCTGGGCTCGGTCGCGGCGAGCATGGACACGCGGCGGTTGGAGGCGGGCGGCGTGCTCGTCACGATGGGCGAGCCGGCAGACGCGCTCTACGTCATCGCCGAGGGCGAGATGGACGTGGTGATCGGCGATGTCACCGTCGCGCGGCTGGGCGTGGGGCGCGGCATTGGCGAGATGCAGATGGTCTCGGGCGGCACACGCACGGCGACCGTCGTGTCGGTTGGTGCCTCGCGCGTCTACCGATTGCCGCGCACAGCGTTCACGGCCTTCGCGGAACGTTCGCCCGAAGCGCTCCGGGCGATCATCGATCTCGTCCGCCAGCGGGCGCGCGAGGGCCAGATCGCGGCCCTGCTCCCGCGGGCGCTCGGGGGCGCGAGCCCAGAGGCGCTGGAACGGCTGCGCGCGGGCGTGACGTGGGTGGAGCTACGCCGCGGCGAGAAGCTCTTTGCGCAGGGCGACGCCGGTGACGCGTTCTACGTCGTCGCCAGCGGGCGGCTGGAGCTGGTCGTCACCGACGAGCACGGCGTCGAGCGGGTCGTCGGCGAGGCGGGCCGGGGCGACGGCGTCGGCGAGCTGGCGCTGCTGACGGGAGAGCCGTGCGCGGCGACACCGTGGGCGGTGCGCGACACGGCGCTTCTCCGCATCGGACAGGCCGATTTTGAGCGATGCGTCGGCCAGAGCCCCGCGATCATGCTCTCGCTCATCCGCACGCTCGGACGACGGCTCCGGGACCGCAGCAAGCGCGCCGCCCCGCGCGGTTTCGGGCAGCGCTTCGCCGTCGTCGGCGCCCGCCCCGGCGTCCCCGTCAGCATCGTCGCCACACGCCTCGCCGGCGCCTTCGCGACCCTCGGCAGCGTCCTCCACGTCAACCCGGCCCGCCTCACCACCTTCGGCGTGATGGACAACGCCGCGACCATCGACGACCGCCACCCCGGCTGGCTGCGCTTTACGACCTGGCTCGACGAGCAGGACGCCGCCTACGACTACATCCTCCTCGAATGCCAGGACAGCCCCGTCGCCCCCACCGCGCACGAGCCCGCCTGGAACGAGCGCTGCGTCCGCCAGGCCGACCACGTCCTGCTCGTCGCCAGCGCGACCGACGACCCCGAGCCGACGACCGGCGAGATCGCCCTCGATCAAGCCACCAAACCCCGTGGCGCCCGTCGCACCCTCGTGCTCCTGCACGCGGACGGCTCAAAGCGCCCCGTCGGCACCGCCCGCTGGCTCGCCCACCGCGACGTCGACGGGCACGTCCACGTCCGGATGGAGGGCGCGGGTGACCGCGATTTTGGCCGGCTCGCCCGGTTGCTCGCCGGAAAAGCCGTCGGACTGGCGCTGGGCGGGGGCGGCGCGCGCGGCTTCGCCCACATCGGCGTCATCCGCGCGTTGGAGGAGGCCGGGATGCCGGTCGATCTCGTCGGCGGCACGTCCATGGGCGCCATCATCGCGGGCATGCACGCGATGGGCCTCTCGCCCGACGAGATGATCGGGTTGAACGAGCAGATCATCGCCCTCGCCCCGTTCCGCGAGTTCACATTGCCCATCATCGCCATGCTCCGCACCCGCCGGATCGAGCGCGGCGCCCGGCTCGCGTTCGGCGACATCGCCATCGAGGACCTGTGGATCCCGTTCTTCTGCGTCTCGGCGAGCCTGACGACGGCGCGGATGGTGGTGCACGAGCGCGGCCCGGTCTGGGAAGCCACGCGGGCGAGCGGCGCTTTACCGGGGATCGCCGTGCCGATGCTGACGACCGCGGGCCTGCTCGTCGACGGCGGCGTCGTGAACAACCTGCCCGGCGACCTGATGCGCGCGCGCTGCCGCGGGAAGGTGATCGTCGTGAACGTCAGCCCGGACGAGGACCGCACGTTCGCGATCACCACGGTGCCGAGCCCATGGGCGGTGCTGTGGAGCTGGCTGAACCCGTGGCGCGTCGGCATGGACGTCCCGACGGTGCTCCACATCCTCACGCGCACGGCCACGCTCGCCTCTGCCGACCGCGCGCGGGCCGTGGAGGACGACGCCGACCTCTACCTGCGCCCGCCGGTGCAGGACTTCGGCCTGCTGGATTTCGGACGCATCCGCGACATCGTGGCGGCGTCGTACCATTACACCCGGACGATCGTGCAGAACCGGTTGTTTCGATTGTGACGGCGGCCGGCCCCGAGAGGCCGACCGCCGAGTTGGTGCGGAGGAGGGGAGTTGAACCCCTACGGGAGTTACCCCACTAGGTCCTGAGCCTAGCGCGTCTGCCATTCCGCCACCCCCGCGGGTTTGGGAAGCGCGCACATGTAGCCTGAGGGCTGGGGGGCGTCAACCGGGGGCGGCGAAGCCAACAGGCGGGCCGGTCGGTCACGGGGCGTCGGGGGGCAGGCCGATGCCACCTCGGGGGCAGACGATATTGCCAGACCCGGTCAGGCCGCAACCGCCGTCGATGGCTGCGCTCAGGGGGCGTCCGGGGGCGTGTCCCAGAGGCACACGATGTTTCCGGCAGCCGTGAGACCGCACCCCCGCGCTTCCTCATAGTCCACCCAGGGATCGCCCTCGGGCGCGGGTAGGATGTCCCCCGTCCCATACCCCCCATAGGCGCTAACATTCCGGCGTCCACCGCCCTTTCGGCATTCGTTGTCGTTTCCGAACTCGTGTAGCTTCTACCAAGCGTTTTCTCCACGGCCCGCTCGCCCATAGCGAGCGCAGGGTCACGTACCCCCCGATGGC